>NZ_JARJMT020000185.1 GCF_029335975.1 Tepidimonas sp.
TTCTGGGAGCTGCCGGTCAAGCGTTATGTCGACGAATGTTTGGCCGGTAAAACCGGTCCGCGCGGCAAAGACTTCAACATGCGCTGGATTGCGAGTATGGTCGCCGAGGCCCACCGCATCCTGATGCGCGGCGGAGTGTTCCTGTACCCGCGTGACATGCGCGACCCGACCAAACCAGGCCGCCTGCGCTTGCTCTACGAGGCCAATCCGGTGGGGTTTCTCATGGAGCAGGCTGGCGGGCGCGCCAGCACGGGCCGCGAGCCGATTTTGCATGTGCAGCCCACGTCTTTACACCAGCGCATCGGCTTGGTGTTTGGCAGCAAGAGCGAGGTCGAGCGCATCGAGCGCTACCATCGCGAGCCGGCCCCGATCAAGGACGACAACCCCCTGTTTGGCGAGCGCTCGTTGTTTCGCGACTAAGCCATTGGCCGCACGCTGGATTCGAGAAGTTCCGAGGAGAACCCGCCATGTCTGACAAGCATCCAATCATTGCCATCACTGGTTCCTCCGGTGCCGGTACCTCCACCGTCACTCGCACGTTCCAGAACATCTTCCGCCGCGAGGGGGTGCGCGCCGCCATCATCGAAGGCGACAGCTTTCACCGCTACGACCGCCAGGAAATGCGCCGGCGCATGGCCGAAGAAGAGGCCAAGGGCAACCGCCACTTCAGTCACTTCGGGCCCGATGCCAACCTCTTCGAAGAGCTGGAAAACCTCTTCAAGACCTACGCCGAGACCGGCCGTGGGCGCAGCCGCAAGTATCTGCACAACGAAGAGGAGGCTGCCCCGTATGGCCAGGAGCCTGGTACCTTCACGCCGTGGGAGGACCTGCCCGAGGACACCGACATCCTGTTTTATGAGGGCCTGCACGGCGCGGTGGTGACCGGCAGCGTCAATGTCGCGCAGTACCCCGATCTGCTGATCGGCGTGGCCCCCTCGATCAACCTGGAGTGGATCCAGAAACTGATCCGTGACAAGACCGAGCGGCGATACAGCCAGGAGGCGGTGGTCGACACCATCCTGCGCCGCATGCCCGACTATGTCAACTACATCTGTCCGCAGTTTGCGGTGACGCATGTGAACTTCCAGCGCGTGCCGGTGGTGGATACTTCGAATCCGTTCATTGCCCGCGATATCCCCACGGCTGACGAAAGTATGGTCGTCATCCGTTTTGCCAAACCCAAAGGCATCGACTTTCCCTACCTGCTGTCGATGATCGATGGCTCATGGATGAGCCGGGCCAATACGATCGTCGTGCCGGGCGGCAAAATGGAGCTTGCCATGCAGTTGATTTTTACCCCTTTCATCTGGCGCATGATGGAGCGCCGCCAGCGCGCGCTGGGCCTGGCGTGACTCTGAACGACGGAGACTGACCTTATGTATTCGAGCGACTTTCCCGAGCGTGCCGCTCCGGCTCCCGATCTGGCGCGCCGCATGGCCAACGCCATCCGCATGCTGGCGGTGGACGCCGTGCAGCAGGCCAACAGCGGCCATCCGGGAGCCCCGATGGGCATGGCCGAAATCGCTGAGGTGTTGTGGAACCGCCACCTCAAGCACAACCCGGGAAATCCGGCCTGGGCCGACCGCGATCGTTTCGTGTTGTCCAATGGCCATGGCTCGATGCTGATCTATGCGCTGTTGCACCTGACCGGCTACGACCTGCCGATCGAGGAGCTCAAAGCCTTTCGTCAGCTGCACAGCAAGACCCCGGGCCATCCGGAGGTCGGCATCACCCCTGGTGTGGAGACCACCACTGGGCCGCTGGGGCAGGGTATCGCCAACGCGGTCGGCATGGCGTTGGCGGAAAAGCTGCTCGCCGCCGAGTTCAACCGTCCCGGCCACACCATCGTCGACCACTTCACCTACGTGTTCCTCGGCGACGGCTGCATGATGGAGGGCATCAGTCATGAGGTCTGCTCGCTGGCCGGCACACTGCGCCTGTCCAAGCTGATCGCCTTTTACGACGACAACGGCATCTCGATCGACGGCCATGTCGAAGGCTGGTTCGCCGACGACACGCCCTCCCGTTTCGAGGCCTACGGCTGGCATGTGATCCGCAATGTCGACGGTCACGACACCGAGGCGGTGGACGCTGCGATCCGGCTGGCCAAAGCGCAGGCGCGTCGCCCGGACGGCAAACCGACGCTGATCTGCTGCAAGACCGTCATTGGCCAGGGCTCGCCGAACAAAGCGGGCACGCACGATGTGCACGGCGCAGCGCTCGGTGCGGCCGAGGTTGCCGCCACCCGCGCGGCGCTGGACTGGCCCTATGCGCCGTTCGAGATTCCGGCCGAGATCGCTGCGGCATGGGATGCACGCGCCCGCGGCGCAGCGGCGGAAGCCGCCTGGCGCCAGCGCTTGGCTGCCTACGCCGAGGCGCACCCGGAGCTGGCGGCCGAGTTCGAGCGCCGCATGCGCGGCGAACTCAAGCCCGAGCTGACGCAGCACCTGCCCGCGCTGCTGGACGCTGCTGCAGTGCGCACCGACGCGGTGGCCACGCGCAAGGCCAGCCAATTGGCGCTGGACGCGCTGGCGCCGCTGATCCCGGAATTCTTCGGCGGTAGCGCCGACCTCACCGGCTCCAACCTGACCAATTTCAAGGGCTGTACGATCGCTGGGCGCGACCGCTGGGGCAACCACCTCAGCTACGGCGTGCGCGAGTTCGGCATGGCCGCGATCATGAACGGCATCGCGCTGCATGGCGGCTACCTGCCGTACGGCGGCACCTTCTTGACCTTCAGCGACTACAGCCGCAACGCCATCCGCATGGCCGCGCTGATGAAGCAGCGTGTCGTGCACGTCTTCACGCACGACTCGATCGGCTTGGGCGAAGATGGCCCGACGCACCAGAGCGTGGAGCATGTGCCGAGCTTGCGCTTGATTCCTCAGCTGGACGTCTGGCGCCCGGCCGACGCGCTGGAGACGCTGGTGGCGTGGGCGGCGGCGGTGCAGCGGCGCGACGGTCCCTCCGCGCTGTGTCTGTCGCGGCAAAACCTGCCAGTGGTGACGCAGCGCGCGCATGCCGACGGCGCGGCACGCGGGGGCTATGTGCTCAAGGACATGGACGCAGCGCGCGCCGTGATCATCGCCACCGGATCGGAAGTCTCGATTGCTTTGAAGGCGCAGGAGCTGCTGGCTGCCGAAGGAATTGCGACGCGCGTCGTCTCCATGCCCAGCACCAACGTGTTCGACCGCCAAGACACGGCCTACCAGGACGCCGTGCTGCCGCCAGCGCTGCCGGCGGTGGCGGTGGAGGCCGCACACCCGGACTTTTGGCGCAAATACGTGGGGCGCCGCGGACGTGTGGTTGGCATTGACCGCTTCGGCGAATCTGCCCCGGCCCCAGCACTGTACGAGTACTTTGGCCTGACGCCGGCGAAGGTGGCGCAAGCCGTGCGCGAGGTGCTCGCGTGAGCGCACCGGCGCGCCCTGCACAGCCGTTCGACCTGATGCTGTTCGACTTGGACGGCACGCTGGTCGAGACCGCGCCGGAGATCGCCGACGCCGTCAATGACACGCTGACGGAGCTGGGCTTTCCACCGGCGTCGCTGGAGCAGGTCACACGCTGGATCGGCCACGGCACGCGCGAGCTGCTGGTGCAGGCCCTGGCAGCGCGCCAGGGCTGTGGCGCCGAAGCCGTGCGTGCCGATCCGGGCTTCGCGGCAGCGGAGGCGGTGTTCCAGCGCCATTACGAGTTGCGCTGCGGCACGCGCAGCCGCCCCTACCCGCGTGTGGTGGAGGCGCTGCAGGCCCTGCGCGCCACGGGCGTGCGGCTGGTCGTCGTCACCAACAAGGAGTCACGCTACACCGCCCGCGTGCTGCAGGCGCATGGCTTGACCGCGCTGTTCGACCGGGTTATCAGCGGCGACACCTTGCCCGTCAAGAAGCCCAATCCCCTGGCCGTGGCCGACAGCCTGTTACGCTACGGGGTGGATCGCAGCCGCGCCCTGCTGGTGGGGGACTCTTCCATCGACGTGGCCACGGCACGCCACGCCGGCATTGCCGTCTGGTGTGTGCCTTATGGCTACAACATGGGGGAGCCCATCGAGGCGTGTGCGCCCGACCGCGTGATCGCGGACTTCGGGGCGCTCATGCCAGCAGCGTTATCGGCCCTCGCGCTCCCCAACTGAATGGAGGCCCCGCGCTGCGGTGGCGACGACCGAATTTTTTGCAAAACCATCGAGGAGAAACTGACAATGACCATACGCGTCGGCATCAACGGTTTTGGCCGCATTGGCCGCATGGTATTCCGCGCTGCCCTGCGCAATTTCCAGAGCGATATCGAGATCGTCGGCATCAACGACCTGCTCGAGCCGGACTACCTGGCCTATATGCTGAAGTATGACAGCGTGCACGGCCGCTTCCAGGGTGAAGTGGCGGTGGAAGGCAACACCCTCGTGGTCAACGGCCGCCACATCCGCCTGACTGCCGAGCGCGACCCGGCCAACCTGCGCTGGGGTGACGTCGGCGCCGACGTGGTCATCGAGTCCACCGGCATCTTCCTCGACGATGCCGGCGCGCGCAAGCATCTGCAAGCGGGCGCAAAGCGCGTCATCATGAGTGCGCCGAGCAAGGACGACACGCCGATGTTCGTCTATGGCGTCAATCACGGCAGCTACAGCGGCCAAGACATCATCTCCAACGCCAGCTGCACGACCAACTGCTTGGCGCCGCTGGCCAAGGTGGTGCACGACCAGTGGGGCATCGAGCGCGGCCTCATGACCACCGTGCACGCCGCCACCGCGACCCAAAAGACGGTCGACGGTCCATCCAACAAGGACTGGCGCGGCGGCCGTGGCATCCTCGAGAACATCATCCCCAGCTCGACTGGTGCGGCCAAAGCGGTCGGCAAAGTGATCCCGAGCTTGAACAAAAAGCTGACCGGCATGGCCTTTCGCGTGCCCACCAGCGATGTCTCGGTCGTCGACCTGACCTGCCAACTGGAAAAACCCGCCACCTATGACGAAATCTGCGCCGCGATGAAGGCCATGGCGGCCAAGCCGGTGGCCGAAGGCGGATTGGCTGGCGTACTTGGCTACACCGAAGACAAGGTCGTGGCCACCGACTTCCGCGGGGAGGTCTGCACCAGCGTTTTCGACGCCGAGGCTGGCATTCAGCTCGACCCGACGTTCGTCAAGCTGGTCGCTTGGTACGACAACGAGTGGGGCTATTCGAACAAGTGCCTGGAGATGGCGCGCGTGGTGGGTCGCTCGCTCTGAGGCCAGTCGCGCTGAACCCGCGTCACCACAGGACACCCCAGGCCCCGGCATGCGCTGGGGCCGTTTGAGCCGGAGCCCCAACGATGGATTTCATTCGTTTTACCGATCTGTGTGCCCAGGGCCAGGCCCGGGGCAAGCGCGTTTTCATCCGCGCCGACCTGAATGTGCCGCTGGCCTTTGAGGACGGTGTGGCGCGCATTACGGAAGACACCCGTATCCGCGCCTCTGTACCGGCCATCCGCGCGGCCCTGGAGGCCGGCGCGGGCGTCATGCTGACCTCCCACCTGGGCCGCCCGACCGAAGGTCAGCCCAAGCCCGAGGACACACTCGCCCCCGTGGCCGAGCGCCTCAGTCAATTGCTGGGACAGCCGGTGCCGTTGATCCAGCGCTGGGTGGATGGCGGCTTTACCGTAGCGCCGGGCCAGGTGGTTCTGCTGGAAAACTGCCGCCTGAACAAAGGCGAGAAGAAGAACAGCCCAGAGCTGGCGCGCAAGATGGCCGCGCTGTGCGACATCTTCGTGCACGATGCCTTTGGCACCGCGCACCGCGCCGAGGCCAGCACCTATGGCATCGCCGAGTATGCGCCGGTGGCCTGCGCGGGGCCGCTGCTGGCCGCCGAGATCGACGCCTTGTCGCGCGCGCTGGAGCAACCGGCCCGCCCGCTGGTGGCCATCGTCGCCGGCTCCAAAGTCTCCACCAAGCTCACCATCTTGCAGTCGCTGGCGCAAAAGGTCGATCGCTTGATCGTCGGCGGCGGCATCGCCAATACCTTCATGCTGGCCGCAGGCCTGCCGGTTGGTAAGAGCCTGGCCGAGCCCGACTTGGTCGGCGAAGCCCGCGCCGTCATCGAAGCGATGAAGGCGCGCGGTGCCGAGGTGCCGATTCCCGTGGACGTGGTCGTCGCGCCCGAGTTCAAGGCCGATGCGCCTGCCACCGCCAAGGCCGCGGCCGAAGTGGATGAGGGCGACATGATCCTCGACATTGGCCCGCAGACCGCCGCGCAATTGGCCGCATTGCTGGAGAGCGCGGGCACCATCGTCTGGAACGGCCCGGTCGGGGTGTTCGAGTTCGCCCCGTTCGAGAACGGCACGCGCACGCTGGCGCAAGCCATCGCCCGCTCCGAGGCGTTTTCGATCGCAGGCGGTGGCGACACCTTGGCGGCGATCGCCAAGTACGGCATCGAAAACGATGTCGGCTATATCTCCACGGGTGGCGGCGCTTTCCTGGAGGTGCTGGAAGGCAAGACGCTGCCCGCTTTCGAAGTCCTGCAACGCCGCGCGCGCGGCTGAAGTCCCCCCTGTGTTTGAGGAACAACGCCATGGCCCTGATCACCCTACGCCAACTGCTGGACCACGCTGCCGAACACGGCTACGGTGTGCCGGCTTTTAACGTCAACAACATGGAGCAGATCCACGCCATCATGCAGGCGGCAGCGGCCACCCGCAGCCCTGTCATTCTGCAGGCTTCGGC
>NZ_JARJMT020000200.1 GCF_029335975.1 Tepidimonas sp.
GGGCGTGTTGTCCTTGATGAAGGTGGTCAGCGACTTGCGCAGATCATCGATGTTGGCATTGCAGGCGCGCAGCACCTCGGCGGCACTGGGGTTGTCCAGCAGGGCCAGCAGCAGATGCTCGACCGTGATGAATTCGTGCCGCTGCTGCCGGGCCTCGACAAAGGCCATATGCAAGCTGACTTCAAGTTCCTGGGCAATCATGGGGCACTTCCTTCACTTCGGGTTTCAACTGTAGCGCGACGCATCCACCGGCACAATCGGGTATGTGGGGCAGAGTCCTCGTTATTCAACGGGTTCCGCCACACACTGCAGCGGATGCCCTGCAGCCCGTGCAGCCTGGATGACCTGCTCGACTTTGGTGGTGGCGACATCGCGGGTATAGACACCACACACGCCGCGCCCGTGCACATGGATCTTGAGCATGATCTGGGTCGCCGTCTCGCGGTCCTTGTTGAAAAACTCCTGCAGCACGCGCACGACGAACTCCATCGGCGTGAAGTCATCATTGAGCAGGACGACCTGGTACATCTTGGGCGGCTGCAGGCGCTGGCGGCGACGCTCCAACACCACCGCATCACCGCCAGCGGGCACGCTCGGGGTCAGATCGGGTTGTTTGGGTGTCGTAGCCATAGCGATGATTCTGCAATAAATTCGACACCCCCGCAGGGAATGCGGCTTGGCTCTTCGTCGCCCAAAAACACCGCCGCCCCAAGGGGCGGCGGGTTCGGCGCAAGGCTTGCTTCGTCGAGCGGCGCACGGCGCGGACACACCTCGGCCCGCGCGGCGCTCGCCGCTCAGCGCTCACATATGGTCGATCATCACCTGTCCAAAGCCTGAGCACGACACTTGTGTGGCGCCTTCCATCAGGCGCGCGAAATCGTAGGTGACATGCTTGCTCTGGATGGCCTTTTCCATGCTGCTGATGATGAGATCGGCCGCCTCTTTCCAGCCCATGTGGCGCAGCATCATTTCGGCCGAGAGGATTTCGGAGCCTGGGTTGACGTAGTCCTTGCCGGCGTACTTGGGTGCCGTGCCATGCGTGGCCTCGAAACAGGCCACGCTGTCGGACAGATTGGCGCCCGGCGCAATACCGATACCGCCCACCTGCGCCGCCAACGCGTCGGAGATATAGTCACCGTTGAGGTTGAGCGTGGCGATGACCGAGTACTCGGCCGGACGCAGCAGGATCTGTTGCAAAAAGGCGTCGGCGATCGAGTCTTTGATGATGATGTCCTTGCCCGTCTTGGGGTTCTTGAACTTGCACCACGGCCCGCCGTCGATCGGCTCGGCGCCGAACTCGCGCTGCGCCAGCGCATAGCCCCAGTCACGGAAGCCGCCTTCGGTGTACTTCATGATGTTGCCCTTGTGCACGAGCGTCACGCTGGGCTTGTCGTTGTCGATGGCGTACTGGATGGCCTTGCGCACCAAGCGCTCGGTCCCTTCGATCGAGACCGGCTTGATGCCGATGCCCGAGGTCTCGGGGAAGCGGATCTTGGTCACACCCATCTCTTCAATCAGGAACCTGATCAGTTTCTTGGCTTTGTCGCTCTGCGCCGGGTATTCGATGCCGGCGTAGATGTCTTCGGAGTTCTCGCGGAAGATGACCATGTCGGTCTTTTCCGGCTCTTTCAGCGGCGAGGGCACGCCTTTGAAGTAGCGCACCGGGCGCAGGCAGACATACAGGTCCAGCTCCTGGCGCAGCGCGACGTTGAGCGAGCGGATGCCGCCGCCGACCGGGGTGGTCAGCGGGCCCTTGATGGAAACCGCGTACTCCTTGAGGGCGTGCAGGGTCTCCTCCGGCAGCCAGACGTCGGGCCCGTAGATACGGGTGGATTTCTCGCCCGCGTAGACCTCCATCCAGTGGATCTTGCGCTTGCCGCCGTAGGCCTTGGCCACCGCCGCATCCACCACCTTGATCATGACCGGGGTGATGTCGAAGCCGGTGCCGTCCCCCTCGATGTAGGGGATGATCGGATTGTCCGGCACGTTGAGTGACATGTCGGCGTTGACGGTGATCTTTTGGCCTTCAGTGGGCACTTGGATGTGTTGATACATGAGCGGGGACTCCGTTAGGCGTAATACGCCTCAGCACCGGTTGGGCGCCGAGCTCTAAAATCCATTCTATCGACAAAAATTTTGCAGCTCCGACGCTATGCCCCTCCCGAACTGCTGGACAGCCGCCCGTGACCGTCGCCCTCGGCCCAGTCGGTGGCAGCGCAGCAGGCCGGCTCTGAGCAAAAAGGCCTGGGCGGCGCTGACCGCAGCAGTGGGGCTGTGCGCCACGTTCGCGGCAGCCGCGCAACCCTCCGGCGCGCAGCGAAGCCCCTCTATGGGAGCGCCCCAGACGGATTTGCCGCGTGTGACATTGCGCGCGGGGATGCATCTGATCGATGCGCAGGTGGCGCGCACGCATGAGCAGCGCGCGACGGGTCTGATGTGGCGGCGGGAACTGGCCTCCAACGAAGGCATGCTATTCGTCTTCGAGGCGCCGGCAATGCAGTGCTTTTGGATGCGCAACACCTATGTGCCGCTGACGGCCGCTTTCGTCGCCGACGATGGCCGCATCGTCAACCTGGCGGACATGCGCCCGCTCGACGAGACCAGCCACTGTTCGCGCGAACCCGTGCGTTATGTGCTCGAGGTGGCTCAGGGCTGGTTTGCCAAACGGGGCATTGGCCCGGGCTTTCGGCTGGCTGGCGGGCCGTTTCGCGGGAATTGAGAGGGACTGTCCCCACACGGGACCCCACGCATGCGTGGGGCACACCGACGCCGTCAGACGTAGTTGGCTTGCGCAAAGTCCCAGTTCACCAGCTTATCGAAAAAGGTCTCGACGTATTTCTGGCGCAGGTTGCGGTAGTCGATGTAGTAGGCGTGTTCCCACACGTCCACCGTCAGCAACGCCTGGTCGGCGGTGGTCAGCGGGGTGCCAGCGGCGCCGGTGTTGACGATGTCGACGCTGCCGTCGGGTTTTTTGACCAGCCAGGTCCAGCCGGAGCCGAAGTTACCGACCGCGCTCTTGACGAACGCCTCGCGGAAAGCGGCGTAGCTGCCCCACTTGGCCTGGATCGCTTCGGCCAGGGCGCCGCTCGGCTCACCGCCGCCGTTGGGCTTCATGCAGTTCCAGAAGAAGGTGTGGTTCCAAACCTGCGCGGCATTGTTGTAGATTGGGCCGGGGTTGGGCGCCTTGCGGATGATGTCCTCCAGCGCCATCGACTCGTACTCGGTGCCTTTTTGCAAGTTGTTGAGGTTGACCACGTAGGCATTGTGGTGCTTGCCGTGGTGGTACTCCAGCGCCTCTTTGGAGTAGTGCGGCTCCAGGGCGTCGATCGCAAACGGCAGGGGGGGCAGTGCATGTTCCATGGCGTGTCCTCATTGGGGTTGTGGTCGATTCGTTGGATTGTAGGGAAGGGCCATGGCGGCCGCATGGCAGGCTCTGCGTGTCCCCGGAGCAGGCGCGGGATCCCAAGCGCGGTCGCGCCCGCCGGATCACGGCACCGCCTCGGGATGCACGGCGCTCACCCGCACATCCAGCCGCCCTGCGGCCAGGGCCACATGAAGGGGGGCATCTGGCGCTGTTTGGTCGGCGCGGGTGAGGACATGGCCTTGAGCGTCGGTGACCAGGGCGTAGCCCCGCTGCAGCACCAGATGGGGGTCCAATAGGGCCAGTTGGGCACCCCAGTGCGCCAGCTGCAGCCGGCGCCGTTCGGTGTCGCGTCGCCAAGCCGACTGCCACGCCTGCTCCAGCCGCAGCAGGTGCTGGCGTTGCCGGTCGATGCGCAGCGCCAGCATCCGCTCCAACCGATGCTCGTGGGCCTGCAGGCGGGCGCGCTCACGGACGGTCAGGGCGGATGGCCGCGCCAGCCGTTGCGCCAGCCGATCCAGGTGCTGCGCCTGCGCGTCGAACCGGCGCCACAGTGCCGCGCGCAGGCGCTCGGCCTGGCGCTGCAGCGCCTCGCGCAGCGTGGCGGCGGCAGGGGCGCACAGCTCGGCCGCGGCGGTCGGCGTCGGTGCCCGAACATCTGCGACGAAGTCCGCCAGGGTGACATCCGTCTCGTGCCCGACGCCGCACACGATGGGCATCGGCGCTTGGGCCATTGTGCGCACCAGCTCGGGGTCGTTGAAGGCCCACAGGTCCTCCAGCGAGCCACCGCCGCGCACCAGCAACAGCACAGCCGGCGCCCCCGTGTCGCGGTGGTCCTGGTAAGCGCGGCGCAACGCGGCACACAACTGGGCCGGCGCGTCCGCCCCCTGCACCGCGGCGGGATACAGGCGCACTGGCAGATGCGGCACCCGCCGCGCCAGGGTGGCGGCCACATCGCGCAGGGCCGCTGCGTCGAGCGATGTGACGACGCCGATGCTCGACGGAAACCCCGGCAGCGGCCGCTTGCGCGCCGACTCGAACAGACCTTCGGCCTGCAGCGCCGCTTTCAGGCGCAAAAACCGCTCGTACAGATCCCCCTGCCCGGCCAGACGGACGCGCTCGACCACCAGCTGCAGGTCCCCACGCGGGGCATAGACATCCAGCCGCCCCAGTACCTCGATACGCAGGCCGTCGCGCAAGGCAACGGGGCTGGCCTCGGCCGCGCGGCGAAAAAATGCGCACCGCAACTGACCCTGCGCGTCCTTGAGCGTGAAGTAGGCATGGCCGCTGCCCGCGCGCAGGTAGCCCGCCACTTCGCCGGTCACCCGCACGGGGTTGAAACGTGCCCGTAGCGCATCGGCGACAGCCGCCACCAAGGCCCCCACAGGCCAGGCAGGTTCGTCATCCGGCAGTTCGAAGGACGCCCTACTCATGGGGTTACCCACAGTGCGCTCCTGCCCATGGCGCGGGGTTCACAACCGTCACAGCTCTCGAAAATCATGGCCAACCTATTGTTTTGAAGGATATTTTTATGACACCCCGAAGGAAAATCTGTGTTCACACACTGTCCACATCGGGCCAATCCCTAGAGCAAGCAAGGGGTTACGAACAAGGTTATCCACAGTTCGACCAGGGGTCTGGAGCAGGCGGTTGCCTCGCTGCGTCCCACAGGGTCTGCTCCATAATGCGCCCAGCGACCGCCGTCCAGGAGACCTCCCCTTGTTGTCGATCATACAAGCCGCCGGCTGGCCGATTTGGATGCTGATCGCGTGCTCCATCCTCGGCCTAGCACTGGTCATCGAGCGCGCCATCAGTCTGCGCACCCATAGGATCGCCCCGCCGCAGTTGGTGGACGAAGCCATCCAAGCTTCGCGGCATGGCCTGCCCCCGCCCGCCGTGGTCGATCAACTGGCCGACAACTCGCTGCTCGGGGCGGTACTGGCCAGTGGATTTCGCACCCTGCAGGCCAACCCCCGCGCCACCGAGGCCGAGTTGCGCGCCGGACTGGAGGCCGCCGGCCGCTTGGCCGCCGCCCAGTTGCAGCGCTATCTGGGCGCACTGGCCACCGTAGCGTCGGCAGCACCGCTGCTGGGCCTGCTGGGGACGGTGATCGGGATGATCGAGATTTTCGGCTCGCAGGCCGGCCCTGGGGGGTTGCAGCCAGGTGGGGGAAACCCGGCGCAGCTCGCGCATGGGATCTCGATCGCACTCTACAACACGGCCTTCGGCCTGATGATCGCCATCCCCGCGCTGATTTTCTGGCGCTACTACCGGGCCCGGGCAGATGCGTTCCTGCTCCAGCTCGAGGTGGGAGCCGAGCGCTTCGTTCACCACCTGCTCACCCTGCGCCGCTGACCCCAGCCCTAATCCCGCGCGAGCGCTGTCTGAACTTCCGCCACGGCAACCGGGAAGACCCGGAGATCAACCTGATCCCGTACATCGACATGCTGCTGGTGGTATTGATCTTTCTCCTGCTCACTACGACCTTCAGTCAGGCCACCGCGCTGCAGGTCAAGCTACCCGTGGCCACCGCCGAGCCACCCCCACACCACCCCACCGAGATCGTGGTCACGGTGGGCTCGGACGGACGCTACGCGGT
>NZ_JARJMT020000037.1 GCF_029335975.1 Tepidimonas sp.
GCCCTTGCAGGCCCCCCTGACCGGCTGCGTGGTCACGCGCTATGGCCATACCCCCCCACGGCCCCCGGATGTGCCGCCGCGCATCGATGTGTTGGAGGCCGCGCACCCCGTGCCCGACGCAGCCGGGGTGCAAGCGGCGCAACGGCTGCTGAACTCTGTCCAGGGTCTGGGGCCCGACGATCTCGTGATCGCACTCATCTCCGGCGGCGGCTCGGCCTTGCTGGGACTGCCGGTGCCGGGTCTGGATTTGGCGGATTTGCAGGCCATCACCCGCGCGCTGCTGGTCAGCGGCGCGTCGATCCACGAGATGAACGTCGTGCGCAAGCATCTCTCTCGCATCCAAGGGGGAAGGCTGGCACTGGCTGCAGCGCCAGCGCCTGTCTGCACGCTGGTCATCAGCGACGTGCCGGGGGACGACCCAGCGGTGATCGCAAGCGGCCCCACAGTGGCCGATGCCAGCACCGACGCCGATGCGCTGGCGGTGCTGGACCGCTACGGCATCGCGTTGCCGCCCACCGTGCGGGCGGATCTGGCCGCAGGGCGGCACGAGACGCCCAAGCCCGATCATCCGCGCTGGGCCGCGTGCACGGTGCGCCTGATTGCCAGGCCGCATGACGCGCTGCAGGCCGCCGCTGCCGAGGCTGAGCGCCTGGGGCTGCGGGCCTACGTGCTGGGTGATGCTCTGGAGGGTGAATCGCGCGAGGTCGCACGCGTACATGCCGCCCTGGCTCGCTATGCCATGCAGGGGCATGGCCCCTTTCGTCCGCCGTGTGTGATTTTGTCGGGTGGCGAAACCACAGTGACGCTTCGCCCCGCCCCGCAGGGATCGGGTCTGCGCCCGCGCGGGGGACGGGCGGCAGAATTTGGCCTGGGCTTGGCACTGGCGCTGGACGCAATACCGGGTGTGTGGGCACTGGCGGCCGATACGGACGGCATCGACGGCACCGAGGACAACGCCGGTGTCTTCGTCGCCCCGGACACGCTGCTGCGCGCCCGGGCGCGGGGCCTGTCGGCTCGTGAGCATTTGGACCAGCACGACAGCTACGGCTTTTTCGCTGCGCTGGGCGACCTGCTCATCACAGGCCCCACGCACACCAATGTCAACGATTTTCGTGCGCTGTGGCTCGATGCGGGGGCTGCGCCCGGTACAAGAGCCGGCCTGGCGTGATCGGCGGTCTGCCGCTGGCGGCGCGCAGTCCTGGGCCAAGGCTGTGGATTGGGTGAATCCACGGATCGTGGGCCGAACCCCGTTACCATCTACCCCTTTGCGCCGCCGTGATCCCGTCCGGCCCGCGTATTCCACGATCGGCACCGACTCTGTTCCATGAGCCTTCCGCCCCGATTGCAATTGCACCGCATCACCAAGCATTACCCCGGCGTGGTCGCCAACGACGGCGTCTCGCTGGAGGTGCTGCCGGGAAGCATCCACGCCGTATTGGGCGAAAACGGTGCCGGCAAATCCACCCTCATGAAGATCATCTACGGGGCGGTCAAGCCCGACGACGGTGCGATGCTCTTCAACGGCCGCCCGGTGCATGTGCGCAATCCGCAGGAGGCGCGCGCCCTGGGCATCAGCATGGTGTTCCAGCATTTCAGCCTGTTCGAGACGCTGACCGTCGCCGAAAACGTCTGGCTCGGCCTGGATGCCACGCTGTCGCTGCGCGAGGTGACCGAATCGATCGAGATCAAGGCCCACGAGTACGGTCTGGACATCGATCCGCGCCGGCCGGTGCACACGCTGTCCGTGGGCGAGCGCCAGCGGGTGGAAATCGTGCGCGCGCTGCTGACCCAGCCGCAATTGTTGATCCTGGACGAGCCGACCTCGGTGCTCACACCGCAGGCGGTCGAGCGCCTGTTCGTCGTGTTGCGACAACTGGCCGCCGAGGGTTGCAGCATCCTCTACATCAGCCACAAGCTGCACGAGATTCGCGCCCTGTGCGACACCTGTACCGTCATGCGCGGCGGGCGCGTGACCGGCGTGTGCGATCCACGGCAGGCCAGCAATGCGGATTTGTCGCGCCTGATGATGGGCAGCGAGCCGCCCGCCTTGCCGCCCCACCGCGCGCCCAGCGCAGACGTGGTGTTGGAGGTACGCGGCCTGACGCTGCCCAGCGAGGAGCCGTTCGGCACGGATTTGCACGACATTGCCCTGCAGGTGCGCGCCGGCGAGATCGTGGGCATTGCGGGGGTGTCGGGCAACGGTCAGCGCGAGCTGCTGTGCGCGCTGTCGGGTGAGACGAGGTCTGCCCCTGCGGGCTCGGTGCGCCTGGCGGGGCGCGACATCGCCCGCGCCGGCCCGGCGCAGCGACGTCGGCAGGGCTTGCACTTCGTACCAGAGGAGCGTTTGGGCCGAGGTGCGGTCCCCCCGCTCGGGTTGGCACACAATCTGCTTTTGACGCGCCGTGATGCGGTTGGCCGCGGCGGCTGGCTGCGGCTCGGGGCGCTGCGGGCGCAGGCCCGCGACATCATCGCGCGCTACGGCGTCAAAGCCGCAGGGCCGGATGTTGCGGCCAAGGCGTTGTCCGGGGGCAATCTGCAAAAATTTATCGTTGGGCGCGAAATCGAGGCCCGTCCCTCGGTGCTCATCGTCTCACAGCCCACCTGGGGGGTGGATGTGGGGTCGGCCGCACAGATTCGCCGCGAAATCGTCGCCCTGCGCGAGGCGGGCTGCGCGATCTTGGTCGTCAGCGAGGAGCTCGACGAGTTGTTCGAACTGTGTGATCGGCTGTATGTGATTGCCCGCGGCCGCCTGTCGCCCCCGGTGCCGGTGGCCGAGGCCAGCGCACAGCGCATCGGTGAGTGGATGTCCGGCTTGTGGCCCGAGGTCGAGGAGTCTGGCCATGCTGCGGCTTGAGATGCGCTCGCAGCCCTCGGTGGCCTGGAGCTATGCCTCGCCGTTGCTGGCCATTGCGCTGACGGTGCTGATCGGCATGGCCCTGTTTGCCGCGCTGGGCAAGGATCCGGTGGCCGGTCTGCGCGTCTTTTTCTGGGAGCCGGTGCGCGACGCCCGCGCCTGGAGCGAGCTCTTGCTCAAGGCCACGCCTCTGCTGCTGATCGGCCTGGGACTGGCGATCGGGTTTCGCTCGAATGTCTGGAATATCGGTGCCGAGGGGCAGTTCATCATCGGTGCCGTGTTCGCCAGCGGCACGGCGCTGGCGCTGGCCGGGGCCGCTTGGCCAGTCTGGCCCGTGGTGCTGCTGGCCGGTGTGGTCGGCGGCTGGCTCTGGGCCGCGATCACGGCGCTGCTGCGCGACCGCTTTCACGCCAACGAAATCCTGGTCAGCCTGATGCTGGTCTACGTGGCGGTGCAGGTGCTCAACTACCTGGTCTATGGGCCGTGGAAAGACCCAATGGGGTTCAACTTTCCGCAGACGCAACGCTTCGACCCGCAGGCGATGGTGCCGCGCCTGTACGCCGGACTGCGACTGCATTGGGGCCTGGTGATGGCCCTGGTGGCGGTGGTAGCGGTGTGGGTGTTTCTGTTTCGTACGCGCGCCGGGTTTGCGCAGCAGGTGGGGGGACTGGCGCCGGCGGCGGCGCGCTATGCGGGGTTTTCGTCGCGGCGCGCGCTGTGGGTGGCCATGGGCGTGACGGGTGCGCTCGCCGGTCTGGCCGGTGCGCTGGAGGTGGCGGGGCCGGTGGGCCAGCTCACGCCCCATGTGCCGGTGGGATATGGGTTTGCGGCCATCATCGTCGCGTTCGTGGGTCGTCTGCATCCGCTGGGCATCGTCGGCTCGGCGCTGCTCATGAGCCTGTTCTACATCGGTGGTGAGCTCGCCCAGTCGCGGCTGGGGCTGCCCAAGTCGATCACCGGCGTCTTTCAGGGCCTGTTGCTGCTGACGTTGCTGGCCTGCGACACACTGATCCACTACCGTCTGCGTTGGAGGAAGGGCTGATGGAAGCGCTGGCTCTGCTGATCGCGGCCACGCTCAACGCCGGCACCGTGTTGGCGATTGCGGCGCTGGGCCTGCTCATCAACGAGAAGGTGGGCGTCGTCAACCTGGGGGCCGAGGGCTTGATGCTGTGCGGGGCCTTGGCCGGTTTCGCCGCCGTGGTGCACCTGGGGGTGCACCCGGTCGGGTTTTTGGCCGGCATGGGCGTGGCGGCGCTGCTGTCGTTGCTGTTTGGCTGGCTGGTCATCTACCTCAACACCAACCAGTACGCCACCGGCCTGGCGCTGAGCCTGCTGGGCGCGGGGCTGTCGGCGTTTGCCGGGCAGCCCTACACCCAGTACAAACTGCCAGAGCTGGTGGCGCCGGCGGTGCCGCTGCTGGCCGATCTGCCGTTCATTGGCCCGGCGCTTTTTCGGCAGCACGTGCTGGTCTATGGCGCCATCGCGCTGGCGCTGGCGTTGGTGTGGCTTTTCGATCGCACGCGCACCGGGCTGGTGCTGCGCAGCGTGGGCGAAAGCCCTGAATCGGCGCATGCGCTGGGCTATCCCGTGCGCCGCATCCGGCTGCTGGCGGTGGTGCTGGGGGGCGCGCTGTGCGGGCTGGCGGGGGCCTACGTGTCCACCGTCTACACCCCGCTGTGGGTGGAAGGCATGATTGCGGGCAAGGGCTGGATCGCGCTGGCGCTGACCACGTTTGCCACTTGGCGACCGGCACGGGTTTTGCTGGGGGCTTACCTGTTCGGTGGGGTGACGATGCTGCAATTCCACTTGCAGGGCATGGGGGTGGCGGTGCCCAGCCAGTTCTTGACCATGCTGCCGTACCTGGCCACCATCGTGGTGCTGGTGCTCATCTCGCGCTCGCCCCTGTGGATTCGCACCCACATGCCGCAGTCGCTGGGCAAACCGTTTCATCCTGGGTCGTGAAGATCGCCCATTTTTTCTCAAGGAGTGTTTCCATGATCGATATGCGCAAACGCGAATGGCTCAAGACCGCCGCCAAGGCAGCGGCGCTGGGGTTGGTGGCCGGCTCGGCGCTGGTGGGCTGCGGCAAGAAGGAAGAAGCCGCCAAGGCGCCAGCCCCGGCGCCGGCCGCCGAGGCACCCAAGCCCCAGCCGCTCAAGGCCGCCTGGGTGTACGTGGGCCCGGTGGGTGACGCTGGCTGGTCGTTCGCGCACGACCTGGGTCGCAAAGCCGTCGAGGCGCACTTCGGCGACAAGGTGCAAACCACCTTCGTCGAGAGCGTGCCCGAAGGGGCCGACGCCGAGCGCGTCATCCGCGACCTGGCGGCGCAGGGCAACAAGATCATCTTCGCCACCTCATTCGGCTACATGGAGCCGATGCTCAAGGTGGCCAGTGAATTTCCAGACGTCAAGTTCGAGCACGCCACTGGCTACAAGACCGCCGACAACATGCGCGTCTACGACGCCAGCTTTTATCAGGACACGTACATGGCCGGCATCATCGCCGCGCACATGACCAAGACCAACACGTTGGGCTTCGTCGGCTCCTTCCCCATTCCCGAGGTGCTGCGCAACATCAACGCCTTCGTGCTGGGCGCGCAGACCGTCAAACCCAACATCAAGCTCAAGGTGGTGTGGGTCAACAGCTGGTTCGACCCGCCCAAGGAGACCGAGGCCGCCCAGAGCCTGATCAACCAGGGTGCCGACGTGCTGTTGCAAAACACCGACTCCACCGCTGTGCTACAGACGGCCGAGAAGAACGGCAAATACGCCTTCGGCTGGGACAGCGACATGAGCAGCTTCGGTCCGAAGGCACACCTGGCGTCGGCCGTGGTCAACTGGGGGCCATACTACATCCAAGCGGTGCAGGAAGTGCTCGACGGCACTTGGCAGGGTAACAAGCGCACCATCTGGGGTGTCAAGGAAGGCCTCAACGACCTGATCAAGATCGCCGACGTCGTGCCGGAGGAGGCCAAGAAGAAGGTCGAGGAGGTCAAGGCCGGCCTCAAGAGCGGCGAGTTCGAGGTCTTCACCGGCCCCATCGTCGACAACACCGGCAAGGAAGTGCTGGCCAAGGACGTCAAGGCCGATCAGGCCTGGAAAGACCAGGTCAACTTCTTCGTCAAGGGGGTCGAGGGCAAGGTGCCGTCGGGTAAGTGATGGTCGAGCGCGACCATTGGTGGCCGGTGGCGCTGGCCAGCGCCGTGGGACCCACGCCGCTGGCGTGCTGGCTGCTGGGCGAGCCATTGGTGCTGTGGCGCCATGAGGCGGGCGCGGTGCAGGTCTTGGCCGACCGCTGCCCCCACCGCGGCGCGCGGCTGTCGCTGGGTGCCGTGGTGCAGGGCCAGCTGCAGTGTCCCTACCACGGTTGGCGCTTCGACGGGGCGGGCCGATGTCGCGCCATTCCCGCCTTGCCGGCGTTTATCCCGGCACCAGCCCAAGCGGCGCACGCGTATGCCGCCTGTGAGGCCCACGGCATGGTCTGGGTCTGTCTGGGTCAGCCCAGCGTGGCGGTGCCGGCGCTGCCAGACCTGCCGCCGCGCTGCGTCGCGCACGGCCCGTTCGACGTGGCCACGAGCGCTCCACGCGTGGTGGAGAACTTTCTGGACACGGCGCACTTTGCCTTCGTGCACGACGGCTGGCTTGGCGAGCCCGCGCATGCCGACGTTCCCCCTTGCGCGGTTTCGCACACGCCCGACGGGCGGCCATTCGTCGCCGACTACCCGGCCTGGCAACCGCGGGCGAGCGCGGGTGCGCAGCAGGGGACCTGGGTGCGCTACCGCTACGAGGTGCTCAGCCCTTTTGCGGCGATGTTGCAGAAGCGCCCCGACGGTGACGGACCCGCCGATGCCTACGTGCTCTGGGTCTGCCCGATGCAGGAGGAATCTTGCCGCGTCTGGTTCGTGCAACACACCACCGATTTCGACACCCCAGACGAGTCCCTGCGCACTTTCCAGGCGATGATCTTCGCCCAGGACCAACCGATTCTCGAGTCGCAAACGCCCAAGCGCCTGCCGCTGTATGCGGGCGGCGAAGCCATGTGTGCCGCCGATCGCTTGAGCGCGGCCTATCGGCGGTATCTGCGTGACACCGGTATCGCGTATGGTGTTTGTTGACGGAGCCGACCATGGATTCAGCCGCCCTTGCCGAACCCGACATCGCGTTCGACCGCATTCCGGCGCAGCGTCTGCCCGCGCTGCTGCGCTCGGCGCCCAAGGCCGAACTGCACTTGCACATCGAAGGTACGCTGGAGCCGGAGCTGATGTTCGCGCTGGCGCAGCGCAACGGCGTGACGCTGCCGTACGCGAGCGTGCAGGACGTACGCGCGGCGTACGCGTTTACCGACTTGCAGAGTTTTCTGGACCTGTACTACGCCGGCGCTGGGGTGTTGCGCACGGCGCAGGATTTTTACGACCTGGCGTGGGCCTACTTCCAGCGCGCGGCCGCCGACGGCGTGGTCCATGCCGAATGTTTCGTCGATCCGCAGACGCACACGGCACGCGGCATCCCGATGGCCGTGCTGTTCGAGGGATTGGTCGCGGCGCAGCGCCGCGCGCAGACCGAACTCGGGCTGTCGGTGCAGTGGATTTTGTGCGTGCTGCGTCACCTCAGCGAAGACGAGGGGTTGACGATGCTGGAAGCCGCGCTGCCGTACCGCGAACACTTCATCGGCCTGGGGCTCGACTCCAGCGAGCGCGATCACCCTCCGCGCCAGTTCGTGCGCGTCTTCGAGCGTGCCCGCGCACTGGGGCTGCACGTCGTGGCCCACGCAGGTGAAGAGGGGCCGCCAGACTACATTTGGCAAGCGCTCGACCTGTTGCAGGTGCAGCGCATCGACCACGGCGTGCAGGCGCTGCACGACCCCGCCCTGATGCAGCGGCTGGCGCGCGAGCGCGTGCCGCTGACGGTGTGCCCGCTGTCCAATGTCAAGCTGTGCGTCTATCCCGATTTGACACGGCACCCCTTGGGTCGGCTGCTGGATGCCGGTTTGTGCGTGTCGGTGCATTCGGACGACCCGGCCTACTTTGGCGGCTACGTGGGCGACAACCTGGTGCAGACCGTGGCCGCGCTGGGCCTGAGCGCGCGTCAGGCGTGGCGCTTGTTGGCCAACGGGTTCGAGGCCGCGTTCATCGACGAGCCGACCCGCGCGCGCTACCTGCAGCGGCTCCATGCCGCGTTTGCCGCCGCAGCGGCCTGACTGGCGCGCGTCGCCTACGTAAAATGCAGTGAACGACTGTTGCGCCACGCCACCATGACCATCAAAAGCGACAAATGGATCCGCCGCATGGCGGAGGAATACGGCATGATCGAGCCGTTCGAGCCGGGCCAAATTCGCGAGGTCGACGGACGGCGCGTCATCAGCTACGGTACCAGCAGCTACGGCTATGACATCCGCTGCGCGCCGGAATTCAAAGTCTTTACCAACATCCACAGCACGGTGGTCGACCCCAAGAACTTCGACGAGAAGAGCTTCGTCGATTTTCACGGGGACCACTGCATCATCCCGCCCAACAGCTTTGCGCTCGCGCGCACGGTGGAGTACTTCCGCATCCCGCGCAACGTACTGACCATCTGCCTGGGCAAGAGCACCTACGCCCGCTGCGGCATCATCGTCAATGTCACGCCTTTCGAGCCCGAGTGGGAAGGCTATGTGACGCTGGAGTTTTCCAACACCACCCCGCTGCCAGCCAAGATTTACGCCGGCGAGGGCTGCGCGCAGGTGCTGTTTTTCGAGAGCGATGAGGTCTGCGACGTCTCGTACCGCGACCGCGGCGGCAAGTACCAGGGGCAGCGGGGCGTGACGCTGCCGCGGGCGTGAAGCCGGCGGTCGTGTCGTTGGCTAGGGATCAACTGATTCAATCCCCAACCTTCCCACGACCTGGCACCATCATATCGACACACCCTGCCTAACCCAGCCCACAGACCAGCCCCATGCCCATCCAGACGAGCTTTGCCGAACTCGAGGTCGTCTCCAAGAAGAAGCTCACCCGACGCGAGCTCAGGGCGTACGTCGTGCAAAAGGGCTTTGGGCTGTCGGACGAAGGCCTCGAGGACGCGCTGTACGACAGTTAGGCCATCCGCCGGTTCGTGGGTACCGATCTGGCCCGCGAGGGTCGCTGAGTGCGGGCTGCGGCACCATCTTTGGCCAGTCCGCCAGCGCAGCAGCGCTCGAGACGGACGGGCGGGGTTTATTCAGCGGTTCCTTAGCAGCATGATTCAGGCGACAACTATCTTGACATGCACCGCTCACCTTTACCGTGCGTTCGACTAAGTGCGCGGCAAGCACCACCGTTCAGGGTAGGCCGCGCCTGAGCGCCGAAGGAATCTCCGGACTTCAGGCCGGGGAGGATGTCAAGTCATCTCTTTCACAAAGGCCCTATCTGCTCACTTGCCAAGTTCCGCAAATACCGCGTCGAGCTGCGGATTGCTGGTGATCAGCAGCAGCCGTTTGATGGTGGGGGTGTGATTGATCTCCAACCGCATGTAGCGCTCACCGCCGGCGGTGGACTGCTGGCGAATCAGCTGAATGCGCCCAAAGAGTGCTCCATGTCGTTCGGCGAACTTCGCCAGCCCGACCGCCTTCTCGAAGTTGTCGTCCAGGTCCGGCCGATGGGGCTCCAGGATGTCGATCGCATACCCGCCTTCCACCTGCCGAACGATGACGAGATCGGGGAACATCGGCCTGACCTCCCCCCCTGACATGTAGGGCACCTCCAGCGACCAGGGTTTGCGGTCCAGGTTGCGCAACCAGCCCACCACTGCCGGGTTGGCGAGTTCTTCCTTCAGGACCTCGGCTTCCCATGTACCCAGCTGGGCCCGGAACTGGCCGTTGCCCTCCACGTACAGATGGCGCTCCCACAGCGTATCCGTGGGTTGTCGCCGGAAGTCGATCGCCTGGGGCAGGTGCCACGGCACCTCGGCCGGTTCGGCCGTGGCGAGCCGCAACTTCTCGTAGTTGGCACGGCGATGCTCCTTGAGCTGGTAGATCGCCTTCTTGTGCTGGTCGTACAAGGCGTGGAAGGCCTGCTCGGCGCGCTTTTCCAGTTCGCCCATCTGCGTGGGATGGCGCGCCAGCACGATGGCTTCCACCTTCACGTCTACCGCGTCGCGCTCGGCGTGGGCGCGCCAGTACTCCATTTGCAAGCCGTGGCTGAATACGCGGCCTGCCTCCTCAAACAGGCGGTCGATGTCAACGCTGGATGCCTCGATGCGATAGTCCGCTTGCGGCTCACTCACGCCGGTTCCGTTATGCACGGCCAGGGTTCGCAGGCCCACCTGCGTGATGGCGCGCGCCGCCGAATCGAATTCCCCGGTGGCCTTCAAAGTGGCCACGCACTCGGTCATCCACGCCACGATCTGCGCCTTGGCCTGGCCCCAGGCCTCGTCGTCGATCCCGTCGAGCGTCAAGCTGCGCGCCATGGCCATGTAGCGTCGCAGCGGGCTTTGCGCCCGCACGGCGCCCACGCGGTAAGTCACCAGGCCGTCCAAGGCGGCGAACAGGGCCTCGGTGCCCGCCCGGCGCTGGAGCACCACCAGCTCGCGACTGGAGCCCGTCTCGGCCGGCGGCACGTCCTCCTGGTTGTGCAGTGCGGCCACCACGTTTTGCACCGCCTGCGTGTCGAAGTAGGGCAGGAACAGATGCACATCGTTGAGCGCGGCATCTTTTTCGATGCGGCGCGCCAGCGGCGTGCGCACCATGCGGCCGAGCAACTGGGCAATGTAGGTGTGATCTTCCGCGCGACGGAAAGACATCATCACCTCGGCACGCGGACAGTCCCAGCCTGTGGACAGGCCCGTCTTGAAGAACACCACGCCGATCTCCTTGTCCGCATCGATGCGGGATGCCTCGACCCGCCGCACCCGGCGACCCCCCACGTCCAAATCACCGGCATCGTGCATGGCGTGGGCCACTTCGCCCTCGTTCAACCGGCGTCCGATGACGCGCTCGATGACATCCAGCGCGGCCGTGAGGTCGGTGCGGGTGAGCTGGTGATCGGTGCCATTTTCCACCTGCACCACCAGAATGGGCCAGACCGTCGGTGCCTGCTCTTCCTGGCAGTAGCGCTGCCACGCCTGCGTCATTTGGTGCCAGCGGCGCGCGGCTTCCTGCAGCAGGCCCATCTCGGCCGTCGTCGGCGACTCGGGGTGGTGGATCAAGATGCGGTCCTTCAGCAGCCCCGACGCGCGCACCTCCTCTGCCGAGATGGCGACCTTGTGCACCGTGTGCGGTGCATGTTCCAGCAGGTCCAAAAAGCGCTTGGGTGTGGCGGACACACCGATGACCAGCGGCATCTTCACGAGGCCCACTTCCGGGTGCCCCAGGAGAAAGCGCTGCATCAAGGTCTGCGCCTCTTTGGCGCCCCGGCCGGACGCCATGCCCCGGTGGGCTTCGTCGATCACCACATAGAAGCGGTCCGGTATCGCGCGGGCGGTGTTGGTCAGCGTTTCCCAGATGAGGTGCTGGCGTCCGTCACCCCGATTGGTCAGCGGTTGATTGACGGCCAGCTTTTGCGTGTTGATGAAGTACACGCAGCCGCCCTGCAACTGCGGCGCATCGAAGTGCGCATCGATCGTGATGAGCTGATGGACGCGGTAAACCTTGTCGGACTTGCTCTCGATCTTCAGCTTCGTCTGCTCGTTGAGCTCCGGCATGTCGGACACCCACAGGATCACGGCATCCCGCTGCGGAGTCCAGTCCAGCGGCCACGCGAGCTCATCGTCGGGCTGATCCAGGATGGCCTCGAACAGCGCCGTCATGATGATGGTCTTGCCGCTGCCGGTGGGTGCGGAAAAGGCAATGGCCTGCGGGTTGTCGGTGCTGGCGAAGCGGCGCGCGGCCGTGAGCTTGTCGCGCAGCTGGTGCAGCGCATCCTTCTGGAAGTCGAACAGCGTGACCTTCATGGCAGATACCGGTTGATGTCGAGCGCGCCATGGAAGACGCCGAGGATTTCGACGATGGCTGCATCGCCTCGACGCAGATACGCAATACGGTAGTGACCGTACAGCAACATGCGCACCTCGCCCTCGGGCACGACGCGCAGCCGGGTACCGATGTCGGGGAACTCGGCGGCCAGTTCCGCCTTGGCCACGATGCCGTCAACGACCTTGGCAGCCGCGGGCGGGTTGTCCGCGGCGATGTAACGGTCAATGTCCTCCAGCCAGGCCAGTGCCTCGGCCGTCCACCTCAGCTCTGCCATGCACGGATTCTCCGCAGCGCCTCGTCATGGCTCACGCTGCGTCCCGCGCGGGCGTCGGCCAGGCCGCGTTCGAGCATGCGCTCGAACGCCAGCTCGCGCAGGATTTCCTCAAAGCTGGCATCCTCGGGCTGCGCCTCGATCACGGCGCGCAGCACGTCTTTGGCGCTGGGTTGTTCGTTCGCGGTCGCCGTCATTTCGCACCTCCTTGGTTGATCATAAAGTTGAGCAGGTAATCCCGGTACAACTGCACCACCTGCAAGCCGGGGTTGCCCCTCCCGGCGGCGTCGCGAACCTCTTGCGCCATCGTCTTGAACGACTCGTCCGCGTCGGTGACGATGAACACATGCGACAGGCCGGTGCGGCCGCCGATGGCCTGGAGCAGCCGTCCCATCCGCGTCTCGTCGAGCAGTACGACGAAGTTGCTGCCCTCGGGGGCGAACAGTACGGGCTCCGGTTCGTTGCGCGCCAGTTCCGGCCTCGGCCCCACGGCACCGGCCTTGAGCCACAGCAAGGGCAGGATCTCGCGGAACGCGCGGCGCAGCGACACGCGCTCGGGGTCCAGAAAGTCCAGCTTGAAGTAGGCGAGATTGGCCGCGAAGCCCTCGGCAATCGGATAGGTCAAGTTGAACTTGTATTCGCCTTTCACCGCTTGTCCGTCGTCCGTTTTACCGGTGATCGCAGCCCGCAGACGAGGGAAAGTTATCTGGCGGCAGATACCATATGCATCCCATTCCGGATCGCCTGGCTGGAACCCCTGCTCGCGCAGGCTGGCAGCATCTTCGGCGGAGACCTCGTTGTTGGTGACGAGGATGCACCGGCGGCGTCCGCCATCCTCGCGGTTGAGACGAAGCACGGCGTGCGCCGTGGTGCCGGAACCGGCGAAGAAGTCCACGATCAAGGCTTCGGGCTTGTTGGCGACGAAGAAGCGCAGCGCATCTTCTACGGCGTAGAGTGACTTAGGAAAAGGGAAACGGCGACCGGGCAGCAGCGCCCGCAGCAGGTTGGAGCCGCCCGCTCCGGCATTATGCGAGCGCTGGTTCCAGACCGTAACCGGATTTTTCACCCGCTGCACGTCCTCGGCGAATCTGAGAATCAACGCGCCGTTTTCGTCGCGCCCCAGGACTTCGATCTCGCCGCGCTGGATGCGCTCTTTCTCGGCGTTGCGCAGATAGGAGATTGACCAGCGCTCGCGCGTGCGGGTGTAAGCGCCCAGTCGCACAGTACCCTCGGCCAGCCCTTTGCGGGCGGTCTCCGCGCTGATTTGCCAACGACCTTCCGTCCCGTCGGAACGGATCGGCCAGCAGGCGACGAGGCCGGGCGCGGGCGGCGCGACCGATTCGCGACTTTGGCCGAGCGGGATCGGGTCGCCCACCGAGTGAATGCGCCGTGCGACGGGGTCGACCCAGAATGCATAAAACAGGTTCGGGCTGTCCTGTCGCCTAGCGCCTGTGCCGCGACGCAAGAGGCGATTCCAAATATCGATCCTTGTGTCTGTGCCAGGCTCAGCCTCGTTGAGCATGTCCCTGCCGTTGGGCACGACCGCCGCTGCGCCGAGGAAGACGAAGAACAGGTACTCGTCGGCGCGGTAAAAGGCTTTGGCGCGCGCCACGCCGCTGTGGTTGATGACGCTGGTGACCATCTGCACCTGCGCCTCGGGGAATTCCTGCTCCAGCAACATGCCGAGGTGATGAACCTCATGTTCATCTATCGTGACGATGAGCACCGAATCGGCAGGGTTGAGCAGTTTTTTCGCCAGCCGCAGCCGCCGCTGCATCATGGCCAGCCACTTGCTGTGCCGCCACTGGTCGTTGGCGTCCACGTAATCGTTGTTGTACTTCCAGTCCCGCGCGCCGGTGTTGTACGGCGGGTCGATGTAGATGCAGTCCACCCGGCCGGCATAGAGGTAGTCCAGCAACTGCAGGGCGTGGTAGTTGTCGGCTTCGATCAGGGTGTGCCAGGGCCCGGCCGGGTCGCCGTTTTGCACCGCGTCCATGGGTACCAGTGAGGGGAAGATCGGCTCGCCGAATTCGCGCACCACGAGCAGTTCATCGACGGCCATATCGACCGTCTCGGTGGCCGAGGGGTTCGTCTGCGTTGCATGCGGTTCGGCCCCCGGGCGGACGCAGGTCGCGACGCCGTCGCGCACCCGCAAGACCCGCCAAACGTCCTTGAGCGGGCCTGCGCGCCGGCAGACCAGGTCACCGCGGCGCGGCCGGGCCTTGGGCAGCGGCAACCGTTCGGGCAGGTGGTCCTCGAACACCAGGCCGAATTTCTTCTCCTTCGAGGCGCTGGCCCACTCTGCAGCCAGCCGCTCGCGCAACCGTGGGTCGCTGACCTGGGCAATCAGATCGTGGATGGCTGACAAGAGATCCTCCTTGCGGCTCGCGACCTGTCGTCGGCCACGCGCGTCATGACAGTGAGTTTGTAGTGCCCAAGTGGTAAGCCCAGCGGGCGCTGGCGTTCACAGACTCTAAGTTTCATCGTTACGGGCCCTCCAGAAGCTCAGTGGCCCCGCGCGATGCGCTTGGCTTGGCACAGCTCGATCAGACCGTTGAGTTCTCGTACGCCAGTGTACTGGGCGCGATACTTTACTTCGAAGGGAAACAGCTCGCCGCCCACTTTGGCGACGAGAGCCACTTCCCAGTCTTTTTTGCCACGCCAGTAAGAGAAGCGCACGGTCTGCGCGCAGTAGCGGGCAACAGGTGCTTGAACACGGCCGTCTCGGTAGCAAGGCCCAGCGCTGCCGCGTCTTCCAGAATAGCTTTGCCGTTGCGCATCGCCACTGGCGCAATGGCCGCATCGGCCAGGTAGATCTTGAAGCGCGCGCGCACGTCGAGCCGTATCAGACGCTAGGATTGCTCACGAGCGATGAGATGAGACGGGCGGGTGTCGAGGGTCTTTATGACTGGGCGCTCGCCGCCGATGATGTCCGTCACGCTTTTCGGCGTCATGGCGATCCGGCGACAGAGGCGCGTCTTGGCCAGTTAGCCGTGACCGCCGATGACTTCCGCCTCGCGGCCATCGCGCTGCGAGACGGACAGTGGCGTCTCGATGGGACGACGGATATCGGCCGCCCGGCCATCGTGCTTGAATACTCGCACCCGCAGTCCGGTATCCGCTACGTGATGGTGTGGGAAGTGCGCGCCGGGCGCAAGATGATCGTGCTCAAGAGCATGCGAAAGTGGCCCGCCCCAGGAGCTCCACGTCCTTGACGACTTCCGGGTATGAGTCGGACGCCCCCATGCTTGGGCCACTGAAAGGATAGCACATGATCCGCATCGACATCGACGACCGCGAAGTGTGCCTGGCGCTGGAAGAGCTGCGTCGCCGCGCTTCGAACATAAAACCCGCCATGCACACCGTCGCCGACCATTAACATAGTCGTCCCTGAAATCTTCACCCGATCCCCGGTTGCGAGTGCATCAAGCCTGGCCTGAGCGATATCGCCCCCGCCCCCGCCTCGGCCTGCTGCAACAGGCGCAAAAGAAGGGATGGGCTCGATGTTTGCATGGCCTGAGCAGCTTGCTCTTCTGCTTGCTGATCCGTTGGGTCTTGCCTCGGTGCACGATGCGCACGTCCGGGTTGTCGGCATCCACCCCCGGTAGCCCCGATCGACGAACACCGTTGCGGGATCGACCGCACGGTCCTGTATCAGGATACTGGCCTGCTCCAGTTGTTCGGCCAGCGTGTGGCCGTCGTAGGGGTTGCCATGGAAGGCCCGAGCGCCCACGATCAGGTTGCCCTTGTGCGTGCTGGCAATGCCCACCTTGACACCGAATTCGTCGGGTGTTCGGGCCTTGCCCTTGCTGATACAGTCGCGCCAGCATTGCGCCAGCGCTGGACCACCCCTTCGTCCAACTCGTTGAGGGCGTGCTTGAGATACAGGAGGCTGATCATGATGCGCAGCGGCACGCGAGGACGCCCCGCGTGGCTCAAGCGTTCGCTGCGCTGGACTTGTTCACTAAACAGATCGAGATCGGGCATGGCGATGCCCGAGCGCGCCTTGCGCGACAACAGATGCGCCACCGATCCTTCGATTTGCTGCCAGGGCATGCGAGAGGCCAGCACCGCCAGCGGGTGGCGCAGATCGATCATGTGGTCGATGCGAGAGCGGAAGAAATCGTCGGTGACGGGGCAGGCAAACTTGACAAAAACTCCCAGAGCTCGCGCATATGAGGATGTGAAATGGGGAGATATTTGAGCCGAGAAAGCGCGAAAACCACAGATAAATCAAATAGTCAAGAGTAAATCAGGGGGTGGCTGGGTACAACGCGTCACCCGCTCACCCACAACATCAACGCATACACCCCCGTGCCCAGCAGCGTGGAGGCCGCCAGCCCCCCGCGCAGGCGCTGGAGGAGGATCACGGCGGCGATGGCAACGGCCGTGGGCAGGGCGCGGGTGGGGCCGGCGGCTGGCCACAGCAGGGGGAAGAGCGAGGCCACCAGCAGGGCGGCGATGGCGGCCGGGCCGATGGCCGAGGACCAGCGGCGGATAAGGTTCGAACGCTCGGTACTTTGACTCAGCCCCCCCCAGAAGGGCAAGCAGCGCAGCAGGAAGGTGCCCAGCCCACAGGCCAGCACGGTCAGCAGCTGTATCCAGCCGGCTTCACTCATCGTCGCCGTCCTCGTCCACGTGTGCCTGCAGCAACTGGAGGGCCGCACCGGCCAGCATGCCGGTCGGGATGGCCACATGGGCCGGGCCCAGGGCCAGGCCCAGCAGCGTGACACCCGCCGCCCCCCACAGCGCCCGGCCACGTCCGTGCACCCCCATCTGCAGCAGCAGCGACAGGAAGAGCGCCGGCAGCACGAACTGCAAAGCCTCCTGCAGCAGGGGGATCCGGTCCACCAGCTGGGCGCCGGTCTCGGCCCCCAGCCAGGTGCCAGCGATCCACGCGCCATAAGCCCCGGCCTGCAGGCCAGCCAGCCAGCCCGCGCGCTGGGCCGGGGCCAGGGTGGGCAAACGCGCGGCCGCGCAGGCGAAGACTTCGTCGGTCAGGCCAAAGGCCAGGGCCGGGCGCACGCGGGCCGGGCGCGCCTGCGCGAGCTGTTCGGCCACCACCCGACCGTAGAGCAGATGGCGGGCATTGAGCAGCCAGATGGTGGGCACCACCGTCAGCGGCCCGCCGCCGGCGGCGAGCAGGGACACCAGCACGAACTGGCTGGCCCCTGCAAAAACGATGGCTGAGATGGCCACGGCCCATGGAGCCCCCAAACCCATCTGAACGGCGGCCAGCCCGAAAGAAAAAGCCACGGGCACGTAGCCCGCTGCAATGGCCAGGCTGTCGCCCAGGCCGCGCAGCACCTGCCGCGTCATGCGCCCTCCGGCTTGCTGAAGGTGAAGACATGGGTGCCCCCACCCCAGTCGTCGCTGCCGGTGGTGGCAAACACCCGGCGATGGCGGCGCAACTCCAGCCCGGCCAGCGCGGCCAGCCCGGCAAAGCGGCGCGGGAAGGTCTTGCGCTCGACCTCGTAGTCGAAGCCGGCTACCATGGCCTGCAGCTCCAGCCAGTAGAAGCGCACGAAGGCCCCGATCTCATGTGCAGGGCGCTCGCGCAAACCGGACTCGCACAGGCGCGCATACAGGTTACGGCACAGGCTCACCGCCTGGGTCGATTTGCCCTCGGTGGCCGCGACCATGGCCATGATGATGGAGCGGCGCAAGTCGCGGTAGAGCCTGAGGTCCAGCCCCCCTTCGGAGGCCGGCGGCTCACCCACCCAGGCCATGCTGGCCAGCAGGTAGGCGCTGTGGTGGCGCACCAGAGCGAGGTTGCGTTCATCCACGCTGGCGAATTCGGGCAGGAACTCGTCGGCCACCACAAGCAGCCCGCCGGGCTGCAGCAGCCGCATGGCCTTTTGCAGCATGAAGGCCGTGTTGAAGTGGTGCGAGGCGCCGAAAGAGGTGATGAGCGGTGTCTCGCCGCTCGGCAGGTCGAGCTCCAGGAAGCCGCCGTGATGCAGCTCGATGCCCTCAACCCCGTGGGCATTGCGCTGCAAGCACACAAACGCCGCCTCATCGGGTTCGACGGCCAGGAAACGGCAACCCGGATGCAGCTCGTGCAGCATTAGCAACGGCAGACCCGGCCCTGTGCCCACGTCGATGGCCTGCAAGGCGGGCTGCGGTCCGGCGAAGCTTGCGATATCCTGGGCGGCGGCCACTACTTGGCGGGCATAGGCGGGGTGCAGCAGCTCGAAGGCATCGTATTGCTCCACGTCGATGCGGCTGGAGAACGGCCCGTCCCGGCCGCCGCGCTGCGCCGCCGCGGGCGCCGGGCGCACGTGATGCAGCTGCCGCGGCATGCACATGCGCCCCCGCTGCAGCAGCACCTCAGCGGCCAGGCTGTTGAGCACCCAGCTGCGGCCCTCCAAATGAGCCTGGATTGCGGCCGTTTCGGGCGCGCCCAGCTCGATGAAGGGCGACTCCGCCAGCCGGGCTAGGCGGATGGCGGCAGCCGGCAGGTCGGCGTTGGCCCAGGCGGGCGGTGCCTGGTCGGGTTGGGCAAAGGCTCCGGTCAGGGGCATGGGCACCACGGCGACATACGGCCCCTGGGCGTCGTCTTCCACCAGCGACAGCACCGGCCAGCGCCAGGGACCGGCGGTGGCCTCGTGCTGCATCTGGCGCAGCTTGAGCAGGCCGTCACGCCTATTGAGCGGCTCGCCGCGCAGTCGCAGGATGCGCGCGCCCAGGCCGTTGGACACCTCCAGCAGGGCGCGCTCCATCACGCTGCGCACCCCCTCCCAGGCGCTCGGGGCCTGGGGCCACTCTAGGTAGAGCGTGGAGGCACTGGCCGAATAGGTCTTGGGCGGATACACGATCACCACCATGGCCCGGCCGCCTTGCTCGGTGGCCGCGTACACATGCGGCACATCGGCGTCGAAGGTGTGAGTGTCGCCAGCCCTCACCATGCGCGGCCGGTCGGCCTGCCCCACCAGCATGGCCCCGGACAGCACCGTGATGCGTTCCTTCACCCCTTCCGGATGCGGGGCGGAGTCCTTGCGGCAGCCTGGCCGCAGTTCGATCAGATAGACCTCGATCTCGGGGTCGTCGGTCGATTTTTCGATTAATCGAACAATCACCCCCTTGTCCGACAGCTCGCCGCCGTCGCTCAGTTCCTCGTTGACCAGCTGGCCGAAGGGCACTCCCAGGGCGTTAGCCACAGCCCACAGGGTCTCGATCGTGGGGTTGCCCTCGCCGTTTTCCAGCTGCGACAAGGTCGATTTCGCCACCCCGCTGCGCTCGGACAAGCCCGCCAGCGTGAGCCCTCGCTGTTCCCTAAATCGCAGCAGATTCCTGCCGATGGCTGAGACGGTGCTCACGAGGTTTTCCTGATAGATATCGATGTGAGTTCATTATAACAAACAAACGGTTCGTTCTGTCGGTCTGCGGCCAGGTGTGCCTCTATGGCACGATGGCGCCACATTGCATCCGGGGAAGGAGGTCCACGCTATGTCCATCGTTTTGCTCATCGTTGGCGTGGTCGTCCTGGTGGCAGGGGCTGAGGGCCTCACGCGCGGCGCCGCGCGGTCGTCACTGTCCTGGGGGATCTCGCCCCTGGTGGTAGGCTTGACCATCGTGGCCCTCGGCACCAGTGCGCCGGAGATGGCGGTGTCGGTGGGCGCAGCCGCCAACGGCACCATCGATCTGGTCGTGGACAACCTGGTGGGCAGCAACATTTTCAACATCCTTGTCTGCCTGGGCCTGGCCGGCGTGGTGGCGCCCCGTGGCCTGCCCATTTCCGAAGCTGTCCTGAACTTCGATCTGTGGGTGATGGTGGGTGGCCACGCTGCTGGCCTGCCTGCCCATCTTCATGAGCGGCCGGGAGATCGCGCGCTGGGAAGACGGCGTGCTGCTGGCCTACCGCACCACCGCCAGCGCCGCCACGGAGGTGCGCCGCGTCAGCGGCTGGCCGAAGAACAGTGCCCCCAGCAGCACCGTCCACACCGGCATGGTAAAGCCCAGGATGGCCGCCCGCCCGGACGCCAGGGCGGCCACGCCAAAGATGGCCAGCGTGTGCCAGCCCAGCATGTTGGGCAGTGCCAGCGTGACGATGCTGCGCCACTCGCTGCGCCGGGGCGGCAGGCGCACACCGCGCCAGCGATAGAACGCGAACAGCCACAGCGCGCCGCCGGTCATCGTCACGGCGCGGAAGAACAGGGGCGAGAGCTCCTGCAGCGACAGTTTCATGACCGGCCAGTTGACGCCCCACATCAGCGTCAAGGCCACCAGTCCCAGGGCTTGGGCGCGCGACAGCATCACGGGTAGGGGCGGCTCACACCGCCACGGGCGCCTTGATGGCCGGGTGGTGCTGGTAGTCCAGGAATTCGAAGTCGTCGAATTCGTAGTCGAACAGGGTCGGCGGGCGGCGGCGGATGCGCAGCGTTGGGTAGGGGTAGGGCGAGCGCGACAGTTGCAACTGCACCTGCTCCACGTGGTTGTGGTAGATGTGGCAATCGCCACCGGTCCAGATGAAGTCGCCGACGCCTAGGTCGCACTGCTGCGCCACCATGTGCGTCAGCAGCGCATAGCTGGCGATGTTGAACGGCACGCCCAGAAAGACGTCGGCGCTGCGCTGGTAGAGCTGGCACGACAGTCGTCCGTCGGCCACGTAGAACTGAAACAACGCATGGCACGGCGCCAGCGCCATCTGGGGCAGGTCGGCGACGTTCCAGGCGCTGACGATGATGCGTCGCGAGTCGGGGTTGGTACGCAGGGTATGCAACACCTCGCTGATCTGGTCGATGTGTCCGCCGTCAGGCGTGGGCCACGAGCGCCATTGCACGCCGTAGATGGGGCCCAAGTCACCGTCGGCGCGCGCCCATTCGTCCCAGATGGTCACGCCGCGCTCTTGCAGCCAACGCACATTGCGCTCGCCGCGCAAAAACCACAGCAGCTCGTAGATGATGGATTTGACGTGCAGCTTCTTGGTCGTGACGAGCGGAAAGCCCTCCGACAGGTCGAAGCGCATTTGGTAGCCGAACACGCTGCGCGTGCCCACCCCGGTGCGGTCGGTCTTGGGCGTGCCGTGCTCGAAGACGTGGCGCATGAAGTCTTCGTACTGCGTGCGGATCGGGCGCTGGCTCATGGGGCTGCATTATCGGGCAGCAGCACGCGCCCGGGGTTGAGCAGGCCCGCAGGGTCGAGCGCGCGCTTGATGGCGCGCATGATCGCGAGCGCCGTGGGGTCCTTGAACGCAGGCAGCAGCGCCGCCTTGAGCCCGCCGATGCCGTGCTCGGCGCTGATGGAGCCGCCGTGGCGCTGCACCAGGCGGTAGACCAGCTGATTGACGTGGGCTTCGTGTTCCTGCAGGAACGTGGCGGCATCCGTATCCGGCGGCGCCTGCACGTTGAAGTGCAGGTTGCCGTCGCCCAGGTGGCCAAAATTGACCACGCGCGCACCGGGCACGGTCCCGTGCAGCGCGGCTTCTGCCTCCGCGCAGAAGGCAGGGATGCGCGACACCGGCAGGCTGATGTCGTGCTTGAGGTTGAGCCCCTCCTGCGCTTGGGCGAGCGGGATGCTTTCGCGGATGTGCCATAGGGTGCGCGCCTGCGCCAGGCTTTCGGCGACGATGGCGTCGCGCGCTGCACCCTGCTCGATGGCCGCGGCCAGCGTGGCCTCCAGCGCCCCACGGGCGTGCACTTCGCTATCGTGGTCGCTCACCTCCAGTAGCACACACCACGGGTTTTCGCGCCACAGTGGCACGCGCAGGTCGGGGAAGTGCCGGTCCACCAGGCTGAGCGCGAACGCGTTCATGGCCTCGAAGCCGGTCAGTGTCGGCCCCAGCCGGCGTTGTGCCAGTGCCAGCAGCGCCAGCGCCTCGGTCAGCCCCGACACGGCGGCCCACGCGGTCAGGCGTGCGGCGGGCTGTGGCACCAGCTTGAGCACCGCGCCGGTGATGATGCCCAGCGTGCCCTCGCTGCCGATGAACAGGTGGCGCAGGTCATAGCCCGTGTTGTCCTTGCGCAAGCCGCTCAGGCCGTCCCAGAGCTGGCCGTCGGCGGTGACGACTTCCAGCCCCAGGCACAGGTCGCGCGCATTGCCAAAGCGCAGCACCTGCGTGCCACCGGCATTGGTGGCCAAATTACCGCCGATGGTGCAGCTCCCTTCGGAGGCCAGGCTCAGCGGCAGCCACAGGCCCGCAGCCTCGGCGGCCTGCTGGGCCACTTGCAGCACGCAGCCAGCGTCCACGGTCAGGGTCAGGTTATCGGGGTCGAGCGCGCGCACGCGCTGCAGCCGTTGCAGGCTCAGCACCACCTGGCGGCCGCTGGTGTCGGGCACGCCGCCCAGCACCAGCCCGGTGTTGCCCCCCTGTGGCACGATAGGGGTGCCGTGCGCGGCGCACAGGCGCACCACGGCGGCCACCTCCTGCGGGCTGCCTGGGCGCACCACGGCCAGCGCGCGCCCACGGTGGCGGCGGCGCCAGTCTTGCTCGTAAGCGGTCAGGTCGTCGCCGTCGGCAGCGGTCAGCACATGGGCAGCGCCCACGGTGGCACGCAGCTCGGTCAGCAGATCGGTGCGGGGCATGGGGCGCGTCCAGGATCCAGAATCTCCATCAGGGCGTGGTTGCCGCTTCGGAGGCGGCTTGGCGTGCCGCTCGCAGCCGCCAGCGCACGTGCAGCGCGCAGGCGGCAAACAGCCCCAGACACAGCAGCACCTGGGTCCAGGCCAGCAGGGCCGACAGGCCGCTTTCGGTCGTCGCGCGCACGATGCCTTCGGTGAAATACAGCCACACGAGCAGGCTCAGCCAGCGGTAGGTGTACATGCGGTGCCGCAGCAGACCCGGTAACGGCAATGTCAGTGGCAACACCTTGAGCGCCCACCACGAGCCGCCGGGGCGCAGCGGAGCGAGCCACAGTTCCCACGCCAGGCCCAGGGCGATGAGCGCGAGCAGGCACGACACGGCCAGCGCACGGGTGCGCCGGGCCAGCCGCAGCGCCGTTTGCGCAGGGCTGGGCGCAGGCGGGGCAAGGGGAACAGACGGGGCAGCCATCGGCTGGCATGATAACGGCATGAGCGCCACCGATTCGCGGACCCAGCCCCATTCCCGGGCCCGTCGTCAGGCCGCCTGGCGAGCGGCTTGGCGGGCCGAAGGCGCCCGACTGTGGCGGGCGCTGCGCGACTTTCCATGGCGCACCACGCTGGCCATGCTGCGCGAGCGCCTGGCGCGCGACCGGCTGGGGGTGGCGGCAGGCAGCCTGACGTTTACCACCACCATCTCGCTGGTGCCGCTGCTGACCGTGGCGCTGGCGATCTTTTCGGCGTTTCCGGCGTTTGCGCGCGTCGAGCAGCGCCTGCAGCGCTGGATGGTCGAGGCCCTGGTGCCGGAGAGCATCGCGCGCCAGGTTTCCAATGCACTGTGGCAGTTTTCGGCCAACGCGGCCAAGATCGGCTGGAGCGGCGCGCTGGTGCTGCTGATCACGGCGCTGGCGCTGGTGCTCACCATCGACCGCCAGCTCAACGATATTTGGCGCGTGCGGCGCTTGCGGCCGCTGGCGCAGCGGGTGCTGGTGTACTGGGCACTGCTGACCTTGGGGCCGTTGTGCCTGGCCGCGGCGCTGAGCGCCAGTTCGTACGCCCTGTCGGTATCGAAAGGTTGGCTGCCAGGCGTCCATGCGGGGGTCCGCTGGTTGCTCGACATCGGGGGGTTTGCCCTCGTGGTGCTGGGGGTGGCCGCCCTGTACCGCTATGTGCCCAATGCGCCGGTGCGCCTGCGGCATGCGCTGGTGGGCGGGGTGTTCGTTGCCATCGCGTTCGAGCTGGCGCAGCAGGCGCTGGCGTGGTATCTGCGCACGGTGCCCACCTATTCGGCGGTGTACGGCGCGTTTGCCACGCTGCCGATCCTGCTCGTCTGGCTCTACTTGCTGTGGTTGATCGTGCTGCTGGGGGCGGTGATCGTGGCCTACCTGCCCAGCCTACTGGCGGGCGT
>NZ_JARJMT020000041.1 GCF_029335975.1 Tepidimonas sp.
AGCGGGCCGCTGCGGCACTGGGTGGGCTAAGATGCCATTACCCTACTGCAGGAGACTGACCGATGTTCAAGAAAATGCTCGTTCCCGTCGATGGCTCGGCGCTGGCGCATGCCGCTGGAGAACTGGCCGCCGAACTCGCCCGCTTGCACGGTGCCCAGGTGGTGGGCGTCTATGTGATCGATCCGTTCCCGTACATCGGCATCGGCGACGCTTCGGTTGTGGGGCTGCAGGCCTATCTGGCCGAGGCGCAGGCCGCAGCGGGCAAGGCGCTGGACGATCTGCGGCAGGTCTGCGCCGCGCGCGGCGTACCCTTTGCGGGCGACACCATCGAGCGCAACGTCACCTACGAAGGCATTCTCGAGACCGCCGAAGCCGAGGGGTGTGATCTCATCGTCATGGGCTCGCACGGACGCAAGGGCGTGCAGGCGCTCATTCTGGGCAGCGTCGCGCAAAAGGTGCTCACCCATGCCAAGGTCCCAGTGCTGATCGTCAAGCCGCAGGTCTGATGGCGTGCACCGCCCCGCGCGGTGGATGCCGTACGGGGTTAAAGCGGGGTGCCTAGAATGCTGGGCTCGTATCGCCCGCCCTGTACCCCGCCATGTCCGCCCGCCTGCCCGAGACCCGCGATCCGATCCGCGACGACGACGCGGAGGGCGCGCCCTTGCAGGGCGTCATCCGCATCCGCGGCGCGCGCCAGCACAACCTCAAGCAGATCGATCTCGACATCCGCACGGGCGAGCTCACCGTCGTCACCGGGCCCAGCGGATCGGGCAAATCCTCGCTGGTGTTCGACACCCTGTTCGCCGAAGGGCAGCGCCGCTACGTCGAGACCTTTTCGGCTTACGCACGGCAGTTTTTGGACCGCATGGACAAGCCGGCGGTGGACCGCATCGACGGCGTACCACCCGCCATCGCCATCGATCAGACCAATCCGGTGCGGTCGTCGCGCTCCACGGTCGGGACGATGACCGAGCTCAACGACCACCTGAAGCTGCTGTTTGCCCGCGCGGCTCAGCTGTTCGACCGCGAAACCGCCTTGCCGGTGCGCCGCGATACGGCCGAGACCATCGTGGCCGATCTGCGCGCGCGGGCCGCCGCAGCCGGCGATCCACGGCTGGTGGTGACTTTTGCCATCGAGCTGCCTGCCAACACCCGCGACGAGGAGGTGCAGCAATGGCTGTCTGCCAGCGGCTATACCCGCGTGCAGGCCCAACAAATCGTCGGTGAGCGCCGCCGGCTCGATGTGGTGGCCGATCGCTTTCGCCTCGGCCACACCGAGCCGGCGCGTGTGGCCGAGGCGGTGGAAACCGCGCTCAAGCGCGGTGGCGGGCGCCTGACGGTGTATGCGCTGTCGGATGGGGCTGAGCCCGCCCTATGGCGCTACTCCACCGGCTTGCACTGCCCGGAGAGCGACATCCGCTACAGCGAGCCGCGGCCGTCGCTGTTTTCCTTCAATTCGCCCGCTGGCGCCTGTGAGACCTGTCGCGGCTTTGGCCGCGTCATCGGGGTGGACTGGGGCCTCGTCATCCCCAACGACAAGCTCACCTTGCGCGCGGGCGCCATCAAACCCATCCAGACCCCCGCCTACCAGGAGTGCCAGGACGACCTGATGCGCCACGCCGAGGCGGCGGGCATTCCGCGCGACACGCCGTGGTATCAGCTCAGCCCCGAACAGCAGCGCTGGGTGCTGGAAGGATCGCCCCACTGGGCGGGGGACTGGAAGCGCCAGTGGTACGGCATCCGCCGCTTCTTCGAATACCTGGAGAGCAAAACCTACAAGATGCACATCCGGGTGCTGCTGTCCAAGTACCGCAGCTACACCGAATGTCCAGCGTGCGGTGGCGCGCGCCTGAAGACCGAAAGCCTGCTGTGGCGCATCGGGTCGCGGGCTGATGCGGATGCCGTGCTGCCGCCCGAGCGGCGCTTTCGCCCGCGCGGCGTGGCCTGGAGCGATGCGCAACTGCAGGCACTGCCTGGGCTGTGCCTGCACGACCTGATGAGGCTGCCCATTGCGCGCCTGCGTCGCTTTTTCGAGGGTTTGCAGGCCCGCCTGGACGAACTGCCCGCCGGTGAGCGACAGGCCCAGGCCCTGTTGTACGACGAGATCACCACCCGGTTGCGCTACCTGTGCGATGTGGGGCTGGGTTATCTGACGCTGGACCGCCAGAGCCGTACCCTCTCTGGCGGCGAGGTGCAGCGCATCAACCTGACCACGGCGCTGGGCACCTCGTTGGTCAATACCCTGTTCGTGCTGGATGAGCCCTCCATCGGCCTGCACCCGCGTGATATGGCGCGCATCAATCAGGCGATGGCCCGTTTGCGCGACGCGGGCAACACCCTGGTCGTGGTGGAGCACGATCCGGCGGTCATGCTCGCCGCCGACCGCATCCTCGACATGGGCCCTGGCCCCGGCGAGCGCGGCGGCCGCATCGTGTTCGACGGCACACCCGCGCAGCTGCGCAGCGCCGACACGCTCACCGGTCAGTACCTGTCCGGGCGGCGGCAAATCGGCTTTGGCGTCAAGCGCCGGGTCACCGAATCCACCCCCCGCCTGATCCTGGAAGGTGCACGCGAGCACAATCTTCGCAATTTGGATGTGGCCATCCCGTTGCAGCGGCTGGTGGTGGTGACCGGGGTCAGCGGCTCGGGCAAATCCACCTTGGTGCAAGACATTTTGGCGCCGGCCCTGCTGCGCCATTTCGGTCAGGCCACCGAATCGCCCGGAGCATACGACCGGCTGCTGGGCGCCGACCATCTGGAGGGCGTGGTCTTCGTGGACCAGTCGCCCATCGGCAAGACGGCGCGCTCCAACCCGGTCAGCTACGTCGGTGCGTGGGACGCCATCCGTACCCTGTTCGCGCAGTCGCCGTTGGCGCAGCAGCGCGGCTACACGGCGGCCAAGTTCAGCTTCAACAGCGGCGACGGCCGCTGCCCCACCTGCGGGGGCTCGGGCTTCGAGCATGTGGAGATGCAATTTCTCTCCGACGTGTATTTGCGCTGCCCGGACTGCCAGGGGCGGCGCTACCGTCCTGAGGTGCTGGAGGTGACCATCGAGCGCGCAGGACGTTGGCTAAACGTGGCCGACGTGCTGGAGCTGACCGTCGCCGAGGCCGCGCACAGCTTTGCCAGCGACCGCGACGTGATACGCGCGCTGCAACCGCTGCTGGACGTCGGGTTGGAGTATCTGCGGCTGGGCCAGCCGGTGCCCACGCTGTCTGGCGGCGAGGCGCAGCGTCTGAAACTCGCTGGCCATCTGGCCGCCGCCGCGGCGTCCGAGCCGCGCCCACGCCGCCCCCGCACGGCAGCCGCCGCCCCAGCGGCGCCGTCGCCCTGGGTGGGCAAAACACCGCCGCGCGCGCGGGGCACGCTGTTTTTGTTCGACGAGCCCACCACGGGGCTGCACTTCGATGACATCGCCAAGCTGATGCGCGCGTTGCGCAAGCTGCTGGAGGCAGGCCATTCTCTGGTCGTGATCGAGCACAACCTGGATGTCATCCGTGCCGCCGACTGGGTGCTGGACCTGGGGCCGGAGGGGGGCGATGGCGGGGGCATGCTGGTGTTTGCCGGCCCGCCCGAGGAGCTGCGCCACCACCCCACCAGCCACACCGCGGCGGCGCTGCGCGAATACGCCGAGGCCCTGGGCGAAGCGACCGCCGCCCGCGAGCCGCACCCAGCGCGGCCCGCACCCGTGTCGCGGCCCGCGTCTGCGCCGCCGGCCATCCGCATCGTGCATGCGCGCGAGCACAACCTGCGTGATCTGTCGGTGGACATCCCGCGCGGGCGTTTCACCGTCATCACTGGCGTGAGCGGATCGGGCAAGTCCACGCTGGCATTCGACATCCTGTTCAACGAGGGGCAGCGGCGCTATCTGGAGAGCCTCAACGCCTATGCACGCAGCATCGTGCAGCCAGCCGGCCGACCTGAGGTGGACGCCGTCTGGGGCATTCCTCCGACGGTAGCGATCGAGCAGCGCCTCTCGCGCGGCGGACGCAAGTCCACCGTCGGCACGGTGACCGAGGTCTGGCACTACCTGCGCCTGCTCTATGTCAAGCTGGGGGTGCAGCATTGCGTGCACGATGGCGCCCCCGTGCAGCCGCAAACCCCGGACAGCATCCTGGCGCAGCTGATGCAGCGCCACCGGGGGCAGACGCTGGGCATCCTGGCGCCGCTGGTCATCCACCGCAAAGGGGTCTATACCGAGTGGGCCGAATGGGCCGCCCAGCGCGGCCACACCCACCTGCGTGTGGATGGCGAGTTTCTGCCCACGCAGGGTTTTCCGCGCCTGGACCGCTTCAAGGAGCACACGCTCGAGCTGCCCGTGGCCACCGTCCACGTCACGCCCGCGGCGGAGGACGAGCTGCGCGCAGCGCTGGCGCAGGCTTTGCAGCACGGCAAAGGTGTGGTCCATGTGCTGGCGGGCATCGAGGGTTTGGCTGCGGCGCTGCAGGCCGGTGGCACCGGGCGCGGCCTGGGCACGGTGGCCGTGTACTCCACCTTGCGCGCCTGCCCGGTGTGTGGCACCAGCTACGCGGAGTTGGACCCGCGCCTGTTCTCGTACAACAGCCCGCATGGCTGGTGTCCCGATTGTGTTGGGACGGGCGTGCAGCTTACGCGCGAGCAGCGCCGCGCCCTGGATGACAGCCTGCGCGACGACGCCCACCGCGGGCGCGAGCAAACCTTCGCCGAGCCCGACTTAGAGGACATCGGCGATCAGCCCTGCCCAAGCTGCGGCGGCACACGGCTCAATGCCGTGGCGCGGGCCGTGCGTTTCCACGGCCGACCGATCACCGATATCGCGCGCCTGAGCGTGGCTGAAGTGCTGGACTGGGTGCGCGCCCTGCAGCAGCCCGGCGTGCTGACGGCACGCGAGAGCGACATCGCGCGCGACCTGCTGCCCGAAATCGAGAGCCGCCTGCGTTTTCTTCAGCAGGTGGGCCTGGGCTACCTGACCCTGGACCGTGGTGCGCCCACGCTGTCGGGGGGCGAGGCGCAGCGCATCCGGCTGGCGGCCCAGCTCGGCTCCAGCCTGCAAGGGGTGTGCTATGTGCTCGATGAGCCGACCATCGGCCTGCATCCGCGCGACAATCGCATCCTGCTCGATGCGCTGCATGCGCTGCGGCAGCACGGCAACACGCTGGTGGTGGTGGAACACGACGAAGACACCATCCGCCGCGCCGATCACCTGATCGACATCGGCCCCGGTGCGGGGCGGCTGGGCGGACGGGTCGTGGCCCAAGGGCGGCTCGAGGATGTGATGGCCGCTGCCGACTCCCAGACCGGGCGCTACTTGGCGCAAGCCATGCGCCATCCGCTGCAAGCGCGCCGGCCCGTGACCCCAGACGGGCCCGCGCTGGTGGTGCGCGCAGCGCGCCGGCACAATTTGCAGGGCATGGATGTCACCTTCCCGCTGCACCGGTTGGTCGCTGTCACCGGCGTGAGCGGATCGGGCAAGTCCACGCTGGCCCGCGACGTGCTGCTGACCAACCTGGCAACGGCGCTGGCGCAGCGCCGCGCGCGCGCCGTCGCCTGGAGCGGTTGCAGCGGTCTGGAGGGGGTCGAGGCCGTGGACCGTGTGCTGGAGGTGGACCAGACCCCGATCGGCAAGACCCCGCGATCCTGCCCAGCCACCTACATCGGATTTTGGGACACCATCCGCAAGCTGTACGCCGAGACGCTGGAGGCCAAGGCGCGCGGCTACGGGCCAGGGCGGTTTTCGTTCAACACGGGCCAGGGGCGCTGCCCGGTCTGCGAGGGGCAGGGCGTGCGCACCATCGAAATGAGCTTTCTGCCCGATGTCAAGGTGCCGTGCGAGGCCTGTCACGGGGCGCGCTTCAACCCCGAGACATTGGCCGTCACCTGGCGCGGCAAGTCGATCGGCGATGTGCTGGCCCTGTCAGTGGACGAGGCGGTGGACTTCTTTGCCTCGATGCCATCGATCGCTCACCCGCTGCAGTTGTTGCGCGACGTCGGCCTGGGCTATTTGACGCTGGGTCAGCCCAGCCCTACGCTGTCGGGTGGCGAGGCCCAGCGCATCAAACTGGTGACCGAACTGACCAAGGTGCGCGACGACATCGGCCGCCGTGGGCAGAAGACGCCACACACCCTGTATGTGCTGGACGAGCCCACCGTCGGCCTGCACATGGCCGATGTGGACAAGCTCATCCGCGTGCTGCACCGCTTGGTTGACGCCGGGCACAGCGTGGTGGTCATCGAGCACGACCTGGACCTGATCGCCGAGGCCGACTGGGTGTTGGACCTGGGGCCGGAGGGGGGCGCGGGCGGCGGCCGGTTGGTCGGCGCCGGCACCCCCGAGGATCTGGTGCGCCTGGGCACCCACACGGGCCAGGCGCTGGCCGCGGTGCTGTCGCGCAGCGCCTGAGCACACACGACCCATGAACGACCCAGGGCGCGTGGTGTGGATCGAGCCGGACGCACCCGCCAAGCCGGCCTGGGGGGCGCCGTGCAATGGCTGCGGCGTGTGCTGCCTGATCGAGCCGTGCCCGATCGGTCAACTGATCAGCCGCCGTCGGCGCGGCCCCTGTGCAGCCTTGCGCTGGACAGAGGCCGAGCGCCGCTACCGTTGTGGCGCTCTTGCCGCGCCGGGGGAGGTGCTGGGCTGGGGGCAGGGGCCGCTCGGGCGCGGGCTGTCGGTCCTGGCGCGGCCGATGTTGGCGCGCTGGATCGCCGCGGGTCGCGGGTGCGATTGCGACGCCCAGGTCGAGCCCGGACCTGGATCTTGACGCGCATCAACCCCGGCGCGTGCCGATTCTTGCATCATCGACATATTGCAATGGACGATGAAAGGGCGGCCATGGACATGGCGGCGTGGATCGAGCGCTGGGGCGAACCGGCCGTACTGGCCATGGGCGGCTTGGTGCTGGGCTTGGGGTTTGGCTTCTTCGGCCAGCGCTCCAAGTTCTGCCTGCGTGCCGCGGTCATCGAATTCTGGCACCGCCGCTTTGGCGACAAACTGGCGGTGTGGCTGCTGGCCTTTTCCACAGCCGTGGTCGCGGTGCAGAGCATGATTCTGCTGGGCTGGCTGGATGTCTCCAGCGCCCGCCAGCTCGCCGCGCGCGGCAGCCTGTCGGGCGCGCTGGTCGGCGGCTTGCTGTTCGGGGTCGGCATGGTCATGACACGCGGCTGCGCGAGCCGGCTGCTGGTGTTGTCGGCCAACGGCAACCTGCGTGCGTTGCTGTCGGGGCTCATCTTTGCCGTGACCGCGCAGGCCTCATTGTCGGGGGCGCTGGCGCCGTGGCGCGAGGCGGTCAGCCGTTGGTGGGTGATAGAGGGCGGCCCGTCGCGCGACCTGCTGGCGCTGGTGGGCGGCGGGCCCAAGGTCGGGCTGCTGTTTGGGCTGGTGTGGATGGCCGCTGCGTTGTGGTTTGCGATACGCAGCGGCTGGAGTTTCTGGAAATGGGTGGGCGGCTCGGCCACCGGGCTGATGGTGGCGTTGGCCTGGTGGTTCAGCTACCAGGTGATGGCGCAGTCGTTCGAGCCGGTACAAATCCAGGGCATGACCTTCAGCGGGCCGTCGGCCGAGTGGTTGATGCGCGTGCTGGCGGAGCCGGACAAGCCGTGGTCCTTTGGCCTGGGTCTGATGCCGGGGGTGTTCCTCGGCTCGCTGGCGGGTGCACTGATTGGGCGCGAGTGGAAGCTGGAGGGCTTTGGTGGTGCCTACACCATGCCGCGCTACATTGCCGGCGCGATGCTGATGGGCTTTGGCTCGATGCTGGCGGGCGGCTGCGCGGTCGGTGCGGGCATGACTGGCGGCGCCGTCTTTGCGCTGACGGCGTGGGTGACGCTGGTGGGCATGTGGGTCGGCGGGGGTATCGCCGACTGGTTGATCGACCGGCCACAGCCCCAGGCCAAACTGGCGCCGACCGGAGGCGCAGCCGCCGACCTGGCCCGCGCGCCCTGAGGCGCCCCGCTGCCTGCTGGACCGCCCGGCAATCGGCGGCAGCGGGCTCACAGCCGGTGGCCGGCCCGGGCTCGCGCCAACAGTACCAGACAAGCCACAGCCACGGTCAGCAGCAGCGCCGGAAAGCCCACGCGCGGCGCCCATTGCAGGGCAGCGCCGGCCAGCGACGGGGCCAGCACCCCGCCCAAGGTATAGGCCATCACCAGCACAGCCGTGCTGTTGACC
>NZ_JARJMT020000071.1 GCF_029335975.1 Tepidimonas sp.
AGTGCCGCCCCTGCCGGTTATGCCGGCGGTTATTCCCCGCAACCCCGAAAGTTCTAGACGAGCTTTCGGGGTTTTGCGTTTTAGCGAGCAGGCGAGCCAGCTTGGGTGCGGCAAAATGTGGGACATGGCGGTGAATATTTACACGCGGGGACAGGCGTTGGTGGATCTGTTGGCGCAGCGTATCGTGCTGATCGACGGCGCCATGGGCACAATGATTCAGCGCTTCCGGCTCGATGAGGTGCAGTACCGCGGGGCGCGGTTACCTGGACAGTCGGGGGATCCACGCTTTGCCGATCACGATGGGGATCTCAAAGGCAATAACGATTTGCTGAGTTTGACCCGCCCAGATGTGGTGCGACAGATTCACGAAAGCTATCTGGCGGCGGGAGCCGACATCATCGAGACCAATACATTCGGTGCCACGTCGATTGCCCAAGCGGATTACGGGCTGCAAGTTTGGGCGCGAGAGATGAACCTCGCTTCGGCGCGTCTGGCCAGAGAGGCCTGCAATCGCTATGCGACAGCGCAGCGACCACGATTCGTGGCTGGGGCCATCGGGCCCACACCCCGCACGGCGAGCATCAGCCCGGATGTCAATGACCCCGGTGCGCGTAATGTAACCTTCGATGAATTGGAGCAAGCTTACCATGAGCAGGCTCTCGCCTTGATCGAAGGGGGGGTGGATGTGCTGTTGGTCGAAACCATTTTCGACACCCTCAACGCAAAGGCAGCGTTGTTTGCGATCGAGCGCGCTTTCGACGACAGCGGAGAGCGCTTGCCACTGATGATCAGTGGAACGGTGACGGATGCCTCGGGTCGCTTACTCAGTGGGCAGACAGTGGCGGCCTTTTGGGCGAGTGTCCGCCATGCACGCCCGTTGGCCGTTGGATTGAATTGCGCTTTGGGCGCGGCATTGATGAAGCCGTATATCCAAGAACTGGCGCGGGTGGCAGAGGATACCTATATCAGCTGCTATCCCAACGCTGGCTTGCCCAATCCGATGAGCGAGACGGGCTTTGACGAGACGCCTGCGGATACATCCCGTTTGTTGCACGGTTTTGCGGAGGAAGGGCTGGTCAACATCGTCGGGGGGTGTTGTGGTACCACACCCGACCACATCGCTGCCATAGGCGCCACACTTACCGGATGTGCGCCACGCGCGCTGCGGTGGTATCGAAGCGAATGACCTGTCCCGGGAGTGCCATGGCCCACGACGCGCGTATACTCGGCCAAGACAAACGGCCTTAGCGTGCCGTACGTGAGAATCGCACGCGTCCACTCCGGCCATCCTGACCGATGAGCATGCCCGTTTTGCGCCTGGACCACGCCCGCGCCCTGCTTCGCCAGGCTGGGGTGGTGTTGCCAGAGCGCGAAGACGGCTCAGGGGCTGTTGAGCTGCAAGCGATCATTGATGCCCTGTGCGAACTGAGCGAGCGTGACCCCCTGACGGGATTGCCCAACCGTCGTGCCTTCATGGCACGGTTGGCGCAGGAGTTGGACCGCTCCAGCCGAACGGGTGAAGTGGCGTTGTTATTGATGCTGGATATCGATCATTTCAAGTCGGTGAACGATCGTTATGGACATTTGGCAGGTGACGCGGTGCTTCGCGCTGTCGGCGAGACCTTGAGAACGCATATTCGCCCCATGGACACCGTGGGGCGTCTGGGGGGCGAGGAGTTTGGGGTCGTTTTCCCGAACTGTGGCCCTGGGTCAGGGGCGCAGTTGGCCGAGCGCGTGCGCGCTGCTGTGGAGGGTGCACAGATTCCTTTGCCGGATGGTGTGGGGGTGTTGCAGGTCACGGTCAGTGGAGGGGGAGCCTATGCACCCGCCTGGGTGCGCTCGACCATCGAGCACTGGATGGAGCGGGCCGATCGCCAACTCTATGAGGCCAAGCGCCAAGGGCGCAACCGCATCTTGATCGAGCCGGTCGCCCACAGCGAAGTCAGCGCCGAGGAAAAGGAGCTGTTATTTGCCTGGCCCGATGCAGACCGGCTTATCATCGATCCTGCCGATGCGATCTGAGCGTCGGATGAGCAACCTCGACATGAACACATCCCTGACCACTGCCTCACCCTCTGCATCCGCCACAAACAGCGGGGGGGTGCTGTTGCGGCCGAGCAAGGGGCGGGTCATTGCGATCACCAGCGGCAAAGGTGGCGTGGGCAAGACCTTCATCTCGGCCAATTTGGCGGCGGCACTGACCCGGCGCGGGCTGCGCGTGCTGGTCCTGGATGCGGATCTGGGGCTGGCCAATCTGGATGTGGTGCTCAATTTGTATCCCAAATTGACGCTGCATGATGTATTTACCGGCAAATGCGGGCTCGACGACGCGATTATCAAGGCCCCGGGCGGCTTTTCGGTATTGTTGGCGGGTTCGGGGATGGTGGAGTACTCGCGCCTGACGCCAGAAGTTCGGGAGGATTTTCTGCGTCTGATGGGGCAGGTCGTGCCCCGGTTCGACGTGGTGTTGCTCGACACCGGCGCGGGGATTTCGGATGTGGTTCTGTTTGCTTTGTCGCTGGCGAGCGAGATATTGTTGGTAGCCACGCCCGAGCCGACCTCGTTGACCGACGCTTATGCGACCATCAAGGTGCTGGCTACCCAACAGCAGCGCCAATTGGTTCGACTGATCGTCAATCAGGCCGCACGTCCCGGGGATGGTCGGGCGATCACCGCTCAACTGCAAGCTGTGTTGAATCGCTTCGTCGGTGGGGGCGCCGCCACCGGGGACGCCAAACCCAAGCCTATTCGGCTGGTCCACATGGGGGATATTCCGGTGGACAAAGCCGTTAAGGAGGCGGTCATGCGCCGACAGCTGCTGTTGTTGCACGCGCCTGGCTGCCCGGCCAGCTTGGCGGTGGCGCAGATTGCCGGCCGGCTGGAGGATACGGTGCTACGCACGCAAGAGCAGGTCTGACATCAGGTTGTGTCCAGCCCTCCCGGCAGGCGCGGCGCGTGTGCGTGTCCCACCTCGACAGGAGAATGCCGATGCTGTACCGATTCAAGTCCAAAGCCACCGGCGATGTGGTGATGCTGCAACCCAATGGGCGTCGCGTGCTGGAGATTCTGGGCAAGGACCCCGAGGGGCCAGGCATCATCCTGCCGCAGCAGATACCCGCGGCCATCGAGGCCCTGCGCGCGGCGGTCGCGGCCGAAGAGGCGCAAGCCGAGCGCAAGCGGCAAGAGGCCGAGGCACAGGGCGAGGAGCCCCCCGTCCCCCCCGAGGAGCGCGTGCCGCTGCGCGCCCGGGTCGCGCCCTTCATCGAGATGCTGCAGCGCTGCCAAAGCGAGGGCTGCGAAGTGGTCTGGGGCGTTTGAGCCCCGCGCGGTCGGTCAGCGTACTGGCCCGCGGCGTCGACCACCGCCTTGATCTTGGCCATCTCGCTGGCGACGAAGGCCTTGTGGCCTTCGGGCGTGACGCGCTTGTCGTTCGGTGCGGCGACGCTGGCACCCAGCGCCTTTTGCTTCTGGACGAAGCCGGGGTCGCGCTAGCCAGATGGTCAGGCTGAAGTCTTTTAGCTCCATTTCTTGCAGCGAGGGGTAGTGCCGCAGGGTGGGGTGGTCGAACAGGGGTTTGGCTGCCGTCACGCAAAGGCCTTGATGCGACCGCCCTCGATCTGGTGTGCGGTGTTGGGGGTCTGGTCGCACATCACCTCGATCGTGCCGCCCGCGCCGACGACATTCTCGACGACGATCGTCGCATTGTTCAGGTGCTTGTGTATCGTCTCGGCCAACTGGGGTGCGACGGTATCGGTCAGCCCGCCAGCGGCGAAGGGCACCACGAAGGTGATGGGTTTGGAGGGGAAGTCTTGGGCGGCCGCCGCGAAGGCAACGGTCGACAGCGCCAGGGCAAGTAGCGCTTTTATCAGGGAGGTCTCCGGCCAGCGGAATGACGCGCCGGATACTAGCCAGAGTGGCACGGGTTGCGCCATCCGGGAAACCAAACCCAAGGGGTCAGATTTCGATCTTGGCGCCTAGTTCAACCACACGGTTGGCCGGCAGATTCAGAAAATCCGCCGCCGATGCCGCATTGCGGTGCATACCGGCAAATAGCTTTTCGCGCCAAGTCGTCATGCCAGCGCCGCGGCGGGGCAGCACGATCTCGCGCGAGAGGAAGTAGGACGCCTCCATCTCGTCTAACTGCACCCCGTGGCTGCGCAGCAATTTGAGGGCCTCGGGCACGTCCGGGTGGTTCTTGAAGCCAAAGTGCAGCACCACGCGCCAGCAGTCGTGACCCAGCGTCTCCACCTCCACCCGCTTGTCGAAGCCGATCCAGGGCACCTCGTGGTGGCGCACGGAGACAAAGAGGTTCGTCTCGTGCAGCACCTTGTTGTGTTTGAGGTTGTGCAGCAGTGCATTGGGCGTCACGCCAGTCTCTGTGTTGAGAAAGACCGCCGGGCCCGGCACGCGCGTCGGCGGGCTGAGAAAGACCGAATCCAAAAACAGCTTGAGGTCGATCGCCTCGTCGCGCAGCCGCTCCGCGAGCAACTGGCGCCCGCGCTGCCAGGTGGTCATCAGCGTGAACATGACAATGCCGATAGCCAGCGGGAACCAGCCACCGTTGATTACCTTGACCGCGTTGGTGGAGAAAAACAGCCCGTCCACGACCAGAAAGGCGCCGGTGGTCGCCACGCACAGCAGCCATGGATAGCGCCATGCATAGCGGATGACGAAGAAGGTCAGCACCGTGGTGATCAGCATGTCGATCGTGACCGCGATGCCATAGGCCGACGCCAGTGCGCTGCTGGAGCCGAACAGCAGAACGGCGCTCACGATGCCGCCGTACAGCGCCCAGTTGACGAAGGGAACGTAGATCTGGCCCGTGTCGCGCACGGAGGTGTGCAGGATGCGCTGGCGCGGCAGATAGCCCAGCTGCACGACCTGCTTGGTGACCGCGTAGGCCGCCGAAATCAGCGCTTGCGAGGCGATGACCGTGGCGCAGGTGGCCAAGCCGATCAGCGGGACCAGGGCCCAGCTGGGCACCATCTCTTATAACGGGTTGCTGACGTTTTCCGGGTGCTGCCGCAGCATCGCGCCCTGCCCGAACTAGTTGAGCAGCAGCGACGGCATCAGCAGTCCGAACCAAGCCAGGCGGATGGTTCGTTTGCCGAAATGGCCCAGATCGGCATAGAGCGCCTCAGCCCCTGTGACGCACAGCACGATCGCCCCGAGCGAGACGAAGGCCAGCCCCGGCTGCTCGATGATGAATCGCAGCGGATGCTGTGGCAGGACCGCCGTCAGCACGGCGGGATTGCGCCGAACATGGGCGCCGCCAAGCAACGCCAGCGCCAGGAACTGCACCGCTGTGCCGGGGCCGAACGGCTTGCCGACGCTGGCGCTGCCCCGCTTTTGCGCCGCAAACAGGGCGGTCAGAACCACCAGGGTGACCGGCACCACGAACGGCTCCAGGCTCGGGGTGGCAACCTCCAGACCCTCCACAGCCGAGAGCACCGAAATGGCGGGCGTAATGATGCCGTCGCCAAAAAAATGGCGGTGCCGAAGATACCGATGGCGAGCAGCCGGCGGCGCAGGTGGGGGCGGTCCTCGACCGCCATCGAGGCCAACGCCAGCATGGCCACCAGCCCCCCTTCGCCGTTGTTGTCGGCCCGCAGGATCGGCGTCACATACTTGAGCGAGACGATGATCGTCAGCGTCCAAAACACCAGCGACAGAAAGCCGAAGATGTTTTCGGGTGTGACCGCGAGATTGCCGTAGGTGAAGACCTCTTTGAGTGCGTACAGCGGACTGGTGCCGATGTCGCCATACGCGGCGCCGAGCGCGCCGAGCGTCAGCGCCGCCAGTTCGGAGCCGTCGGTCGCGGAAGAGGAGGGATGCGCCAAAGGTCGCCGGGATGGTTGCTAGGCCACCATTGTGCGCCTGTCCCGCCACGGGCGCTGCGGGCTGTTGCGTTGCAGCAACGGCGACCGCCCGGCGGTCGGTCCATGGGGGATCAGTCGTAGGTGCGAGCGTCCTCGATGACCTTGCCATCGTTGGGCAATGCACCGATGGTCAGCAGCTCAACGTCGCCGCGCAGCTTGGTCGCGTCGCGCAGCGACTCCTGCAGCGCATGTTTCAGCGCCTCTGATGGGGTGTCGGTTTCGGCGCGCAGCAGCATCTGGTCATCGGCCATGCGACCGCTGACCACCAGCCGGGCGCGCCGCACCTCGGGATGACGGCGCAACACCTCGGCTACTTGCGCAGGGTGGACGAACATGCCCTTGATCTTGGTGGTCTGGTCCGCGCGCCCAAGCCAGCCGCGAATGCGGGTGTTGGTGCGGCCCGTAGGGCAGGGCCCCGGCAGCACCGCCGACAGGTCACCCGTGCCAAAGCGGATGAGCGGATAGTCGGGATTGAGCGCCGTGACCACCACCTCGCCGACCTCGCCGTCGGGCACAGGGTCGTCGGTCCCAGGGCGCACGATCTCCAGAATCACGCTTTCATCCAAAACCAGCCCTTCGCGAGCCGAGGTCTCGTAGGCGATCAGACCGACATCGGCCGTCGCGTAGGCCTGATAAGCCGCGATGCCGCGCTCGGCCAGCCAGTCGCGCAGACTGGGCGGGAAGGCCTCGCCGGACACCAGTGCCTTACGGATGGGCAGGCGCACACCAGCGGCCTCGGCTTTTTCCACGAGGATGCGCAGAAAGCTCGGCGTGCCGCAGTAGCCCACGGGTTTGAGATCCATGATCGCAGCGAGCTGCTGCTCTGTGTTGCCCACCCCGCCGGGGAAGACCGTGCAGCCGATCGCTTGCGCACCCGCCTCCATGATCCATGCGCCGGGCGTCAGGTGGTAGCTGAAGGCATTGTGGATCAGGTCGCCCGACTCGAAGCCGGCGGCGGTCAGCGCCCGCGCGCTGCGCCAGTAGTCGATGCCTTGCCCCTCGGGCTCGTAAATGGGGCCGGGCGATTGGAAGACGCGCCGCGCCCCGCGTGCCTGCAGCAGCCCGCGCCAGCCGATCGTCGACAGCCCTGCGAAGGGGTCGCCGCCGGCCGCGCGGCTGGCGTGCTGTCGCTCCATCAAATCGTGTTTGCGCAGCACGGGCAGGCGGGCCAGTTCGGCGCGCGAGGTCACGCGCAACGGATCGACGTCGGCCAGGCGTTCGGCCCAAGCGGCGCCATGCGCGCGTGCATGGGCGATCAAATCGGGCAGGGCGGCGAAGAGCGCGGCCTCGCGTTCGGCGGGGGCGCGGGTTTCGAGAGAGTCGTGGTAGGCGGGCATGGTGAGCAAACGGCGCGGCGGCGGGCGAAATCGATGGGGCGGGATGTCAAGCCAGCCAGCGCTTGCGGCGCTTGTAGCTCTTGACGTCGCGAAAGCTCTTGCGCTCGCCGCCGCCCATGCCGAGGTAGAACTCCTTGACGTCCTCGTTGTTGCGCAGGTCTTCGGCGGCGCCATCCATGACGATGCGGCCAGACTCCATGATGTAGCCGTAGTTGGCGTAGCGCAGCGCCATGTTGGTGTTTTGCTCGGCGATCAGGAAGCTGACCTTTTCTTTTTGGTTGAGGTCCTTGACGATCTCGAACACCTCTTCGACGATCTGCGGCGCCAGCCCCATCGACGGCTCGTCCAGCAGCACGACGCTGGGGTTGGCCATCAGGGCTCGGCCGATCGCGCACATCTGCTGCTCGCCGCCGGAGGTGTAGGCAGCCTGGCTGGTGCGGCGCGTCTTCAGGCGCGGGAAGTAGGTGTAGACCTTTTCCAGGTTGGCGGCGATCTCGCCCTTGTCCTTGCGCGTGTAGGCGCCGGTCAGCAGGTTTTCCTCGATCGTCAGGTGGGCAAAGCAGTGCCGTCCCTCCATTACCTGCACCACGCCGCGCTTGACGAGGTCGGCGGGCGTGAGGTTTTCGATGCGCTCGCCGCGCAGCTCGATCGAGCCCTTGGTGACCTCCCCGCGCTCGCCCTTGAGAAGGTTGGAGATGGCGCGCAGGGTCGTGGTCTTGCCAGCGCCATTGCCGCCCAGGATGGCGGCGATCTGGCCCTCGGCGAGCTGCAGCGAGACGCCCTTGAGCACGAGGATGACGTGGTTGTAGATGACCTCGATGCCGTTGACGGTGAGGACGGGTGCGGGTGTCGTCATGGGGTGACCTCGGTAACGTGGCTGGGTGCGCAGGCACCACCCGTCAGCGCCGCGGACCGACGCTGGCGGGTGGTGGTGGGGACTGTGGAGCGCCTGCCCCCACCGCGAGGGGCGGCATGGACCGACCGCCCCCCTTCGCCCGGATCATCAGGACTGGCAGTCCTGCGGGGTGCGGCGCTCGATCTTCTTCTCGGCGGCGTACTTGTCGGCCGCGGCGCGCACCATCGGCTTGATGATCTGCTCGTCCGCCTGGTACCAGTCGCTCGTGAACTCCCACTTGCTGCCGTTCCAGGTGTGGATGCGGGCCCAGGCCGCGCCCATGTGGTCCTGGCAGCTCGTCGAAATCGGCCGCATCACACCCTTGAAGCCCAGCGCGTCGAGTTTGGCCTGCGTCAGGTTCAGGTTTTCCAGGCCCCAGCGCACCTGCTCGCCGGTCATGACCTTGCCCTTGCCGAAGCGCTCTTGCGCGCGGCGCACGCCCTCGATCGCCAGCATGGCGCTCATCGCCCCGCGCACATACAGCACCGAGCCGACCTCATCCTTGGGGCCCGTGCCCTGGCCCTTGCCGTGCACCTTCTCCAGGATTTCCTGGATGAAGGGGGCGTTGGGCTCGGCGCCATGCTGCATGGTGATGGCGTTGTAGCCCTTGGCGCCTGCGCCGATGTCCTTGACATCCGGCTCGGCCCCGGCCCACCAGACCCCGTAAATCTTGTCGCGCGGATAGCCGACGGCTTGCGCCTCTTTGAGCAGGGTGGAGTTCATCACCCCCCAGCCCCAATTGATCACGTAGTCGGGGCGCTGTTGGCGGATCTGCAGCCAGGTGGACTTCTGTTCCACGCCCGGGTGCGGCACCGGCAGCAGCGACAGCTGGTAGCCGTGCATCGCAGCACGCTCCTGCAGGATGGGGATGGCCTCTTTGCCAAATGGGCTGTCGTGGTAGACCAAAGCGATCTTCTTGCCCTTGAGCTTGTCGAAGCCGCCTTCCTTCTTGGCGATGTGCTGGATGATCACGTCGCCCGCGACCCAATAGGTGCCCGCGAGCGGGAAGTTCCACTTGAAGACGCCGCCGTCCTGCGATTCGCTGCGACCGTAGCCGGCGGTGATGAGCGGGATCTTGTCCACAGGGGCTTTTTCGGTCAGCGCGAAGGTGATGCCGGTGGACAGCGGCTGGAACATGCTGGCGCCGCCGTTTTTGCCCTTGAGGCGCTCGTAGCACTCGACGCCGCGGTCGGTCGCGTAGCCGGTCTCGCACTCCTCCCAACTCACCTTGACGCCGTTGATGCCGCCGCGGGCGTTGGTGAGCTTGAGGTAGTCCACGAAGCCGTTCGCCCAGGGCACACCGTTGGGGGCGTAGGCCCCGGTGCGGTACACCAAGACGGGAAAGAATTGCTCCTTGGCCTGCGCGTAGGCGGCGGGGCCGACCAGCGCGCTGGACAAGACGGCAGTCGCTGCCGCAGCAGCAAGGATCACGGGACGCAGCTTCATGGTCTGTCTCCTAGGATGGTTGAAGTACGGGTGGGGAAATCGATGATCAATGCGGGAACGGCCAGATGCGCAGCTTTTGCTTGCCGATGCTCCACAGCTTGGCCAGGCCGTGGGGCTCGACGATCAGGAACCACACGATCAGCGAGCCGAAAATCATGTATTCGGCATGGGACACTGCTGCGGTCGAGACGTCAATCCCCAACAACCCGCCCAACCAGGGCAGGAATTGGTTAAGGAAGATGGGCAGCACGACGATGAAGGCCGCGCCGAAGAAACTGCCCATGATCGAGCCCAGGCCACCGATGATGACCATGAACAGCAGCTGGAACGAGCGATCGATCGAGAAGGCCGCCGGCTCCCACGAGCCTAGGTGGATGAAGCCCCACAGCGCGCCGGCCACACCGACGATGAAGGAGCTCACGGCGAATGCCGACAGCTTGGCGTACACCGGACGGATGCCGATCACCGCCGCGGCCACATCCATGTCGCGGATGGCCATCCACTCGCGCCCAATGGCCGAGCGCACCAGGTTTTTGGCCAGCAGAGCAAACAGCACCACGAAGCCCAGAGAGAAGAGATATTTTTCGACGGGGGTATCGATCTGCCAGCCCAGCACACTGAGGTTGGACACCGACACCGAGCCCGACGGGTTGTTGTTGGTGAACCAGCCAATGCGCAGGAAGGCCCAGTCGGTGAAGAACTGCGCGGCAAGAGTCGCCACCGCCAGGTACAGGCCCTTGACGCGCAGGCTGGGGATACCGAAGAACATGCCCACGACCGTGGCGCACAGCCCACCGATGAGCAGCGCGGCAATGAGCGGCATACCCTCGAAGCGCACATAGGCGTTGTACGCCGTGTAAGCACCGACCGCCATGAAGGCCCCGGAGCCGAGCGAGATTTGGCCGCAATAGCCGACCAGGATGTTGACTCCGATGGCTGCCAACGACAGGATCAGAAACGGGATCAGGATGGCGCGAAACAGGTATTCGTCCGCCAGCAGCGGCACGCCAACGAAGGCAAAGGCGAGCAGGGCGAGGATGGCCCAGCGGTCCTGCGCGATCGGGAATATCTGCTGATCCGCGCGGTAGCTGGTTTTGAACTGACCGTTTTCTCTGTAGAACATGATGGCTTACCTCAAACGCGGTCGATGATCTTTTCGCCGAACAGGCCCTGGGGACGGAACAGCAGGAAGATCAGCGCCAGAACGTAGGCGAACCAGATTTCGATGCCGCCACCGACCAGGGGCCCCAGATAGACCTCGGAGAGCTTTTCGCCGACGCCGATGATCAGACCGCCGACGATGGCGCCCGGCACCGAAGTGAGTCCGCCGAGGATGATGACCGGCAGCGCCCGCAAGGCGATGGTGGTGAGGGAGAATTGCACCCCGAGCTTGGAGCCCCAGATCATCCCGGCGACCAGCGCCACGACCCCGGCCACGCACCACACGATCACCCAGATGCGGTTGAGCGGGATGCCGATGGACTGCGCGGCCTGATGGTCATCGGCCACCGCGCGCAGGGCGCGGCCCGTGGCGGTCTTTTGGAAGAACAGCGACAGCGCCGCCACCAGCAAGGCCGCGATGCCTGCGGCGATCAGGTCCTCTTGGTTGAGCAGGATGCCGCCTTCGAACACGCCCTCCAGGATGAAGATGGGGTCCTTGGGCATGCCGATGTTGATGGGGTAGATATCACTGCCGAAGAGGGTCTGCCCGGCACCGTCAAGGAAGTAGGAGATACCCAGGGTCGCCATCAGCAGCGTCGCGCCTTCCTGGTTGACGAGGTGGCGCAGCACCAACGCTTCGACCAGCCATGCCACGACAAACATCAACACTGCGGCCGCGGCAAAGGCCAGCAGGTTGGCCAGCAGCAAGCTCTCGAAGCCCAGCCAACGCGGCAGCCACTCGGAAAAGCGCGCCATTGCCAACGCGGCAAACAGCACCATCGCGCCCTGCGCGAAATTGAACACGCCGGAGGCCTTGAAGATCAGCACGAAGCCGAGTGCCACCAGCGAATACAGCATGCCGGCCATCAGGCCGCCGAAGACGGTTTCCAGAAAAAATCCCATGTCGGTGGCTCCTCAATGGCTCGTGCCCAGGTAGGCGCGGATGACGTCATCGTTGGTGCGCACCTCGGCGGGCGTGCCGTCGCCGATCTTCTTGCCGTAGTCGAGCACGACGACGCGGTCGGAGATGTCCATCACCACCCCCATGTCGTGCTCGATGAGCACGATGGTGGTGCCGAATTCGTCGTTGACGTCGAGGATGAAGCGGCACATGTCCTGCTTTTCCTCGACGTTCATGCCGGCCATGGGCTCGTCCAGCAGCAGCACCTGCGGCTCCATCGCGAGGGCGCGGCCCAGGTCCACGCGTTTTTGCAGGCCGTATGGCAATTGGCCCACGGGGGTCTTGCGGTAGGCCTGGATTTCCAAAAAGTCGATGATGCGCTCTACCACTTCGCGGTGTGCGACCTCCTCGCGTTCGGCCGGGCCGATGCGCAGCGCCTGCAGCAACAGGTTGCTCTTCATGCGCAGGTTGCGTCCGGTCATGATGTTGTCCAGCACGCTCATGCCCTTGAAAAGGGCGAGGTTTTGGAAGGTGCGTGCGATGCCCATTTCGGCGACCTGGCGGCTGTTCATGTGCTTGAACGTCCGGCCACGAAAGGTAATCGAGCCCTCTTGCGGCGTATAGACGCCGTTGATGCAATTGAGCATGGAGCTCTTGCCCGCGCCGTTGGGTCCGATGATGGCGCGGATTTCGTGCTCGCGTACGTTGAACGAGATGTCGGTGAGCGCCTTGACGCCCCCGAATCGCAGGCTGATGTTTTGGACGTCGAGGATGACGTCGCCGATTTGCTTGTGGGCCATGGGGCGTCCTGAAAGGTCGAAGTGCCGTCGGGCGTGTGCTTTAGGCTGCAGCCTTCAGGGGAGGGAAGGTCTTGGCGTCGGCGATCCGCAGGGTTGCGCTGATCTGGCCGGTGCGGCCATCCTCGAACTTGACCTGGGTCTCGATGTACTGCTCGGTCTTGCCGCCGTACAGCGCATCCACGAGCACGCCGTACTTCTCGCCGATGAAACCGCGGCGGACCTTGTTGGTGCGCGTCAGCTCGCCGTCATCGGCGTCGAGCTCCTTGTGCAGGATCAGGAAACGGTGGATTTGACTGCCCGATAACATCTGGTCGCGGCTGAGGTCGGCGTTGTACTTCTCGACGCATTCATGGATGAGGGCGTAGACCTCGGGTTTGCAGGCAAGATCCGTGTAGCCGGTGTAGGGCAGGTTGCGGCGCTCGGCCCAGTTGCCCACGGCCTCGAAGTCAATGTTGATCATCGCGCAGACCTTGTCGCGCCCGTCGCCAAAAGCCACCGCCTCCTTGATGTAGGAAAAAAACTTGAGTTTGTTCTCCACATACTTGGGCGCAAACATGGCCCCGTCATTGGGCCCGCCTTTGAGGCGTCCCACATCCTTGACGCGATCGATGATCTTCAAATGGCCGGTGCTGTCGAGAAAACCCGCATCGCTGGTGTGGTACCAGCCGTCGGCATCCAACACCTCGGCGGTGGCCTTGGGGTTTTTGTAGTACTCCTTGAGCAGCCCGGGCGAGCGCACCAGGATCTCGCCCTGCTCGGACAGCTTGATTTCCACCCCCTCACAGGGCACGCCGACCGTGTCGGCCTTGACCTCGTGGTCGGGTTGCAGGCAGACGAACACGGCGGTTTCGGTGGAGCCGTATAGCTGCTTGAGGTTGATGCCGATCGAGCGGTAGAAAGTGAACAGATCCGGGCCGATGGCTTCGCCAGCCGTGTACGCCACCCGCACGCGCGAAAACCCGAGTGTGTTGCGCAGCGGGCCGTAGATCAGGACATTGCCCAGCGCGTACAGCAGCCGCTCGCCCAGGCCGACGGGCTTGCCGTCCATCAGTTGCGGGCCGACGCGGCGCGCCACATCCATGAAGGCGTGGAACAGTTTGCGCTTGAGGGTGCCGGCGTCTTCCATGCGAATCATGACGTTGGTCAATAGTCCCTCGAATACACGCGGTGGCGCAAAGTAATAGGTTGGCCCGATTTCCTTGAGATCGATCATCACGGTGCTGGCGGATTCGGGGCAGTTGACCACGTAGCCGCAGGCCAGCCACTGCGCGTAGCTGAAGATGTTTTGGCCAATCCACGCCGGCGGCAGATAGGCCAGCACCTCTTCCTTCTCGGTCAGCTGGTCGAACTTGGCGCCGACCTCGGCGCGGTTGAGCAGCGAGAAGTGGGTGTGCACCACACCTTTGGGGTTGCCGGTGGTGCCCGAGGTGAAGAACATCGCCGCCACATCGTCCGGACGGGCTTTTTCCACCTCTTCCAGAAAGAAATCGGGATGCTCTTGGCAGAACACGGCGCCGGCAGCCTCGATTTCCTTCAGCCCCGCCAGGCCGGGCTCGTCGTAGTTGCGCAGGCCGCGCGGGTCGTCGAACAGGATGTGCGCCACCTGTGGACATTCGGGCCGGATCTCCAGCATCTTGTCGACCTGTTCCTGGTCTTCCACGACGGCGAAGCGCACCTGCGCGTTGTTGATCGGGAAAACACATTCGGCCGCCACGGCGTCCTGGTACAGCGGCACCGGGATGGCGCCGAGCGACTGCGTGGCCAGCATGGTGGCATACAGGCTGGGGCGGTTGGATCCGATCACCACCAGATGCTCCCCTCGTTGCAGGCCGAGTTGATGCAGACCGGCGGCGATGTGCCGCACCCGGTCCAGCATTTGGCGCCAGGTGGTCGTTTGCCAGATGCCGTACTCTTTTTCGCGCATGGCGGGCGCATCCGGGCGCGCACTCGCGTGCTGAATCAGCAAGCGGGGAAATGTCGTTCGCATACAGGCTCCTCTGCCGCAGCGGCCGTATGTGCACGAGGCGATGCCGCTATATAGGGGCAAATGTACGGGCATGTTTGACGTTATTCTGTCCGCCCGTTGACAATCTAGGGGTTGCCCTGACTGGGACTTTCCCTAGGTGCTTGGGGGAGCGGGAGGGTGCGGGCGAACAATGGCGACACCACAGTGGGGAGTTCGAAGGATCACCGTGAGCCAAGCCCATCGACTGCGGCAGCGCGCCCGTGCCCTGAGCGCTGCTGAACTGGACAGCATCCCCTGGATCGGGTCGCTGGAGGGGGCCGAGCGGGAGCGGGCGCAGGCCGCACTCGTGGTCAGCGAGGCAGAGCCGGGGGACTTCATCTGCCGCGTGGGCCGACCCGTGACCTATTGGTTTGGTCTGATCGACGGGCTGCTCAAGATGAGCAACGATGACAGCCAGGGGCCGATCATGACCTTTACCGGTGTGGCGCCGGGCGGCTGGTTTGGTGAGGGCACCGCACTCAAGCGCGAGGCGTACCGCTACAACATCCAGGCGCTGCGGCGCAGCTTGGTGGCAGGACTGCCTGTCGAGACCTTCCATTGGCTGCTGGACCACTCCATTGGCTTTAACCGCTTTGTGATGAATCAGCTCAACGAGCGGCTCGGCCAATTCATTGCTGCGCGCGAGATCGACCGCATCACCGATCCAGACGTGCGCATCGCTCGCAGCCTGGCCAATTTGTTCCACCCGGGCCTCTTTCCGGGCGTGGGGCAGGTGCTGCGCATCACCCAGCAGGAGCTGGCCTACTTGGTCGGGCTGTCGCGCCAGCGCGTCAACCTGGCGCTGTCACGCTGGCAGCAAGCCGGGGCGATTCGGGTGGAGTATGGGGGGCTGCGCGTGCTCGATTTGGATACGCTGCGCAGCGCCGGGCGCGGGATGGTTTGACGTGGTACGCGGGCGCACCCGCGGGCGGGTTACAGTCCCGCCATGAGCATGCGTTTGAACAAGCGGATGGCGGCGCTGGGCTTGTGTTCCCGTCGCGAGGCCGATGATTGGATCGCGCGCGGGTGGGTGCGCGTCAACGGCCAGCCAGCCGTGCTGGGGCCGCTCGTCGGCGAGGCCGACCGTGAGGATCCCCAAACCCGTTGGCGCGAGGACCGCTGTCCCCGGTGCTTCGAGCTGGCGCACGCCCGCGGGCTGGCACCGGCGGGGCGTCTCGACATCGACTCCACTGGGCTGCTCGTGCTGACGCAGGACGGTCGGGTGGCCAAGGCCATCGTGGGCGAGCACTCGGCAGTGGACAAGGAATACCTGGTGCGGGTGCAGTGGGCCCCTGGCGGCCGCAAGGGCCCCGGTGTGGTGGCGCAGAATGTGCAGGCCGTTTTTCCGGCGCAGGCGCTGGCGCGGCTGCGCCATGGACTGGCGCTGGACGGCGTACCGCTGCGCCCTGCCCAGGTGGAGTGGATCAATCCCGCGCAGTTGCGCTTCGTGCTCACCGAGGGCCGCAAGCGCCAGATCCGCCGCATGTGCGAGTTGGTGGGCCTGCATGTGGTGGGCCTCAAGCGCGTGCGCATCGGCCGAGTCACGCTCGGGGCGCTGCCGCCCGGTCGATGGCGCTATCTGGGCGAGCAAGAGCGCTTTTGAATGGGCCTTGAAACGGCAGCGCCTGCCCTCATCTGCCGCATCGTTTGGGGTGGTCCGCCTAGGGCGTGTCGCGCCCCAGTGTCATCGCTTGGATTGTCCGCCTAACCATCGAGCCCCATGAGCAAGCACACCCACGCCTTTCAGGCCGAAGTGGCCCGGCTGCTGCACCTGGTCACGCATTCGCTGTACTCCAATCCCGACATCTTCTTGCGCGAGCTGATCTCCAACGCCTCCGATGCCTGCGACAAGCTGCGCTTCGAAGCCCTGGCCGACGCCTCGCTGTACGAGGACCAGCCCAACCTGGAGATCCGCGTTGCCTTCGACAAGGCGGCCAAGACCATCACCATCACCGACAACGGGATCGGCATGAGCGAGGCCGAGGCCATCGAACACCTGGGTACCATCGCCAAGAGCGGCACACGCGACTTTTTGCAACGGCTCTCGGGCGATCAGAAGCAGGACGCGCAATTGATCGGCCAGTTCGGGGTGGGCTTCTACTCCGGATTCATCGTGGCCGATCGCATCACGGTGGAAAGCCGCCGCGCCGGCTTGCCGCCCGAGCAGGGGGTGCGTTGGAGCAGCGACGGCAGCGGTGCCTTCGACACCGAAACCATCACCCGCGCCGAGCGCGGCACCCGCGTCATCCTGCACCTGCGCGACGACGCCAGCGAATACCTCAACCGCTGGAAGCTCAAGTCCATCATCGGCAAGTACTCCGACCACATCAGCCTGCCCATCCTTATGCAAAAAGAGGAGTGGGACAAAGACAAGGGCGAATATGTGCTGAAAGACGAGTGGGAGGCGGTCAACAGCGCCAGCGCCCTGTGGACGCGGCCCAAGAAGGACATCAGCGACGAGCAGTACATCGAGTTCTACAAAAACCTGAGCTACGACAGCGAGGCCCCGCTGGCCTGGAGCCACAACCGCGTCGAGGGCAGCACCGAGTACACCCAACTGCTCTATATCCCGGCCAAGGCGCCATTCGATCTGTGGAACCGCGACAAGCGCGGCGGGGTGAAGCTGTATGTCAAGCGCGTCTTCATCATGGACGACGCGGAAGCGCTGATGCCCGCGTACCTGCGCTGGGTCAAAGGGGTGATCGACTCGGCCGACCTGCCGCTGAACGTCAGCCGCGAGCTGCTGCAGGAAAGCCGCGATGTGAAAGCCATCCGCGACGGCAACACGCGCCGCGTGCTGTCCATGCTGGAAGAGCTGGCCAAGAAAGACGTGCTGCCCACCGGCGAGGCCTGGGAGCAGCTCAGCGCCGACGAGAAAGCCGACGCCGAGCGGCAGGCTGGCAAATACAGCCGCTTCTATGCCGAGTTTGGCGCCGTGCTCAAGGAAGGCTTGGGCGAGGACTTTGCGAACCGTGAGCGCATCGCCAGGCTGTTGCGCTTTGCCTCGACCCACAGCGATGCGGTCAACGTCAGCCTGGCCGATTACAAGGCGCGCATGAAGGAGGGACAAGAGGCGATCTACTACATCACCGCCGACACCTTGGCTGCGGCCAAGAACAGCCCGCAGCTCGAAATTTTTCGCAAGAAGGGCATCGAAGTGCTGCTGATGACCGACCGCGTCGATGAGTGGGCGCTGTCGTTCTTGCACGAATTCGACGGCACGCCGCTGCACAGCGTGGCCAAAGGCGCGGTGGACCTGGGCAAGCTGCAGGACGAAGAAGAAAAGAAAGCGGCCGAGCAGGCGGCCGAGGCCTTCAAGCCCGTGCTCGACAAACTCAAGGAAGCCCTCAAGGACAAGGCCAAGGATGTGCGGGTGACGGCGCGGCTGGTCGATTCACCCGCTTGCCTGGTGGTGGAGGACGGCGAATACTCCATGCAATTGGCGCGGCTGCTCAAGCAGGCGGGGCAGAAGGCGCCGGAGGTCAAGCCCATCCTCGAGGTCAATCCCGGCCATGCGCTGGTGCAAAAGCTGGATTCGCATCCGCAGTTCGAGGACCTGGCCCACATCCTGTTTGACCAAGCTTTGCTGGCCGAAGGCGGCCTGCCGGAGGACCCGGCTGGCTATGTGCGCCGCGTCAATGCGCTGCTGGTGGGCAAGCACCCAGGCGAGGGATGACACCGCTTACCCCAGTGTCCCGGTAAATTCGATGATTTTTCGGTGATCCGGGGGCATCAGGGTGTACTTGATGCCCTCCGATGCGAGCAGAGTGCGCATCTCGTTGTCCATTTCGCGCGCGCGGTTTTCATCCTGCAGCCGCCCTGCGCGAACATACGGCTTGTCCAGGTCGCGCTGGGCAAAGATGTTCACATTGTCGAATTGCCGGTACCACTCCAGGATCTGGCGGCGCGTCTTGTCCACGTCGCACACGTTATCCGGATGGTAGGCGTTGTAATACAGCAATTGCGGCAGCCCGCCTTCGGTCACCAGATAATGCACCTGGCCATCGAGCACCTCCAGCAGGCGAAATTGGTGTAACGCAATGCCGTATTGATTGCGCAGCGCCTCGTAGTCACCTTGCCAAACCAGGGACTTGGCCACCTCAGGCACCAACTCCACGGTTTTGTGCATCAGATGCAGTTTGAGCACGATGGCCGAGGAGTACAGCGACTTATCACAGCCTGGGCCGCCCACGATATTGATGACTTTGGTCGGATAGCGCCGCAATTTGTTTTCTGGCAGGTTCGGCGTCACATAGCCGACGATGGTGCTCATGGCAGTCTCCTCAGCCGGGCCGCAGCCCCGGCGGTTTCAATCCTAGCACTGCCTCGGGCGCTTGTGTGTCGTATACCCCCGACCCTGCCCGTATGATTGGCCCATGACCCGATCCCCATCCCCGCGACGATCGCCCGCAGGGCCAGCCCCTGAGGTGCTGGCAGAGCTGCATCCCGGACAGTCGATCGCGTTGCTGCAAGAACTGCACATCCTCACGCGCGACGGGCGGCTCAACCAGGATTCGCGGCGCAAGCTCAAGCAGGTCAATCACCTGTTACAGTTCATCGAGCCCTTGCTGCAAGCAGCCCTGGCCGAGCGCGGTGATGTGACCCTGGTGGACCACGGTGCGGGCAAATCGTATCTGGGTTTTTTGCTCTACGACCGGTTTTGCCTGGCGCGCCCGGTAGGGACCGTCTGGGGGGTGGAGGCGCGGCCCGAGTTGGTCGAACGCGCAGCTGTCTTGGCCCAGCGACTGGGCTTTGCGCGCATGCACTTTGTGGCCGCCACGGTCCGTGAGGCGATGGCCGCGCTGCCCGCTCAGGTGGACGTGGTGACGGCGCTGCACGCCTGCGACACAGCCACCGACGATGCCATCGAGTTTGCCCTGCAGCGCCAGGCGCGTGCCATCGTCTTGGTGCCGTGCTGCCAGGCGGAAGTCGCCGCAGCCTTGCGGCGCAACAAGGCGCTGCAGTTGGCGCGCACGCCGCTGGCCGAGTTGTGGCGTCATCCGCTGCACACGCGCGAGTTCGGCAGCCAGGTCACCAATGTGCTGCGCTGCTTGCGGCTCGAGGCAAGCGGCTACGAGGTGACGGTGACCGAGCTGGTGGGCTGGGAGCACTCCATGAAAAACGAGCTCATCATCGCGCGCCGCACCGGTCGGCGCAAGCACAGCGCAGCCGTTCGCCTGACCCACATGCTCGATGACCTGGGGCTGGCGGAACTCAGAGGCCGCTTTGCCGTCCCATCCGTATAACGACAGACGACGAGGCGGGGTAAGCGCGGTGCAGTTGTTGGTGACATGGCCGGCCCTGCTGTGGTTGGCGTGGTGGTTGGGCGAGCGTGCGCAGCCTCGGGGCTGGCCGCGGGTCAGCGTTTATGTGGCGGTGGGCTTGCTGGCCAGCTTCGCGGCCCCTGCCCCCACGCTGGTGGACGGCTCGGTGCTGGCGCTGCTGGCACAGTTGGCGCTGGCGCTCGTGCTGTTCGAGCTCGGACATCGCATCCGGCTGCGTTGGCTACGCGCCAACCCGTGGGTGGCTGCGGCAGCGCTGCTGCAGGGGCTGGCGTTGTTCGTGCTCCTGGGCTGGGCTGGCGGGTGGTTGGGCTTGGCGCCGGATGTGCGCTGGCTGTTGGCGGCGGTGGCGGTGGCCGCTTCGCCGGCCGGTTTGTTGCGCGTCGTCAACGATTTGCGCGCCGGCGGACAAGTGACCGAGCGTGCATTGCACCAGGCAGCGCTGTTGTCGGTGCTGGCGGTCCTGTTGGTCAAGGCAGTCAGCACCCACTGGTTCGTTCGCAGCGCCGACGACTGGCTGGCGGCGTTGCTGGCCGGCGGCTATGCGCTGGTGGCCTCGGTGGGCCTGGGCATGGCGCTGGCGGTGGTGTTGGGATGGCTGGTGCGCGGCCCATTTGCGGCGCCGCAGGTGCCCACCGTCGGCTACGCGCTGGCATTGGTTTGGCTGACGGTGGTGGCCGATACGCTGAAATTATCGCCGCTGCTGGCGGCGCTGAGCTTCGGTGTCATGCTGCGCGAGCGGCAAACGTTGGCCGCCGCAGTGCAGCGCAACTTTGGCACGCTGGGTTGGCTGCTCGGGGTGTTCCTGTTCGTCTACGTCGGCTCGCGCACAGTGTGGCCGGCGCTGGCCGAGCCGGGCGTGTGGGCGATGGCGGCGCTGGTGCTGGCAGCGCGGCTGCTGGTGTCAGTCGCCGTCAATGTGGCGCTGGCGTGGCCTGCCGGCATCGGCGCACGAAAGGGTGTGCTCACCGGCGTGGTGCTGCTGCCGATGTCGGCGCTGACGCTGCTGTTGCTGGAGCGCAGCGCGGCGCTGGGCGTGGAGCCGGCCGCAACGGTGTTGCACCAGCTGGCCGCAGCCCTGTTGTGGGCCGAGCTGCTCGGCCCGCTGCTGGCTGCGTGGGCGCTGCGCGCGGCGCGCGAGGCGGCGGTCGCCGCGCCGCCGCGGCCAGAGGATCAGGGGTGATGCGATGCCACTGGAGTCATTTATGCAGTCTGACGCGCTCACGATGGGCGTGGAGTTGGAACTGCAAATCGTCCATCCCTACGACCTGGACCTGACGCCGGGGGCAGACGACCTGCTTGCGCTGCTCAAGCGCGCACCGTTTCCGGGCAGCGTCACGCCCGAGATGACGCAGAGCATGATCGAGATTGCCACCGGTGTGCATACGCGCCACGACGAATTGCTAGCGCAGCTGCGTGCAATCCGGGATACGCTGCTGGCGGCGGCCGAGCGGCTCAACATCGAGCTGGCTGGCGGCGGCACACATCCCTTTCAGCGCTGGTTCGAGCAGCGCATCTTCGACAAGCCGCGCTTTCAGCAGCTCTCCGGCCTGTATGGCTATCTGGCCAAGCAGTTCACGGTCTTTGGCCAGCATGTGCACATTGGTTGCCGCTCGGCGGACGAGGCGCTGTTCCTGCTGCACGCGCTCAACCGCTATGTGCCGCACTTCATCGCGCTGTCGGCTGCCTCGCCATTCTTCCAGGGGGTGGATACGCTGTTCGACTCGGCGCGGCTGAACTCGGTGTTTGCATTTCCCCTCAGCGGTCGCGCGCCGTTCGTCTTGCACTGGGACGACTTCGAGCAGGGCTACTTCCGCAAGATGGAGTCCACCGGTGTCGTGAAGTCGATGAAGGACTTCTACTGGGACATCCGCCCCAAGCCCGAGTACGGCACGATCGAGCTGCGCGTTTGCGATACGCCGCTGACGGTGGAGCGCGCTGCGGCGTTGGCGTGCTACCTGCAGGCGCTGTGCCGCCATCTACTGGAGGGCGGCGAGCCGCCACCGCAGGAGGACGACTACCTGGTCTACACCTACAACCGCTTCCAGGCGTGTCGCTTTGGGCTGGAGGGCACGATGGTGCATCCGCGCACGCGCGAGCCGCTGTCGATCCGGGAGGACATCCTGGCCACGCTGCGCCGACTGGAGCCGCACGCACAGGCACTGGACAGCTCAGCAGCGCTGGCGGAGCTGGAGGCGGTGGCTGGCGCAGCCGGCAACCACGCGCGCCAGTTGCGCGCGGCGCATGCGCGTACCGGCAGCATCCAGGCGGTGGTGCGCGCTGCGGTCGACGCGCTGCGCGATGGCATGCTAAGCTGATCGGCGCTCGCCCCGTTGGGCCCGTGTCAGACGGGCGAGCGCTTTCACATATTCAACTCCAGGAGACGACGCCGATGCCTGGCTTGCTGCCCCACATCGACCCGGATGGTCTGCTCGAATTTTCGGTCGTCTACACCGACCGCGCGCTCAACCACATGTCCCAGCGCTTCCAGCGCGTCATGACCGACATCGGCGGCCTTCTGAAGGAGGTGTACGGCGCGCATGCGGTGGCACTGGTGCCGGGCAGCGGTACCTTCGGCATGGAGGCGGTGGCGCGCCAGTTTGCCACCGACCGGCGTGTGCTGGTGATCCGCAATGGCTGGTTCAGCTACCGCTGGACCCAGATCTTCGACATGGGCCGCATCCCGGCCGAGGCGCATGTCCTCAAGGCGCGGCGCGTGGCCGAGGCGCCGCAGGCACCGTGGGTGCCGGCACCGTTGGACGAGGTGGTGCGCACGATCCACACAGGGCGTCCGGCGGTGGTGTTTGCGCCGCACGTGGAGACCGCCGCCGGCATGATGCTGCCCGATGACTACCTGCGCACGGTGGCTGAGGCCGCGCACACGGTGGGCGGGCTTTTCGTGCTGGACTGCATCGCCTCGGGTGCCATGTGGGTGGATATGCGCGCCACCGGCGTGGATGTGCTGATCTCGGCGCCGCAGAAGGGCTGGAGCGGCTCGCCGGCTTGTGCGATGGTCATGCTGTCGGAGCGTGCGCACCAGGTCCTCGACAGCACCACCAGCACGAGCTTTGCCTGCGACCTGAAAAAGTGGCTTCAAGTCATGCAGACCTATGAGCAGGGCGGCCATGTCTATCACACCACCATGCCGACCGATGCGCTGGCGCGGCTGCGCGATGTGATGCAGGAGACGCGCGAGCACGGTTTTGCGGCGATGAAGGCCGCCCAGGTCGAACTTGGCCGGCGTGTGCGCGATTTGTTCGAAGCCCGTGGACTGTGCAGCGTGGCGGCGCCGGGCTTCCAAGCCCCTGGCGTGGTGGTCAGCTACACCGACGATCCGGAGCTCGCCAGCGGCCGCAAGTTCGCCGCCGTCGGGCTGCAGACCGCCGCCGGCGTGCCGCTGATGTGCGACGAGCCGGCGGACTTTCGCACCTTCCGGGTCGGCCTGTTCGGGCTGGAAAAGCTGCTGCACATCGAGCGCACCGTCGGCCATCTGCGGCAGGCGCTGGATGCACTCGGCCTGCGCGAGCGGGCCGCCGTCGCCGCCTGATGGGATGGTGTCGGCATTTCAACGGGCGAAGCGCCGTCGCGTCAGCGCCAGCGCCGCCCAAAATGCGGCCAACGCATAACCAGCCAGCACCGCGATGTGCCGTGCCGCCTCGGCCGGCCAGTGGTCCAGAAAAAGCGGGCGCACCAGTTGCACCGCGTGCGTCAGCGGCAGGGCCTCGCTGATCGCCCGAACCCAGCCGGGGAGCTGCTCGCGCGGGAAGAACACGCCCGAGACAAACGTCATCGGTGTCAGAAACAGCGTGAAATAGTAGGTGAAAAAGTCGTAGCCCTTGGCCAGTGCGTTGAAGATCAGCGCAAGACTCGCAAATGTCACGCCGGTCAGCGCCAGCGCCGCCCACGCCAGCACGAGCTTGGGGCTGTGGCCTATGCCCAGCAGCAACATCACCAGCAGGATCGCGCTGGAGGCAAACAGCGCCTTGAACGCCGCCCACAGCATCTCGGCCAGCACGATGTCGTCCAGCGTCACCGGGGCGTTGAGGATGCCGTCCCAGGTGCGCTGTACATGCATGCGCGAGAACGCCGAATACAGCGCCTCGAAGGTGGCGGCGTTCATCGCGCTCATGCAGACGCTGCCGCTGGCCAGGAACACCAGGTAGGGGACCGTTTGCACATTGCCCCCGGGCAGGGCGAGCGTCAGGTTGCCGACCAGCGCGCCCATGCCGTAACCGAACGCCACCAGCCAGATCAGCGGCTCAGCGATATTGCCCACCAGGCTCGGGATCGCCAACTTGCGCCAGACCAGCAGGTTGCGTCGCCACACGGCCGCAAAGCGCCAACTCGGCCGCGGGGGCGCCCAGTGGGGGGGGTTGATGCCGTCGCGCATGGGCTTATCCTTCGGCGCGGATCTGCCGCCCCGTCAGGCGCAGGAACAGGTCCTCCAGATTCGCTGGCCGGTGCAGCAGCCGCAGCTGCGGCTGACCCGCCAGCCGCGCCAGCAGCGGGCGCGCGTCGCGGGTGTAGAGGAAGGTCGTCTCGCCATGGGTCTCGATGCGGCCGGCCAGCGCGCGCGCCTCTTCGTCCAGCAGCGCGGCCACCTCGGGCTGTCCTTGCTCGCCGTACAGCTCGATCACCTCTGGCTCCAGATGCTGCGCGATCAGCGCCCGTGGCGCCCCTTCGGCGATGCAGCGCCCCTGGTCGACGATCACCAGCCGGTGGCACAGCCGCTCGGCCTCGTCCATGAAGTGCGTCGTCAGCAGGATGCTCTTGCCCTGCTGCAGCAGGCGCTGCAGCCGCTCCCACATCAGGTGGCGCGCCTGCGGATCCAGCCCAGTGGTCGGCTCATCGAGCAGCAGCAAGGCGGGGTCGTTGACCAATGCGCGCGCCAGGCTCAGCCGCCGTCGCATTCCACCCGACAGCTCGCTGGGTCGCGCATCCACCTTGTGCGAAAGCGCCGCAAACTCCAGCAGCGGCGCGATGCGTGCGCGCAGCTGCGCCTGCGGCAGGCCGAAGTAACGTCCGTAAACCAGCAGATTCTCGGCGCAGCTGAAGTCGGGGTCCAGCGTATCGAACTGCGCCACCACGCCCAGCCGTGCCTTGATCGCGCGGGCGTGCTGCGGCATCGGCAGGCCGAAAATGCATACCGAGCCAGCGTCCGGCGCCACCTGCCCCAGCGCCATGCGCAGCGTGGTCGTCTTGCCCGCCCCGTTGGGCCCAAGCAGCCCGACGCACTCGCCCGCTTCAATCGAAAACGACAGCCCGTCCACCACCGCGCGCCCGCTGTAACGCTTGGTCAGTCCGTCGATCTGCAGCAAAGTCTCGACCATGACCGCATTGTGCCCTGATGCCGCATCCCGCAGGACGCCGGGGAGATGGGTACGGGTCCCGCAGATCATCGCCACATGACCAGTCAGGACCGCGCAGCCGTCTGGCTGCAACACGCCCTGCCCAAGCGCGCGTTGACCGAGCTGGCCGGCGCGCTGGCGCGCCGGCCGCTGGGGCCAGTGACGCAGGCGGCGATCCGCCGCTTCATCCAGCGCTATGGCGTGGACATGGGCGAGGCAGCGCAGCCCGACTCGGCCGCTTATGCCACGTTCAATGACTTTTTCACGCGCGCGCTGCGCCCGGGGGCGCGGCCGCTGGCAGCCGCCGATCTGGTGTGTCCCGTGGACGGTGCGATCAGCCAGTGCGGTGCGATCGCACACGACCAGATCCTGCAGGCCAAGGGGTACAGCTACACGGTGGCAGCGCTGCTCGGTGGCGACGCGGCGCTGGCGGCAGCGTTTACCGACGGCATGTTCGCGACGCTGTACCTGAGCCCGCGCGACTACCACCGCATCCACATGCCGTGTGGGGGGCGTTTGCTGCGCATGGTGCATGTGCCGGGGTCGCTCTATTCGGTCAATCCGGTGACGGCGCGCGGGGTGCCGGGGCTGTTCGCGCGCAACGAGCGCGTGCTGTGCCTGTTCGAAGGGCAGCGCCCGGACGGCCGGCGTTTTCCGTTCGCGCTGGTGCTGGTGGGGGCGACGATCGTCGGCAGCATGGCCACTGTCTGGCATGGCGTGGTCAATCCGCCGCGGCCGGGCATTGTGCGGCGCTGGGACTACGATGACCGCGAGATCACCCTGGCGCAGGGGGCGGAGATGGGGCGCTTCCTGCTCGGCTCCACCGTGGTGGCCTTGTTCCCGCCGGGGCTCGCCGTTCTGACCCCGGACTGGGCCCCAGGCCGTCCGGTGCGCATGGGCGAGGCGATGGGGGCGTGGCGGCCCTGACAGCGCTGCCGCGCCAGCGCGGGCCGTCCGTCACTGGAATGCCACCTCGGCAAAGCTGCGCAGCTTGCGGCTGTGCAGTTGGTCCACGCCAGCGGCGCGCAGCCGCTCGATGGCGCGCAGACCGATGCGCAGATGCTGATCGACGCGCTCGCGGTAGAAGCGGTCAGCCATGCCGGGCAGTTTGATGGCCCCATGGAGTGGTTTGTCGCTGACGCACAGGAGGGTGCCGTACGGTACCCGGAAGCGAAAACCGTTGGCCGCGATGGTGGCTGATTCCATGTCCAGCGCCACGGCCCGCGATTGCGAGAAGCGCCGCTGCGGCAGGTTGTCTGGCAACAGCTCCCAGTTGCGGTTGTCGGTGCTGGCCACGGTGCCGGTGCGCAGCACGCCCTTGAGCGCTGCCCCGTCCAGTCCCGTGACATCGGCCACTGCGGCCTCCAGCGCCTGCTGGATTTCGGCCAGCGCGGGGATGGGTACCCATAGCGGCAGTTCTTCGTCCAGCACATGGTCCTCGCGCACATAGGCGTGGGCCAACACATAGTCCCCCAGTTGCTGGCTGGTGCGCAGCCCGGCGCAGTGCCCCAACATCAGCCAGGCATGCGGGCGCAGCACGGCGATGTGGTCGGTGGCGGTCTTGGCGTTGCTCGGGCCCACGCCGATGTTGACCAGTGTGATGCCGCTTCGGTCGGCGCGCACCAGGTGGTAGGCCGGCATCTGGGGCAGGCGCGCGGGTGGGCCACCCTCGGGGCCCGCCAGCGCCGCGCGCTGTGTTGCCGACAAGCCCGAGCGCCAGGTGACCACGTTGCCCGGCTCCACGAATGCGGCATATTCGCTGTCCGGGCGCTGCATTTCCGCCAGGCCCAGACGCACGAATTCATCGACATAAAAGCCGTAGTTGGTAAACAGAACGAAGTTCTGGAACCATGCGGGTGATGTGCCGCTGTAGTGGCGCAGCCGCTGCAGCGACTAGTCGATGCGCGCGCCGGTGAACAGCGCCAGCGGTTGAGGGCCACCCGGCGGCGGAGTGTGCGTGCCGTTGGCGATGCCGTCGTCCATCGCCGTCAGGTCAGGCAGATCGAACACCTCCCCCAGGCGGGCACGGTGCACGGCGTCGAGCTCGCCCTCGAAATGAGCATCCTCCCCGAGCGCGAAGTGCACGGGGATGGGCTCGTTGCCCAGGCCGATTTCCAGCGGCGTGCCGTGGTTTTCCAGCAACAGGCGAAACTGCTCGCGCCAGTAGTGCGCAAACAGGTCGGGTCGGGTCAGCGTGGTCTCGTAACGTCCCGGACCGGCGACGAAGCCGAAGCTCAGCCGCGTGCCGATCCCAGGGCGCATGGGGGTCATGGCCCGTTGCGTGCGCAGTCGCACGAAGGGGTAGGTGGCCCGCACCCGGGTCACCGGGGTATCCAGCGCCAGGGGGGTTTGCACATAACGGGTCAAAGCGTCGCGCAGAAAGCCCACTGCAGCATCGTAGAGCCGACGCACCTGGGCCACGGCAGCGTCAGGGTCGGTAAAGGCTTGTGGGGCAACGAAGGCGGGGGTCTCGGGGCGACGGTCCATGGCGTGATTGTCCGTGCTGCGCAGCGCTCATCCTCGGGATACTGGCTCGCGCAGGGTGACGAATTCCTCGGCGAGGGTGGGGTGGATGCCCAAGGTGGCGTCGAACTGGGCCTTGGTGGCCCCGCAGCGCAACGCCACGGCAAAGCCCTGCACGATTTCGCCGGCATCTGGCCCCACCATGTGCAGGCCCACCACCCGGTCGCTGGCGTCGTCCACCACCAGCTTGACCAAGGTGCGTTCCTCGCTGCCGCTGAGCGTGTGGCGCAGCGCGCGAAATTCGCTGCGGTAGATACGCAGCCGCCCACATCGCTCGCGGGCCTGCGCCTCGGTCCAGCCGACTGTGCCTACGTTGGGTGCAGTGAAGACGGCGGTGGGAATCAGATCGTAGTGCACGCTGCGCGGGGCGGACCCAGGGGCCGGTCCGTACAGATGATCGACCAGGGCCATGGCCTCGGCCAGCGCGACGGGGGTGAGCTGAACCCGTGCGGTCACGTCCCCCACCGCATACACATTGGGGACGTTGGTGCGAAAGTGCGCATCCACGACGATGGCCCCCTGCGCCCCCTGGGCGATGCCGACCGTCTCCAGTCCCAGCCCCTGAACATTGGGTACCCGACCGGTCGCGTACAGGATGGCATCGGCCACCAGCCGGTTGCCGTCTTCCAGTACGGCGTGCAGGCCGTCCGCTTCGCGATGCACCGCCACCACGCCGGTTTGCAGCCGCAGGTCCACCCCTTTCTTGCGCATCTCGCCAGCCAGAAAATGCCGGACCTCGTCGTCGAATCCGCGCAGGATCTGTTCGCCGCGATACAACTGCGTCACCTGCGCCCCCAGCCCGTTGAAGATGGAGGCAAATTCGCACGCGATGTAGCCGCCGCCGACCACCGCCAGCCGCTGGGGGAAGGGGTCGAGGTCGAACACCTCGTCGGAGGTGATGACGTGCTCGCGCCCGTGGAAATGCGGCACATGCGGGGTGCCGCCGGTCGCGATCAGGATGTGCTCGGCACGCCAGGTCTGGTGTCCCGGTGTCCCGTCTGCGTTGAGCGTGGCCAACTCGACAGTGTGAGCGTCGCGCAGCCGGGCCCAGCCGCTCAGCACGGTGACGCCGCTGCTGCGCAGCAATTGATCGTACACCCCGTTGAGGCGAGCGATTTCGGCGGCGCGCCGGCGCTTGAGCTCGGTCCAATCGAGCACCGCGCCGCTCAGCTGCCAGCCATAGCCGCGTGCTTCCTCGAAGGCTTCCGCGTAGTGGGCCGCGTAGCTGTAGAGTTTTTTGGGGATACAGCCCAGGTTGACGCAGGTGCCTCCCAGTCCGTCTAGGCCCTGGGCCTCGGCCAGCGCGACACGCGCGCCGCGCTGTGCCGCCATGCGGGCAGCGCGTACGCCGCCGCTGCCGCCGCCGATGACAAAGAGATCGAAGTCGAAACCACCCATGTGCGCTACCCGTCTGTCGTTGTGTTGACGTCGCCGTCGTCGGCGCCCCGATGGGGACGTTGCTCCGACGAGGACCACCCGATGATGCCAGCAAAGACCACGGGACGGCGGATGGCTGGTGGTTGCGGTTCAGCGGCGCGCTGCTGGCTCGGCGCTGCCCGCCAGGGCTGGCGCGCCCGATTGCGGATGGTCTGGCGGCGCTGGAGACGGCTGTCCGCGCCCCAGCACCCGGGCCAGATAGCGCCCGGTGTGGCTGTCGGGATGGGCGGCAACGGCCTCGGGCGTGCCGCAGGCCACCACTGTACCGCCACCCGCCCCGCCCTCGGGCCCCATGTCGATGACCCAGTCGGCCGTTTTGATGACGTCCAGGTTGTGCTCGATGACGACGATTGTGTTGCCCGCGTCGCGCAACTGGTGCAGCACGCGCAGCAGCAGCTCGATGTCCCCGAAGTGCAGCCCCGTGGTCGGCTCGTCCAGGATGTAGAGCGTGCGCCCGGTGTCGCGCTTGGACAGCTCCTGTGCCAGTTTGACGCGCTGCGCTTCGCCGCCAGAGAGGGTGGTGGCACTCTGGCCCAGTCGCAGGTAGCCCAGCCCCACGTCCAGCAGCGTCTGCAGTTTGCGCTGCAGGGCTGGCACGGCGCCAAAAAAGGCTTGGGCCTGTTCCACGGTCAGGTCCAAGATCTCGGCGATGTTGCGGCCCTTGTAGCGCACCTCGAGCGTCTCGCGGTTGTAGCGTGCCCCGCCGCAGACGTCGCACGGCACATAGACATCGGGCAGGAAGTGCATCTCCACCTTCACCACACCATCGCCCTGGCAGGCCTCGCAGCGCCCGCCCGCGACATTGAAGCTAAAGCGTCCCGGGCCGTAGCCGCGCTCGCGTGCCGTAGGCGTTTCCGCCATCAACTCGCGAATGGCCGTGAACAGGCCGGTGTAGGTCGCCGGGTTGGAGCGGGGCGTGCGGCCGATCGGGCTTTGGTCGACGGCGATCACTTTGTCGAAGTGCTCCAGCCCCTCGATGGCATCGAACGGTTCTGGCTCGTCGTGGCTGCGGTGGAGGTGGCGCGCCACTGCCCGCAGCAGCGTGTCGTTGACCAAGGTGGATTTGCCCGAGCCGCTGACGCCCGTGACGCAGGTAAACAGCCCGACCGGAAACGCCACCGTCACATCGCGCAAATTGTGTCCGCGTGCACCGATCAGGCGCAGGGCCGCCGTGGGCGGGGCTGCACCATCCCCGGTGCTGGGTTGCGAGGGCTGCCACGGCGTGCGCCGCGCGGGCACCGGAATGCGCCGCCGTCCCGACAGATACTGCCCCGTCAGCGAAGCCGGTTCCGCTGCCACCGCCTCCCAGTGGCCCTGGGCCAAGACCTGCCCGCCGTGCACGCCGGCGCCTGGCCCCAGGTCGATCAGGTGGTCGGCCGCCCGCATCATGTCCTCGTCGTGCTCCACCACGATGACCGTGTTGCCCAGATCGCGCAGCCGCTGCAGGGTGCCGATCAGTCGGTCGTTGTCACGCTGGTGCAAGCCGATGCTGGGTTCGTCCAGCACATACATCACACCGCTCAAGCCCGATCCGATCTGGCTGGCCAGCCGGATGCGCTGCGCCTCGCCACCGGAGAGGGTGTCCGCGCTGCGCGCCAGCGTCAGATAGGGCAACCCCACATCGTTCAAAAAACGCAGGCGGGAGCGGATTTCGCGCACCACCTTGTCGGCGATCTCGGCGCGCGCGCCTTGCCACTGCAAGCCTTCGAAATATGCCAGTGCCTCGGCCAGCGTCATCTGGCTGATGGCGTGGATATGGCGGCGCTGGGCTCCTTCGCCCAGGTAGACCTGCAGCGCTTCGCGCCGCAGCCGGGTGCCGCCGCAGTCTGCGCAGACGAGGGTGCTGCGGTAGCGGCCCAGTTGCTCGCGCACGGTGGGCGAGCTGGTGTCGCGCCAGCGCCGCTCGAAGTTGCGCAAGATACCCTCGAAGGGGTGGCGTTGTGTCACTCGCCGTCCGCCATCGGCGCAGTATTGAAAATCGATGGCCTCGGCGCCGCTGCCGTACAGCAGCACATGGCGCACGGTGTCAGGCAGGTCCTGCCACGGGGTCTCGGGATCGAAGCCATAGTGCGCCGCCAGGCGCTCGATCAGTGCAAAGGCCTGGGCATTGCGCCGGTCCCAACCCTGGATGGCACCGCTGGCCAGACTCAGCGCTGGAAATGCCACCACGCGCGCCGGGTCGAACCGTTCCACATACCCCAGCCCGTCGCAGTGCGGACAGGCCCCCTGCGGCGCGTTGAAGGAGAACAGCCGCGGCTCGGGCGTGGCCTGCGTGTAGTCGCATACCGGACAGGCGTAACGTGACGAGAAGGCGTGCAGCGTCTGCGTGTCCAGGTCCAGGGCGTGTACCTTGCCGTCGCCCACCCGCAGCGCCGCTTCCAAGCTCTCGGCCAGCCGCTGGCGCGCGTCGGCCCGCACCTTCAGGCGGTCGATCACTACCTCCAGCGTCGCGCCCGGGCGCAGCAAGGCCACAGCCTCGTCGCCCTCGGCCACCGTGCCATCGATGCGAAAGCGCACATAACCCTGGGCCTGCCAGCCTCGCAATGCGGCGGCCGGATCGTGTGCCTGCCCGGCAGGCACCGGCGCCAGCAGCATCAGCCGCGTCTCGGTCGGCAGGGCCAGCACGGCATCCACCATCTGGCTCACCGTCTGTGCGCGCAGTGGCAGGTCGTGTTCCGGGCAGTGGGGCACGCCGGCGCGGGCGAACAGCAGGCGCAAATAGTCATATATCTCGGTCACGGTGCCCACCGTGGAGCGCTGGTTGTGGCTGGTGGCCTTTTGTTCGATCGCAATCGCCGGGCTCAGGCCCTCGATCAGATCCACGTCGGGCTTGTCCATGCGCTCCAGAAACTGCCGTGCATAGGCCGACAGGCTCTCGACGTAACGGCGCTGGCCCTCGGCGTACAAGGTGTCGAAAGCCAGGCTGGATTTGCCAGAACCGGACGGCCCGGTGATCACCACCAGCGCGTTTTTGGGGATATCCAAGTCCAAGTTGCGCAGGTTGTGCGTGCGCGCGCCGCGGATGCGGATCGTGCGGTCGGCCAAGGGCGGGGATGGCGGGGCAGACATGGATGGGGTAGACCGGGGTAGCGAGGGTGTGGGCAACCGCGCATCATAGAACGTAGAACGCGGGCCCGCCCGGTGCCTTTGATACACTCACTGCCATGTTCGCTGTCCGCAGCACGTTCGACGCCCGCCTGGCCGCCGCCCTCAAGACCGGCCGCCGGGAGGCTTGGCCCTGGCGCAAGCCAATGACGCGCGCCTAACCATCCCTGCCCCCTCGCGCGCACGCACAGCCGGTTCGTCGCGCCGCATCCCGCGCCGGTTGCAGACCCGCGCTGGCCCCGTCGAATCCACGCCGGCGCGACGGCCACATCCCGCCCAGGACCGCCCGCCGACCCGCCCCGTCAGGAGCCCCGTTGCCGTGATCACCGAACTGGAATTCCGCAGCCTCGCCGCCCAAGGCTACAACCGCATCCCGCTGATCGCCGAAGCCTTCGCCGATCTGGAAACCCCCCTGTCCCTCTACCTCAAGCTGGCCCACGCCACCCACGGGGGGCGCAACAGTTTTCTGCTGGAGTCCGTCGTCGGCGGCGAGCGCTTCGGTCGCTACAGCTTCATCGGATTGCCGGCGCGCACCTGGCTGCGCGCCAGCGGCTTCGGCGAGGCCGCACGGACCGAGGTGGTGCGCGACGGCACCGTCGTCGAGACGCTGGGCGGCAATCCCTTGGACGCCATTGCTGCCTACCAGCAGCGCTTTCGCGTGGCGCTCAGCCCCGGGTTGCCGCGGTTTTGCGGCGGGCTAGCGGGCTATTTCGGCTACGACACCGTGCGCCACATCGAGCGCAAACTCGCCAGCACCTGCCCGCCCGATCCGCTGGGTCTGCCCGACATCCTGCTGCTACAGACCGAGGAGCTGGCCGTCATCGACAACCTTTCGGGCAAGCTGTACCTGATCGTCTACGCCGATCCCGCTCAGCCCGAGGCCTATGCCAGCACCAAGCGCCGCTTGCGCGAGCTCATGGAGCGCCTGCGTTATTCGGTCAGCGCTCCGTCCGTCAAGGCCGGCGATGCCTACCCCGAGCAGCGCGAACGCAGCCAGGCCGATTTTTTGGCGGCAGTCGACGAGGCCAAGGCCCTGATCCAGCAGGGCGACTTCATGCAGATCGTTATCGGCCAACGCATCCACAAGCCCTACCGGCACAGCCCGCTGAGCCTGTACCGCGCGCTGCGCGCCCTCAACCCCAGCCCGTACATGTACTACTACAACCTGGCCGGGGCCGATGCGCGCGGCAGCGACCTGCATGTGGTGGGTGCCTCGCCCGAAATCCTGGTGCGCCAGGAGCGCACCGACGAAGGCGTGAAGGTGACCATCCGGCCCCTGGCCGGCACCCGGCCGCGCGGTGCCACCCCCGAAAAAGACAAGGCCGCCGAACAGGATTTGCTGGCCGACCCCAAAGAGCGAGCCGAGCATGTGATGCTGATCGATCTGGCGCGCAACGACATTGGCCGTATCGCCCAGATCGGCAGCGTCAAGGTGACCGAGGCCTTCGCGGTGGAGCGCTACAGTCACGTCATGCACATCGTCAGCAATGTCGAGGGGCTGTTGCGCCCGGGTCTGACCAGCATGGACGTGCTGCGCGCCTCCTTCCCGGCTGGAACGCTCACCGGCGCGCCCAAAGTGCACGCCATGGAGTGGATCGACCGGCTGGAGCCGACCAAACGCGGCGTCTACGGCGGCGCGGTCGGCTACCTGAGCTGGGCCGGCGATATGGACCTGGCGATCGCCATCCGCACCGGTGTCGTGCACGACGGCACACTCTATGTGCAGGCCGCCGCCGGTGTGGTGGCCGACTCGGTGCCGGAGCTGGAGTGGAAAGAAACCGAGCACAAAGCCCGCGCCCTGCTGCGCGCCAGCGAGCTGGTCGAGGAGGGGCTGCAATGAGCCGCATCAAGCTGCTGATGGTGGACAACTACGACTCGTTCACTTACAACCTGGTGCAGTACTTCGGCGAACTGGGCGCCGAGGTGGAGGTGTTCCGCAACGACGAAATCACGCTGGAGGGCATCGCCGCGCGCGCACCGGAGCGCCTGGTCATCTCGCCCGGGCCATGCTCGCCGGCGCAAGCGGGTATCTCGGTGGCGGCAATCCGCCACTTCGCTGGTCGCATGCCGATTCTGGGCGTGTGCCTGGGTCACCAGAGCATCGGCGCCGCCTTCGGTGGGCGCATCGTGCGCGCGCGCGAGTTGATGCATGGCAAAACCAGCCTCATCACCACCACGCAGGAAGGCGTCTTTGCCCACTTGCCGCGCCAGTTCACCGTCAACCGCTACCACTCCCTGGCCATCGAGCGCGCCACGCTGCCGCCGGAGCTGGCTATCACCGCCTGGTGCGACGACGGCGAGATCATGGGCGTGCGCCACCGCGACTTGCCGGTGCAGGGTGTGCAGTTCCACCCCGAGAGCATCCTGACCGAGCACGGCCATGCGCTGCTGCGCAATTTCCTGCAGTCCCCCTAAACGCTTTCGTTTCCAGGAGATCCCCATGCCCCATCGACACGCCATCACGCCGCAGGAGGCCTTGCAGCGCGTCATCGAGCATCGCGAAATCTTCCATGACGAGATGCTGCACCTGATGCGCCTGATCATGAGCGGCGAGGTCTCCCCGCTCATGACCGCCGCCATCCTCACCGGCCTGCGCGTCAAGAAAGAGACCATCGGCGAGATCACCGCCGCCGCCCAGGTGATGCGGGAGTTTTCCACCAAGGTCCCGGTGGAGGACACCACCCACCTGGTCGACATCGTCGGCACCGGCGGCGACGGCGCGCACACCTTCAACATCTCCACCTGCGCCATGTTCGTGGCCGCCGCCGCCGGTGCGCGGGTCAGCAAGCACGGCGGGCGCAGTGTCAGCAGCAAGTCTGGCAGTGCCGATGTGCTGGAAAACCTGGGTGTCAATATCAACCTGCCCCCAGCCGCCATCGCGCAGTGCATCCGCGAGGTCGGCATCGGCTTCATGTTCGCGCCCAACCACCACCCGGCCATGAAGAACGTCGCGCCCGTGCGGCGCGAGATGGGCGTCAAAACCCTCTTCAATATCCTCGGCCCATTGACCAACCCAGCTGGCGCTCCCCACATCCTGATGGGTGTGTTTCACCCCGATCTGGTCGGCATCCAAGTGCGGGCGCTGCAGCGCTTGGGCACCCAGCACGCGCTGGTCGTCTATGGCAAGGACGGCATGGATGAGGTCAGCCTGGGTGCCGCGACTATGGTCGGGGAGCTCAAGGACGGCGAAATCCTCGAATACGACATCCACCCCGAGGACTTTGGGCTGGCCATGGCCAGCCACCGGGCCTTCCAGGTGGGCACGCCCGAAGAATCGCGCACCTTGCTGCTGGCCGTGCTCGACGGCCAATGCGGTCCGGCGGCCGACATCGTCGTCCTCAACGCCGGCGTCGCGCTGTATGCCGCCGATGTGACCGATTCCATTGAAGCCGGCATCACCCGCGCCCGAGAGGCGCTCGCCAGCGGCGCGGCCAAGGCCAAGCTGGAACAATTCGTCACGGCCGCGCACCGGCTGGGCACGGAGGCTGCGGCATGAGCGACATCCTGCAGCGCATCTGCGCCACCAAGCGCGAGGAGGTGGCGGCTGCATCGGCGCGCACTCCGCAGGCCGCCATGCGCGCGCAGGCCGAAGCCAGCCTGCGCGACGACCCGCCGCGCGACTTTGCCGCTGCGCTGCGCGCCGCGCGGGCCGCCGGGCGCGCCGCCGTCATCGCCGAGGCCAAGAAAGCCAGCCCCTCCAAGGGCGTGCTGCGCGCCGACTTCGACCCGGCGGCGATTGCCGCCAGCTATGCACGCCACGGCGCGGCCTGCCTGTCGGTCCTGACCGACGTGCCGTACTTCCAGGGCCACCCGGACTATCTGCGCCAGGCGCGTGCGGCCGCGCCACTGCCGGCACTGCGCAAGGACTTCCTGGTCGATGCCTACCAGGTCTGGGAGGCTCGCGCGCTCGGCGCGGATGCCATCTTGCTGATCGCTGCCTGCCTGGATGACGCGCAAATGGGCGACTTCGAGGCCATCGCACACGAGCTGGGCATGGCGGTGTTGGTGGAGGTGCATGACGCCGCGGAGCTGGAGCGCGCGCAGCGCCTGCGCACCCCGCTCATTGGCGTTAACAACCGCGACCTGCGCAGCTTCCAGGTCTCGCTGCAAACGACGCTGGACCTGCTGCCGCGGCTGGAGCCGGGACGGCTGCTGGTGGCCGAAAGCGGCATCGCCACGGGCGACGATGTGCGCCGCCTGCGCGAGGCGGGCGTGCCGGCGTTTCTGGTGGGCGAGGCGTTCATGCGTGCCGACGACCCCGGCGCGGCGCTGGCCGCGCTGTTCGGCACATGAGCGGCGACATGCCGACAGCACCCATGATGGCCGTGCCGGGCCTCACGGTCCACCACCAGCCCTGTCCGGGTGCCGCCACGGGCTTTGTTTTCATCTGTCCCGGCCGTTTCGAGGCGCAGCGCGGCTATCCCTGCGCCGCGGGCACCGGGGCCAACCTGGCGCGTGCGCTGATCGAGTTGCATCGGCGCGATCCGGTGCGGTTTTCCTCCCCGCATCGGGCCGACTATGTCGTCACCAACGCCTGGCCGCGCGTGGAATATCCGGCACTCACTGGCCGGTCGGTGCCGACCAGCGAGGAGGTGCTGGATCAAGACAACCTGCACCGGCTGGCTGCTGAGCTGGGCGGTTTGCGTTGGGTGGTGGCCTGCGGGGCCCAAGCCCATGCGGCCGTGCGCGCGCTGCGCGATGCGGGGTGGCTCGCAGCCGACATCGCCTGCGAGCGCCACCTGAGCCAGCGCTCCATCAACACCCTTCGCGTCGGTGCCGACACGGCCAGCCGCATCGCGCACTGGTGCGCCGCGGTGCTGGAACAATTTTCCCCGTCTGTCGAAAATGCGCCGCAAATCGTGGCATAATTTGGGGCTCTCGCTGGAGGGGTGCCCGAGTGGCTAAAGGGGGCAGACTGTAAATCTGTTGGCTTACGCCTACGTTGGTTCGAATCCAACCCCCTCCACCAGTGTGCTGGCTGTATTGGCTAAAGAGAAGGCGGTGTGGAATCGCGTCCGGATCAGGCGAGGTTCGACGCGGGAGTAGTTCAATGGTAGAACCTCAGCCTTCCAAGCTGATGACGCGGGTTCGATTCCCGTCTCCCGCTCCAATGCAGTCCCGGCGCTGGAGTCGAAGAACGATTTTTCGTGGCCACCGCGAGGCGGCTGCGAGGCCCATGTGGCTCAGTGGTAGAGCACTCCCTTGGTAAGGGAGAGGTCGGCAGTTCGATCCTGCCCATGGGCACCATCAAGGTTGTCCTGGCCCCACGTTGGGGTGTGTGAGTGAGTTCGGCAAACATCCATTCGGAGCGGTAACGATGGCAAAGGAAAAATTCGAGCGGACCAAGCCGCACGTCAACGTGGGCACGATTGGTCACGTGGACCATGGCAAGACGACGCTGACGGCGGCGATCACGACGGTGCTGGCGGCCAAGTTTGGTGGGTCGGCCAAGAAATAC
>NZ_JARJMT020000077.1 GCF_029335975.1 Tepidimonas sp.
TGATGCAAAGCGACGATTGGCTCGATCGGATTACGAAAGCAGTGGAGAAATTCAATACGCTTGCCCAAGACCTGTTCGACGAAAATGCCAGAGCGGCAGGCGGCATATATGCCGAAGATCGACACGGTGTCGTGCGTTTTCATCCGATGACAACCGTCAGCCTCGGAGTAGTGCGTGTGAACCCCGAGCAATTCTCTCATGCCGAGCAAGTCGCCAATGAGGCGGCATTAGCCAAACACCATGCCAAACAGTCGAAACTGGGCGTCTATATCAAAGACGAGGCACACCCAAACTAATCACTCATCGTGCGATCGGTCGCCGTCGGCGAGTAAATGCCGTTCGGATTTTCCGCCGTTCTCGCGCGGTCGTCAGCATCATTCGCGCGCCAGTAGCGACGCCGTTCTTCCCGCTCGCATGTCGCTTGCGCGGGATGTGCACTAGACCAAGCCATGGCGCCGCATGTCGCCGTGTTGACCCATTTGAAACCGTGCTCGTTCAATCGTCGTAGCACGGCCGGATGGGGATGTCCGTAGCGATTGCGCCATCCTGCCTGTATCGCCACCCACTCGGGTTTGATCGCCTTCAACCACCGTTCACTAGTGGATGTCTGACTCCCGTGGTGCGCCGCCACCAGCAACCCCACTTCTAATGTGGGATAGGTATCCAGCAGCATGGCCTCCTCTTCAGAGCGAATGTCCCCTGTCAGCAATGCGGAGGCCCGGCCCCTTCCGACTTGCAGAACACACGAGCGGGCGTTGTCGCCCCCCTGCCGCGGCGGTGCCCAGTCAGGCGTTGGCGGATGGAGGAATTGGAAGGACACGCCATCCCACTCCCACGACACGCCTGCGGCGCAGGTGTTGGCCGACCCCGCAAGGCGCGCGCCAGGCTCGAACGATGTCCACCATGTTGCCGTCGGAAACGCTTGGAACAGCGAGGACAGTCCTCCCGCGTGATCGCTGTCGTCATGGCTAATGACGATGGCCTGCGGCGCACTGCCCAACGCCCGCAGCCACGGCAGCAAGACACGCTCGGCTGCATCGCTGCGACCCATGGGTGGGCCGCTGTCGAATACCAGCGTGTGGCGGGCGGTGCGCACGATGGCGGCGCTGCCCTGCCCCACGTCGGGCAGCAGCACCTCGAAGGTCCCTGGTGGCGGGGCAGGCGGCCGATACGCCAGCACCGGCCACAGCATCCATAGCCCCCACACCCGCCAGCGCCAGGGGGCGCGCCAGACCAGCAACACGGCCCCGATACACGCGGCTGTGGCCAGCGGCAGGGGCGGTGCTGGCCGCTCCCAAACGGCCATGGGCCACGCCGCCAGCAGCCGCAGGACGGACAACAGGGCCTGGGCCAGCCAGGCTGCGGCGTCCCACAAGGGCGCGACCGCCACACCCGCCAGTGCCACTGGCGTCAATGCCAGCGTGACCCAGGGAATGGCGATCAGATTGGCCAGCAGGCCCACGACGGACACCTGGCCAAACAACAGCAAAGTCAGCGGTGCCAGCGCTGCGGTGACGATGGCCTGCACGCGCAACAGGTCGGCAACGGCGTGGCGCAGGCGCTGCCCCAGTCCGGTGGGCTGCCACGACGCCCCGCCCTGGCCAAACAGCACCGCCACGGCGACGAAACTCAGCCAAAAGCCCGGCTGCAGCAAGGCCCAGGGGTCGAGTATCAAGGCCACCACCATGGCGGCCAACCAGGTCGCGCCCCACGGCCAGCGTCGCCCGCTCAGACGCAGGGCCACGACCAGCGCCAGCATGGTCGCCGTGCGTTGGGCGGGCACCCCCCAACCGGCAAACAAGGCATAGGCCGTGGCCAAGGTGATACCGCCCACCCCTGCAACCACCGGCACGGGCCAGTGCAACAACGCTGCCGGCCAGCGCCGCCCGACGCCCCGCCACACCAGCCCCGCCGCCACGGTGGCGATGAGCGCAAACATGGTCACATGCAGGCCCGAGATGGAGACCAAATGGGCCACCCCTGTGGCGCGGATGGCGGCCCAATCGGCTGCAGGGATCGCGCCCTGGTCGCCTGTGACCAGGGCTGCCACCAGCCCAACGCTTGCCGGTGGATACCGGGGTTGGAGCCGCTCCACGATCGCATCGCGCACGATGGTGCGAGCCCGCTCCACGGGGTGACGCCAGGGATCGTCCGCCAGGCGATGCGGGGGATCGTTGCGACCACCCTGCAGGACACTGCCTGTGGCAACGATACCCTCGCGCCACAGCCAGGCTTCGGCATCGAAACCATACGGATTGGCCAGCCCACGCGGCGCGCGCAAGCGCAGGCTGCCCTGCCATGTTTCGCCGGGCAGCAGGCGCGGCACGGCAGCTTCGCTGCGCACGCCACCGAAGGACCGCCAAGTCCAGCGGATCGTGCCCTGGATCGGCAGGTCGTGGCCGTCGCGGGTGCGGGCCTGCAGCAGCTGGGCTTCGAACGTCGCGCTCTGCTCGCCACGGCTGGGCATGGCCACCACCCGCCAAGCCGCCTGCACGAGCGCACCATCCGCCGTCGGCGGCAGCGCCTGGGCGGCAAACCCCACAGCCCGCCCGCCCGTGGCGGCAAAGGCCAGCGCGGCTGCGACGGGCAACCAACCCCACCGGCTGCGGGGCCGGCTTGGCATCGTCCACATCAGCCCGACGCCTGCCATGAGGGCCAGCAGCGCCATCGCCCCATAAGCCCAGCCCAGCCACAGCGAGGTCTGCGCGAGCTGCAACGCCGTCCCCAGAACCCAGCCCAGCGCGGCCGGCCCCCAGACCCGGCGGATGGCAGCCGCCCCGGTCGGGCTGCACGCACCCTCCGGCCGGGCGCGATCTTTGTTTGCTTCGCTCACGGACGCTGGCGAATGCGCCCGATGCCCACTCGGCATGTCCCACTCCCTGTTCTACCCTGCGCCAGCGCACCGTGGCCATCCCCGTCGCGCCCGCCACGTCACCGATTATCGATACGGTCGGCTCGCCCGCGACAGACATCGGCTGACTACAATGCAGTTTTTGCGGAGCCCGTCCATCATGAGCGTTTACGATCGGTTGCAAGCTCTGAACATCACGCTGCCCGAAGTGGCCACACCGGCTGCGGCCTATGTGCCGTTCGTGCAAACCGGCAAGCTGGTGCTGCTCAGCGGCCACATCGCCAAGCGCAACGGCCAGCCCTGGGTGGGTCAACTGGGCCTGACCATGACCACCGAGGAAGGCAAAGCTGCCGCCCGTGCCGTGGCCATCGACCTGCTGGGCACGCTTCACGCCGCTTGCGTGGCCGCCGGCACCGATCTCGATGGCGTGCGGCGCATCGTCAAGGTGCTCAGCCTCGTCAACTCCACCAACAGTTTCACCGAGCACCACCTGGTGACCAATGGCTGCTCCGAGCTGTTGGGGCAGGTCTTGGGTCCGCAGGTGGGCGCGCACGCCCGCAGCGCCTTTGGCGTGGCGCAACTGCCGTTTGGCGCGTGCGTGGAAATCGAGCTGATGGCCGAACTGGCCTGACGGGGCGCTGCACCAATCGCCTCGAGCGGGTGGCGGCAGCGGGTTCAGCGAGCACCCGCATCACCCAGCGCGGCGACTCGACCAGAAAGGCCTTGCCGGCGACATTGCGAGCCTCATGATCGCCAAGGCCAGCGCCTTGGTGCCCCTTATTGCACTCGCCAGACGATCGTGGGCTTGAAGCCGAAGCTGGCATCTCGCCCCTTGCGGCCACGGGCGGCGCGGGCGTTGTTGAGACTGCGGATCTCCAGCACCTCGTCGCGCCATTTTCCGCCTCGTCCCACACCGCCGATGCGCACACTGCGCAGGTAGGCCGCGGCGCCGGCCAAGGTGTCTTTGCCCTCCAGCCCCATGAGCATGAGACCGCGCCCACCCTTGGGTTGGTGCTTGACATCGCCCACATCAAAAGTCAGGATGCGCCCACTGCTGGAGACGCAGCAGACCTGGGTGGCTGGAGCCAACGCGGCCGGGTCTGGACCGCCTTCCGGGGTCGTGGGCGGGCCAAGCACGGTGCCATCTGGGGCGGCCAGGCGCACCACCATGCTGCCGCTGACCAGCGCAGGGCGGCACACCGTCTCGCCCTCGTTGAGGGTGACGAAGGCCTTGCCGCCCTTCAAGCGGCTTGTCATGTCTTCCACCGTGGCCAGAAAACCATAACCACCCGAGCCGCTGAGCAGCCACAGGGACGATGCGGGCCCCGCCAGGTAATGCACCGGCTGCGTGCCCGGCTCCAGGTCGATCAAGGTGGTGATGGGCTGGCCGTCGCCGCGCGCCCCCGGCAGGCTAGCCACGGACACGCTGTACGCCCGGCCATTGCTGCCCAGCACGACGAGCGTATCCACGGTTCGGCATTCGAACGTGCCGTAGAGCCCATCGCCAGCCTTGAAGGCAAAGCCCGCGGCGTCGTGCCCGTGGCCGGTGCGCGCGCGCACCCAGCCCTTGGCCGACACCACCACCGTCACTGGCTCGTCCACCACCTTGATCTCGGCCACCGCCTTTTTCTCGGCCTGGATGAGCGTGCGGCGCTCGTCGCCAAAGGCCTTGGCGTCGGCCTCGATCTCTTTGACCATCAGGCGGCGCAGGCTGGCCGGACTGGCCAAGATGTCTTCCAGCTTGGCCTGCTCCTCGCGCAGCGCTTGGAGTTCCTGCTCGATCTTGATGGCCTCCAGCCGCGCCAACTGGCGCAAGCGGATTTCCAGAACGTCCTCGGCCTGCCGGTCGCTCAAGGCAAAGCGCGCGATCAGCGCGGCCTTGGGCTCGTCGCTGGTGCGAATGATGGCAATCACCTCGTCGATGTGGAGCAGCACGATCTGCCGCCCTTCGAGGATGTGGATGCGATCGAGCACCTTGTCCAGCCGGTGGCGTGAGCGGCGGGTAATGGTCGTCTGCCGGAAGCTGATCCATTCCTGCAGCATCTGGCGCAGGCTCTTGGGTACGGGCTTGCCGTCCAGGCCCACCAGGGTCAGGTTGATCGGGGCGGACGTTTCCAGGCTGGTGTGGGCCAGCAGCGCGGTGATCAGTTCCTGCTGTTCAATGCGGCTGCTCTTGGGCTCGAACACCAGGCGCACGGGCGATTCCTTGCTGGACTCGTCGCGCACCCCGTCGAGTACCGCCAGCAGGCTGGCCTTGAGCTGGGTCTGCTCCGGCGTCAGGGCCTTTTTGCCGGCCTTGACCTTGGGGTTGGTGATGTCATCGATTTCCTCCAACACCTTTTGCGCGCTGACGCCGGGCGGCAGCTCCGTGACCACCAGCTGCCACTGGCCACGCGCCAGGTCTTCGATCTTCCAACGCGCGCGCACCTTCAGGCTGCCACGGCCGCTGCGGTAGGCGTCATGGATGTCGGCGCTCGGGCTGATGATCTGGCCGCCACCGGGGTAGTCCGGCCCGGGCAACAGGGCAAACAGGTCGTCGTCAGGCAGTTGCGGGTTTTTGATCAGCGCCACGCAGGCGTGGGCCACCTCGCGCAGATTGTGGCTGGGGATCTCGGTGGCCATGCCCACGGCAATGCCGCTGGCACCGTTCAACAGCACAAACGGCAAGCGGGCTGGCAACTGGCGCGGCTCCTCGGTGGAGCCGTCGTAATTGGGCACCCAATCCACCGTGCCTTGGTCGATCTCGTCCAACAGCACGGTGCTGATGCGGCTCAAGCGCGCTTCGGTGTAGCGCATGGCGGCGGCGCCATCGCCGTCGCGGCTGCCGAAGTTGCCCTGCCCGTCGATGAGCGGATAGCGCTGCGCAAAGTCCTGCGCCATGCGCACCAGCGCCTCATAAGCGGCCTGGTCGCCGTGGGGGTGGAAGCGCCCGAGCACATCCCCCACCACGCGGGCGCTCTTGACTGGCTTGGCCGGCGTGTTTGCATTCGGACCGCTGTAGCCCAGCCCCATGCGCTGCATCGCGTACAGAATGCGGCGCTGCACGGGCTTTTGGCCATCGCACACATCGGGCAGGGCGCGGCCCTTGACGACGCTGAGCGCGTATTCCAGATAGGCCCGCTGCGCATAAGCGGCCAGGCTGTCGGGGTCGGCCGCCGGCTCGGCGGGCGACCGGTCGGAAGGGGGCAACACGTCTAGACTCATGTGCGGATTGTCGCTCGCCCCGAGGCCTGTCCCCTGCCCCGCGCTCCGCGCGCCGTATCGTGCGCGACCGGCGACAATAGTGGACGACGGCCCTGAGCCGCGTTGACCCTTTCGACAGGAGACCTTTGAGATGTTCAGTCACGTGATGGTGGGCAGCAACGACATCGAGCGGGCCAAACGCTTTTACGACGCCGTTTTGGGCGTGCTAGGCGCCCCGGAAGGCGTCCGCAACACCGCATCGAGCGGTCATGAGCGGGTGTTTTATCGACATGGGGGCAGCACCTTCGGCGTCACGCAACCGATCAACGGCGAGCCGGCCACCTGCGCCAATGGCGCGACGATCGGCTTCAGATGCACATCGCCCGAACAGGTGCAACGCTTTCACGACGTGGCCGTGGCCCACGGAGGCACGTCCATCGAGGCCCCGCCCGGCCCACGCCACGGACCCAGCGGCACGCTCTACCTTGCCTATGTGCGCGATCCGGACGGCAACAAGCTGTGCGCGCTGCACCGGCCTGCGTGAGTCACCGTGAAGCCATGTCGCCACCTGTCACCCCCAAACGCCAGGGCCTGGCCCGGCTGTGGTATGCCGCAGGCAACTCCCTCGATGGGCTGAAAGCCGGCTGGCACGAACCCGCCTTCCGACAGGAAGCCCTGCTGGCTGCCGTCTTGTTGCCCGCTGCATTTTGCTTGGGCCGAGACTGGGTTCAGGTCGCCTTGCTCGCCGGCTCGGTGCTCCTGCTGATGGTGGTGGAGTTGCTCAATACGGCCGTCGAATCCGTCGTGGATCGCGTGGGCCCCGAATGGCATGCCCTGTCCAAGCGCGCCAAAGACCTTGGCAGTGCCGCCGTGCTGCTGTCCCTGCTGTTTGCCGGCGGGGTCTGGGGCGCTGCGCTGTGGGCTTGGTGGCGCGGTTGATGGGTCGATGAGCGGCTGGCCAGCTCAGGATGGGCGCCGGCACTCCGCCAGCAGATCGTGCTTGGTATCGACCACCGCGCTGCGCACGCCGAACAGCCCCGCAACGGTGTGGAACACATGGTCGTGCGAGGCTGGCTCCTGCGCACGCCGATGCAGACAGGCCCAATCCAACCCCAAGCGCCGCTGCATGCCGCCGTTGACCCACAGCAGCATCGCCACCTCCTTCTGCTCGCGCGGGGCCACGGTGTACGGCAGGCCATGCAGGTACAGCCCTCCCTCGCCGAGTGATTCACCGTGGTCGGAGACATACAGCAATGCCGTGGGGCCGCTGCGCTGCGCCAACCCGCCGATCAACTCAGCCAGCACATGGTCGGTATAGAGCAGCGTGTTGTCATAGGCATTGACGATGTGCGTCGGCTCGCACGCCTGCAACTCGGCCGTCGTGCACTCGGGCAGGAAGTGTTTGAACGCCGCCGGTGTGCGCTTGAAGTAGGCCGGTCCATGACTGCCCATCTGATGCAGCACCGCCAGCGTGCCGACCCGGCGCGCTGCCTCAGGCAAGGCCGCCAGCGCGCTGGGCAGTTCGCGCAGCAGGATTTCGTCATGGCATTCGTCGCCGCGGCACAGGTCTGGGACTTGCAGGCGATCGATTCGGCGCGACGGCACGCGCGCGCACACCCCCTTGCAGCCAGACTGGTTGTCCAGCCAGGTCACTGCCAGCCCGGCGCGCTGCAGCAGGTCGAGCAGGTTTTCCTGGGCGCGCGAGGGATTCCATTGGGCACGGCCTTCTGGCGCAAACAGGCACGGCACCGACGTCTGCGTGTTGGTGCCGCACGAGGTGACGGAAGCGAAGGACACGACCGGCTGCCCCTGCTCGATCAACGCGCGCAAGCGCGGCGTGGTGTCGCGCGCGTAGCCGTTGAGGGCCCAGTTGGCCGCGCGTGCCGTCTCGCCCACCACCAACACCAACAGCGGCGCCTCGTCCTCGCGGGCTGCCGGGGGCAGCGGCTGCACGTCCAGACCGATGGGCTGCAGCGGCTCGGACGCGAGCGCCCGCTGACCCACGCCGTGGTGCAGTGCGGCATAAATGCTGTTGTAGGGGTTGATCAGGTAGCGCAGCGCGCGGTCGTTGCGCATCAACGCCGCCAGATCCTGAAAGGTCAGCCAAAGCAGCGCGATGGCCAGCGCCAGCGCTGCCGCGCCGACGCCGAGGCGAACCAGCAGCGCACGCCGCGCCGACCATCGCCGCACCGGCAGGCGCCACCACAGCCAGCCTGGCAGCGCCACGCCGAGCACCCACGCAACCAGCAGGCCTGGGGTCAACAGGTCGCGCGCCTCGCGCAGATCGGTCTGAAACACATTGGCCGCCATCGACGCATCGACGACGATGCCATAGGCCAGCATGAAGTAGCTCGCCACCCCAGCCAGGGCCAGCAGCACCACCCCCATGGGCCGGCGCAACGGGCCGACGGCCAGACACGCCAGCAGCGCGAGGTTGACCAGCGCCAGCGTCAGCACCCAGGCAAGCGTCACCGCCGCGCCACGCCAGCCTACCCCCCCCTGCACCTGCCACACCGCCAACCACAGCGGTACATTGCCGGCCGTGGCCAGCCACACCGCCAACAGGGCCAGCGCAGTCAGCGGATGCCCACCGCCGGTCCTGGTGGTTACGGCGCCCAGGCCGTGCCGATGCGCGCCGCCTGCCCATTTCGATTTGCCCATCGTTTCATGGTATCACTGAGCATGATCATGCCAGCCAGGCGCCAGCCCTTTCTACAATCCGATTTGCCGAAGCCCCCCAGGGCATGGCACTTTCGTCGCCCACTGCACCAAGCCCGATGCCCGTCTACCCGCCGTCAAGTGCACCCATGCGCGCCCTAGCGGGTTGGATAGGGACTGTCCTGCTGCTGGGTGCCAGCGTCTGGGTCGCCACCCTGGATGGGGCCGGCGCCATGACGGCCCTGCAGCGCTGGACTGCGTGGCTGCCGGATGGGCTGTGGTGGCGGCTGACATGGTTGGGCGACGCCCAGTTGGCCTTGCTCGCCTACCTGACGGCCGCCCTGCTGTGGCAGCGCAACGCCTTGACCGCGCTGCTTTGGGCCGTGCTGCCGGCCACACTGCTCACCCACGGCCTGAAGGCGCTGGCTGCCGCGCCCCGACCGGCTGCGGTGCTCGACCCCAGCGAGTTGCATGTCATCGGCGAGGTGCTGCGCCACGGCAGTTTTCCCTCGGGGCACACGATCACGGCCTTTGTGTTGGCTGGCTGCTGGGTGCTCAGCGCTCCACCGGGTTGGGGGCGCGTGGTGGGCTGGCTGCTTGCGCTGCCGCTGGCGGCCGCCATTGGCATCTCGCGCTTGGCCGTGGGGGCGCATTGGCCGCTGGACGTGGTGGCCGGGGCGCTTGTTGGTTGGCTGTGCGCCGCTGGCGCTGCAGCCGTCGCCCGACGGTCGGGGTCCGCACCAGGCAGCCGACTGTTGTTTGCGGTGGCAGGCACGCTCGTGCTGCTCGCCGCCACTCTGCCTTGGCGTGCGTTGCCGGCGGACATCGTGCCGATGGCCGCTGCACTCGGCGGCCTGGCTTTGGGTGTGGTGCTGGCTGGCGGCTCAACCTTGGGCCAGCGCTGCGTCGAGGATAAGCATGTCCGCTGACTCGCCCCCCACCGCCCTCTGGGTGCGCTGGATGGCCTGGCTGTTGCCGCTGGCCGTCTGGGTGACCGCAGTGGGCACGCCGCCGTTGTTCGATGTCGATGAAGGCGCATTTTCCGAAGCCACGCGGGAGATGCTGCACAACGGCGACTGGCTCTCGACCTGGCTCAACGGTGTGCCGCGCTATGACAAGCCGATCCTGATCTATTGGCTGCAGGCGCTGTCGGTGTCGCTGCTGGGGTTGCACGAGTGGGCCTTGCGCCTGCCGTCCACCCTGGCGGCGATCGGGTGGGGTTGGGCAGTCTGGCGCTTCGTGCGCGAGCGCGCCGACGCGGCGGCGGCGCAGCGCGCCTTGTGGATCGTCGCCACCGCCCTGGGGCCTTGGATCATGGCGCGCGCCGCCACGGCCGACGCCTTGCTCAACCTGTGGCTGACGCTGGCTTGCCTGGATCTGTGGCGCTACCTGGAGCGACGGCGGCGGCCGGATCTGCTGCGGGTGTACATCTGGGTGGGGCTGGGGCTGCTGACCAAGGGGCCGGTGGCCGTGCTGATCCCGGCTGCGGCAGGCACCCTGTACACCCTGCTGGCGCGCGACGGGTCCACCTGGCGGCGCATTGCGTTCGACATGCGGGGCTGGCTGCTGCTCCTGGCCGTGGCGGCGCCGTGGTATGTCGCCATGTTGCTGACCCATGGACAGGCGTTCGTGGACGGCTTCATCCTGCGCCACAACGTCCAGCGCTTTACCGGCACGCTGGAGGGGCACAGCGGGGGTTGGCTGTATTACCTGATCGTCTTGCCCTTGCTGCTGCTGCCCTGGAGTGCAGCCCTGCCGGCCGTGCTGCGGCAGATCAAGCCCGACTGCCAAACGCCGCTGACACGCTATCTCTGGCTGTGGTGTGGCTTCGTGCTGGTATTTTTCAGTTTGTCTGGTACCAAGTTGCCGCACTATGTGCTGTATGGCTCCACCCCGCTGATGATCCTGCTGGCACTGCGCTTGCCCACCCTGCGTGGTGTGTGGCTGATCGTGCCCGTGGCCCTGCTGGCGCTGTGGCCCTGGCTGCCCGCCTTGTTGTACGAAGCCGGGCTGCGCACCGACAACCCCTACTACCGCGCCCAGCTCGCGCTGGCCTGGGATCTGGCGCCCGCCTTCTACCAGCCTGTGACCTGGGCGGTGTGGGTCGCGGGTGTTGCCTTGGCGGTGCAACGGCGCTGGCCCGCTTGGCGACGGTTGCAGGCCCTAGCGGCCATACAGGCCCTGCTGCTCGGTGCCGTCGTGGCGCCCTGGTTTGGCGATGTGCTGCAAGGCGCGATTCGCAGCGCAGGCCGCCTCACCCATCAGGCCCATGCACCGGCGGTGCTGTGGCGCTTCGATGCGCCCAGTTTCAGCGTGTATGCCCAGTCGATCACCCCCAAGCGCCTGCCGGAGCCAGGCGAGTGGGCCCTGACCCGGCTCGACCGCCTGCCGGACGTGCCGCACACCGTGATCTACCAGCGCGGCGGCGTCGTGCTGCTGCGGCGCGATCCCTGAGACCCCGATTCAAGGACGGCGGGCCGGCTCAGACGTCCACCTCGACCGCGTCGCCCCACTGCTCCATCAACTCACGACGGGCAGCCGCCTCCGCCTTGCCCATCAAACGGTTCAGATACATGGCGGTGGCCGCGACATCCAGCCCACCCAGGGTCACCGGCAGCAAGCGGCGCGTATCGGGGTTGAGTGTCGTGTCCCAAAGTTGTTCGGCGCTCATTTCGCCCAAGCCCTTGAAGCGGCTAATCTGGCATTTCTCGCGCGGCACCCCTTCCTTGGCGCATTTGTCCAGAATCGCCGCCAGCTCCCCCTCATCCAGCGCGTAGTGTTTGCTGGCGGGTTTTTTGCCGCGTGCTGGCACATCCACCCGGTACAGCGGGGGCCTTGCGACGTACACATGGCCCGCCTCGATCAGACGGGGGAAATGCCGGAAAAAGAGGGTCAACAGCAGCACCTGGATGTGCGAGCCGTCCACGTCCGCATCACTCAGGATGCAAATCTTGCCGTAGCGCAGGCCGCTGAGATCCACCGCATCGTCGGGGCCGTGGGGATCCACCCCAATCGCCACCGCGATGTCGTGGATTTCGGCATTCGCAAACAAGCGGTCGCGCTCGACGTCCCAGGTATTGAGCAGCTTGCCGCGCAGCGGCAGCACGGCCTGTGACGCCTTGTCGCGTCCCATCTTGGCGCTACCCCCGGCGCTGTCGCCCTCGACCAAAAACAGCTCGTTGCGCGACAGATCGCGGCTTTCGCAGTCGGTCAGCTTGCCGGGCAGCACCGCCACGCCCGAGCCTTTGCGCTTTTCCACTTTCTGCGCGGCCTTCTGGCGGCTTTGCGCCGCACGGATGACCAGATCGGCCAGCCGCTTGCCGTGCTCGACGTGCTGATGCAGCCACAGCTCCAGCGCGGGACGCACATAGGCCGCGACCAGCCGCAGCGCATCGCGGGAATTGAGCCGCTCCTTGATCTGGCCCTGGAATTGCGGGTCGAGGACCCGGGCACTCAACACATAGCTGGCGCGGGCAAACACATCCTCGGGCAGCAGCTTGACCCCCTTGGGACACAGCGCGTGCAGTTCGATAAAGCTGCGCACGGCCTGGAACAAGCCTTCGCGCAGGCCGCTGTCGTGTGTGCCCCCAGCAGGGGTGGGGATCAGGTTGACATAGCTCTCGCGCACCACAGGCCCTTCCTCGGTGAAGGCCACCGCCCAGGCCGCGCCTTCACCCTCGGCAAAGCTCTCGTGACCCGCCTCGGCATACCCCTCGCCTTCGAACAGCGGGATCAGCGGCTCGGCCGCCAGCGTCTGCTGCAGATAGTCGCTCAAGCCCCCCTTGTACTGCCAGGTCTGGGTCTCGCGTGTGCGCTCATTGATCAGGCTCACGCTCACCCCGGGCATCAGCACCGCCTTGCTGCGCAGCAGGTGCGTCAGCTCCCCCAGCGGCAGGCTGACCTGGTCGAAGTAGCGTGCATCGGGCCACACGCGCACCGTGGTCCCCTGGCGGCGCTCGCCCGCCTCGAGCGGCCGACGCACCAGCGGCTCCACCACCTCGCCGCCCGCAAACACCAGGCGCGCCACATGCCCATCGCGGTGGCTCGTGACCTCCAGCCGGCTGGCCAGCGCATTGGTCACGCTTACCCCCACGCCATGCAATCCGCCCGAAAAGCTGTATGCCCCACCCTGCCCTTTGTCGAACTTGCCGCCCGCGTGCAGCCGGGTGAAGACCAGTTCCAGCACCGGTGCCCCCTCCTCGGGGTGCAGGCCATGGGGGATGCCGCGGCCATCGTCTTCCACGCTGACGGAGCCATCCGCATGCAGCGTGACGCGGATGCGTCGGCCAAAACCCGCCAGCGCCTCGTCGGCGGCGTTGTCGATCACCTCCTGCACGATGTGCAGCGGATGGTCGGTGCGGGTGTACATGCCCGGGCGCTGCTTGACGGGCTCCAGCCCTTTGAGCACCCGGATCGAACTCTCGGCATAGCCGGGTGCAGCGCCCGGCGCGACGGTGGAGGCGGACATGACGGTGGATTGTACGGACCCGCTCGCTTGGACGCCCCCTCGCTCGAATCGGCCGCCATCACAGCTTCCTGGGAGGGCTTGACAGACGAGGACCTTCTGTGTTTTGCACACACTCTGCGCGCTGGCACATCCCCTTGGACGGCGTGTCCGTTCTCCCGATTTGCACCGCAGCACACTCGGCAAATCTTATAAGTCGTTGTTTTTACAAATATTTTTTGAATGCTCAAATTTTGAGCAATCTATTCGAATCCTTGACAGACGAGGCTTTGCTGCGCGTGATCACGGCTTACTCACAAAGTTATCCACAACAACTTGGGACAAGGTGCAACTCTGCCGGTGAGTCAAGAACTTGGGCCATCCACCTCAGAATCGACCTGCGTATCGGCGCGCAACCTGGACCGAACCTCACTCACCGCGGTAGGCGATGGACGCCTGCCCGCATGGGGAGCACGACCATGCGTTGCAGTTCGGTAATCACGACGACGCGCCGACTCTGCGCCGCCCTGATCCTGCTGTGCGGCGCCCTCATCGTGACCTTCTCGATGGGTATCCGCCATGGTTTCGGGCTGCGGCTGCAACCCATCACGCAGGCGCAGGGCTGGACACGCGAAACCTTCGCCTTCGACATGGCGATACAGAACCTGGCTTGGGGGATATTCGGCATTTTTGCGGGCATGCTGGCGGACCGCTTGGGGCCTACCGGGTGTTGGTGGGCAGCGCGCTGCTTCATGGCCAGGGCCTTGCGGGCATGGCACTCGCCACCTCGACGCTGGTTTTTGCGTTGACCACGGGTGTATTGATCGGTGCGGCCCGGGCAGGCACGACCTATGCCATCATTCGTGGGGTCATTGGTCGCCCAATCGCGCCCGAATGTCGCTTTTAGGCGATGGGATTGGCGGCTGCAGCGGGCTGCTTCGGGCAGTAGTCGGCAGCTTCATGGGGGTGTGGCT
>NZ_JARJMT020000079.1 GCF_029335975.1 Tepidimonas sp.
AGCGCGCACTCACTGGTTGCGCAGGGCCAGGGCCCAGGCCTGCATGGCGTCGTTGGCGGGTTTCATGGGGGCATCCATGAAGCTGATGACGAAATGGTCGCCCATGTCGGCGATGCCGATGGAGCGTGGACGCACCGCCAGCACCTGCGGATTGGGCAGTGCATGGCCGAAGCAGAACACCACGTTGATCGCCGCCGTGATGGCTGGCGCCACTTCGCCGCCGATGCCGCGTGTGTGCGCCAGATGGTCAAAGGTACCGATGTAGCTCACGCGCGGCGTGTTGGCGATGCAGTCACGGAAGTAGGCGGCGATCTCCTCGGCGCTTTGGTAGCGGCATTCGCTCTTGGCGACGTCGATGACGGTGATGGGGTACTTTTCCTGAAAGTTCAGCTGTTTCATGGTGATGACGGAATGTGGTGATGATGACGGAGAGAGCGCCGAAACGGATGGTAAGAGCGTGGTTGCGGGTGCAAACCTTCCAACACACAATAGCATACACCGCCTAGTATGCGTTTGCGTGTCACGCACCTGCACCGAGACGGCAGTCGAATTTCACCGTTCGAGCGGTCGCGCTCAGCTCGTATGCTGCGCGGTTGACCAAGCGTTCGGCGGCCGACGGGTTTGGGGGGGTTTCGCTGGCAACGGATAGATATAAAACCGATGGTTAGCAGCTGACCGACATCGTCTGGCGGCTCTTTTCCAGCGGGACTGGCCGTCCCAGCTCGATCGAGTGTCTCGGCGCGGGGCCGTCAAAGCAATACGGGACTTGGCATCGTACCGGGGAATCGCACCGCAAAATGCGACCCTTTATGGCAGAAACAAGCGAACGCATAGCTCGCGCTGGGGTGTGAAGCTCCAACGTTCCAGACATCGCGCAAAGGATTACCGCACGATGGCACCGGACGACACCGCCGGGAATGGTAACGGCGGCTACCTCGGCTTCGAGGCAGAGCTTTTCAAGGCCGCCGACAAGCTGCGCGGCAACATGGAGCCCTCCGATTACAAGCATGTTGTGCTTGGGCTCATCTTCCTGAAGTACATCTCTGGCGCCGAAGGCAAGCGCGGCGGCGAGTTCTACACCCCGCGCTCGGTGGTCAAGTTGCTCGTGGAGATGCTGGAACCCTACTCAGGCCGCGTCTACGACCCCTGCTGTGGCTCAGGCGGCATGTTCGTGCAAAGCGAAAAGTTCGTCCAGGAACACGGCGGGCGCATCGGCGACATCGCCATCTACGGGCAGGAGAGCAACTACACCACCTGGCGGCTCGCCAAGATGAACCTGGCCGTGCGTGGCATCGACGCCGACATCCGCTGGAACAACGAAGGCAGCTTCCACAAGGACGAACTGCGCGACCTGCGCTTCGACTACATCCTGGCCAACCCGCCGTTCAACGTCTCAGACTGGGGCGGCGAACGGCTGCGCGACGATCCGCGCTGGAAATTCGGCGTGCCGCCGGTCGGTAACGCCAACTATGCCTGGCTGCAGCACATCTACCACCACCTCGCACCCTTTGGGGTGGCGGGCGTGGTGCTGGCCAACGGCTCCATGAGCTCCAACCAGTCCGGCGAGGGTGAAATCCGCAAAGCGATGATCGAGGCCGACGTGGTGGACTGCATGGTGGCGCTACCCGGGCAGCTTTTCTACTCCACGCAGATCCCCGCCTGCCTGTGGTTCCTCGCCCGCGACCGTAGGGGCGGGTCTCGTGCCCGCCCTGGGTCTGGGCAGGCAACCGGGCAGGCACAAGGCCTGCCCCTACGCGACCGGCGCGGCGAGGTGCTGTTCATCGACGCGCGTAAGATGGGCGTGATGATCGATCGCACCCGACGCGAGCTCACCGATGAAGAAATTAAGAAAATCGCCGACACCTACCATGCCTGGCGCGGTTCGACATTGTGCGACCCCAAGGGTCGCCCCTACGCGGACGTCCCCGGTTTCTGCAAATCGGTTTCTCTGGAGGAGATCCGCAAACACGGCCACGTGCTCACCCCTGGGCGCTACGTCGGCGCGACGGATGTGGAAGACGACGGCGAGCCCTTCGCAGAAAAAATAACCAGGCTTGCCGCCCAGTGGCGCGCGCAACGTGAACAAGCCGCCAAGCTCGACGCGGCGATCGAAGCCAACCTCAAGGCGCTGGGGTTTTGATGCGCCGGCTATTTACATGAACAGACGTTTTCGTGAATAGTGGGCGACACTATTCACGCGAACGAAAACAGCGAATCGAACCATGCAACGCGGGCTCACGGGCAGCTACACCCCAACCAGCGTCGCTGGCGAGGCGGTGCTATCCAGCCAGATCGAAGGCACCCAATCGTCGCTATCGGACCTCCTGCTCTTCGAACTCGACGAGCAGCCCGGTGTGCCCTTCGACGATGGGGTGGAGGTCTCCAATTACGTCACTGCCCTGGAGCATGGGCTCAAGCGCCTGCGCGCTGATCAAGGCCGCCTTGGCCCATGTGCAGTTCGAAACCATCCACCCCTTCCTCGAAGGCAACGGCCGCGTCGGTCGGCTGCTCATCGCGCTGATCCTGCACCACGACGGCGTGCTGCGCCAGCCGCTGCTGTATTTCTCGCTGTATTTCATCCCAGATTTCCCGATAGCTGCCGGTTTCTCATGGCAGCCAATAGCGCAACGGTATGAGTTTCTTAGGAAACAGCGATTAGGAGGCTGTGCTGCGCGCCCAACTGCCCCAGCCCGGCAGTCACCGTGGCTGCGCCCCCGAACAGCTGGTGGGTCGGTTTAGGGCTGTACCGGCACCTTTTTGAGCGGGTGGGCTTGCAGACCCTCACATTGGATCTGGATTCCACGGTGCTGAGCCGCTGCGGCGCGCAGCAAGGCGCATCCAGGGGCGACAACCCCAGCAAACGCGGGCGCGCCAGCCACCACCCGCACATGGCCTTCGTCGCCGACACCCGCATGCTGGCCAACGTGTGGCTGCGTCCAGACAACGCCCACACAGCCAACAACGCCATCGCCCTCTTGCAAAGCGGCATGGAACATCTTGGATCTGCCAAGCGCGTGGGGCTGCTGCGGGCGGACTCGGGCTTTTGCGACAAGGGCTTCCTGCAGCACCTGGAGCCCTTCTGGGCCACCGAGGCGGCCATGCACTGGGTGATGTTGGCTTTTAACCTGATGAGCCTGTTCAGAGCCGCGATGCAGCGCCAGATCCACAAGACAAGCTCGATGCAGACCATGGCAAGTCTGCGTCAGCGGTTGTTCGCGCAGGCTGGCTTCATCCCCAAGAACGGCAGGAGCAGGACATTGAAGATGAAGATGGCCACTGCGATGCAGCGTCATGAGTGGGTCAGCGGCCTGTGGAATGCGGCCAAATTCCCTTGAGCTGCCTTGGCCTGTCAAACCCGTCTTGACCACCGCGCCTACGGGCTGATGGGAAA
>NZ_JARJMT020000084.1 GCF_029335975.1 Tepidimonas sp.
GGCTGTCCAGTCGAAGGGTTGTCCGCCGCCACCGTAGCCAGGGACATGGGCATCGATCAGCACAGCCCGCGCGGCGGCAAAACGCTGCACGTATTCTAGAAGATCGAAGCCAGCCGCACCAGCGCCCAGCGGTATGCGCGCAGCCCGTATCCAGGGACGGGGACCGGCCAGAGCCGCGCACTGCTCGGGCGTCTCGTCGCCGTGAAACTGCAGCAGCGCGTTCGGTACCGCCTGCAGGCCAGCGGCGACCTCGCCGGCCGTGGCGTTGACGAACAGCAGCACCGGGGTGACGAACGCGGGCAGGCGGCGTGCCAGCTCGGCCGCGCGCCGGGCACTGACGTGGCGCGGGCTGGCTGGGTAGAGCACGAAGCCGATCGCGTCCGCGCCGGCGGCGGCGGCATGGTCCACGTCGGTCTCGCGGGTCAGGCCGCAGATTTTGATGCGGGTGCGTCGCATAGCGGTGGGTGGTGGGCACGGGCAAACGCGGCCCGATGCGAGGAGGTCAAAGGGGCAGCCAGTCGAAGGCTGGGGTGCGCTGCGGCAGGCCCAGGTCGGCATCGTACACGGGGCCCAAAAAGTACAGACCGTCCGGTGCAAAAGTCGGCGCGGCGATCTCGCGCTTGCGCGCATCGCGCACGGTCGCCAACCAGTCGGGCGGGCGCAAGCCCTGGCCCACGGCGATCAGGCACCCCATGATATTGCGGATCATATGGTGCAAAAAGGCGTTGGCCTCGAAATCGAAGCGCCAGTAGGGGCCACGGCGGTGGATATCGATGCGGTGCAGGTGCTTGACGGGCGACAGGGCCTGGCATTGCGCGGCGCGAAACGCGCTGAAATCGTGCTCCCCAAGCAGGTGCTGTGCGGCTCGCCGCATGGGCTCGAGCGCCAGCGGACGAAACACCCAGCCTGCGCGCCCGGCTTCGACGCTGGGGCGCACGGGCGACTCCAGCAGCACATAGGCATAGCGGCGCGAACGGGCGCTGTTGCGGGCATGGAAGCTCGCAGGCACCGGCTGCGCCCACTGCACCGCAATGTCGCTGGGCAAATAGCGATTGGTGCCTCGCACCCACGCGTTCATGCTGCGCTCGACCGGGGCATCGAAATGCACCACCTGATTGAGGCCATGCACCCCGGCGTCTGTACGGCCGGCGCACAGGGTGGCAATGGCGGGCACGTCGGCAAAGGCGGCCAGCGCCCGCTCCAGCCGGTCCTGCACCGTTTGCCCCCCGGGCTGGCTTTGCCAGCCCTGGTAGGCGCTGCCCAGATAGCTCACCCCCAGCGCGATGCGCATCGCTCGATCACGGTCGTCTTGGCGTGGCGCGCGGCTCAGGCCAGCTGCGCCAAGAAGGCTCGGGCGCGTTCCTGCAGATCGCCGCTGGCCTCGGCCACGACCTCTTCGGCCAGCGTGCGCGCACCGTCCACATCGCCAATGGCCTCGAACTCGCGCGCCAGCGACAGCTTGGTCTCCAGCGGGTCGTTGTCGTCCAGCTCCTCGATAGGCTCCAGGCTGGACGGGTCGTTGGCTGGCGCCGCCGCACCGGCCGAACCCGCAGCGGGTGCCTCGTCCGTGGGCAGATCGAGCGAGAGGCCCTCCAGTGAAGGCGGCAGCCCCGCGGTGGCAGCCCCGATCGGGGCTGGCTGCGGGGGCGACTCCGGGATCTCCAGATCGAAGTCCATGCCGGCCGTGTCGCCTGACAGAGCGGCGTCCTTGGGGTCTGCCGGATAGGGTGCCACCGTCTCGGTCTGCGCAGCGGATGTTTCCGCGGCTTCTGGCGCTACCGCGCCCAGGTCCAAATCGACGTCCAGGTCGCCGGCGCGTGGGGATGCCGTAGCAGGCTCGGACGCCGTGGCATCGAGGGTCAAATCCAGCTCGGGCAGGGTGTCGTCGACCGGCGCGGCGACCTCGCCACTGGCCTCCGCAGGGCGGTAGAGGGGATTGTCCGGATCGAGGGTCATGCCCAGTGCACAGGCGCGCTCCCACTCGGGGCCTTGGCCCTGGGTTAGGGCGTGCAGTTCACGCGCCGCCGCCTCGAAGCGCGCCGCATCCGGCCGTTGCGCATAAATCTCCAACAACTTGAGCCGCACCGGCAGCCGGTCCGGGTGCTGCCGCAACGCTTCGAGCAGGATGTCTTCGGCCTGCTGGTCGCGGCCGTAGGCCAGGTAGGCGTCGGCTTCGTCCACGGGGTCGACATCGTCTGCCGTGTCGAGCAGGCGGGTCGCGTGCATCGGGGACGATGCTGCGGCTTCATCGTGGGTGTCATCGGCTTGGCTGGCCGCATCGGCACGCGGCTCGGCCAGCTGTTCGGCAGCAACCTGCCGACGGCGCTGCCGGATGCGCCACCCCGCCAGCAGGGCCAGCAATAGGGTCACGCCAGCGGCCGCCGGCACGGTCAGCGGGTGGGCCAGCAGGGTGCCCAGCACGCCGCCTTCGGGCGGGGTGGGGGCTGGCGCCGGCTCAGGTGCCGCAGGCGGGGCCGTCGCCGCTGGGGGCTCCGCTGGCGCGGGAGGCGGTGCCGGTGGCGACACCGGCACCAGTGGACCTGCCCCATCGCCTGCGGTGGCCGTCGGGGCTGGATCGGTCGCTGGGGGCGCAGCCGGTGCGGTGGCTGGGGCCGACGCCGCGGCTTGCCGTAGTTGCTCCAGTTCTTGCAGGTTGCGACTCAGCTCCGCGACGCGCTGTTCGGTCTCGCCGCGCTGGCGCGTTTCGGCGATCTGGGCCTCGACCGGTGCCGGGGCACCAGGCTTGGTCAGGGTCAGCTTGTCCTGGGCGCTGGCTTGTGGTTTGTCTTCGGCCACGGCCGCCTGCACGGTACCGGTGACCGTGCGCGAAGCGGGGGGGGCCGCTTGCGCGGGGGCGGCGGCGGCCAGACGCCGTCGGTATTCGTTGAAGTCCCGCGTCTGTGCGGCGACGATGCGGCGTGCTTCTTGTGGATCGACGCCGGCTGCCGCGGCAGTGTCCGGCAGATCGATGACCGCGCCCGCGCGCACCAGGTTGATGTTGTTGCGGATGAATGCCTGCGGATTGGCGCGCAGCAGCGCGACGAGCATCTGCTCCAGCGTGACGTCGGCCGGTTTGTGCTCGGCAGCGATGCGCCCTGCCGTCTCCCCAGGTCTGACCGTGATCCGCTGGGACGGCGCTGCCGGCTGGGCGGCAGGCCGCTCGGTCGGTGCAATCCGCTGGGGTGTGGCCGGCGTCGGTGCCGGCGGCTGGGCAGGGGGCGCCGATTGCACGAGTTGTGCGTCTGCCACGGCTGGTGGAGGCGGGGCCGGGGGCGCGGATGCGACGGCCGGTGCCACGGGGCTTGGCGGGCGCAGATCGGGCGGATCGAACAGCAGGGTGTATCCGCGCAGCAGCTCGCCGCCCGCCCAGCGGGCTTGCACCACCAAATCGAGGAAGGGCTCGGACACCGGGCGTTCACTGCGCACCACGATGACCGTGCGCCCGTCCGTGCGCCGCTGCACCTCCAGCGTTACGTCTTGGAGCAGGGCGTTGAATTCCAAATTGACCGCGCGAAACCGCTCCGCCGGTGCAATGCCCACCTGCAGACTGGCGGCTTCGGCCTCGGTGATGGCCGGCACGTCGATTTCGGCGCGCAGCGGCTCGCCCAGTTGAGACTGGACCGCAACCCGCCCCAAGGCCAGGGCCCAAGCCTGGCTCGTCAGGGTCGAGGCCAGCGCCGCCGCCCAGGCAACACGCCGCCAGGCGCCGCCGACGCGCCATCCCCTGCCATCCGCCGGATGACCCACGGTCCGCTGGGATGGCAGGCGCAGGGATGAACGGGATTTCGGCACAGGAATCCTTCTTGGACGCATCAGGCAAACGGCGTCGAAAACCATAGCATCAATGTGTTGCGGCGACAAGCAGCAACGGTGTGTGCGCCGGGCTACACCCGCACGGCCCCCGCTGCGCTGCGCTGGGCGTTGCACTCGAGCAACGCCTGGGGAGCCAGGCGCATCGAACTGCCCCGACTATACCCCGTCAGGCCCCGAGTAGGATGCGCAACATGCGGCGCAGCGGCTCTGCGGCGCCCCAGAGCAACTGGTCGCCGATCACGAAGGCCGAGAGGTATTCCGGCCCCATGTTGAGCTTGCGCACGCGGCCCACGCCCACCTGCAATCCGCCCGTGATGGCGGCTGGGGTCAGCTCTTTGACGGTGATGGCGCGGTCGTTGGGCACCCACTTGACCCAGGGGTTACCACTCTTGATGATGGCTTCGATCTCCTCCAGTGGCAGGTCACGTTTGAGCTTGAGGGTCAGCGCCAGGCTGTGGCAGCGCATGGCGCCGATGCGCACGCACAGGCCGTCCACGGGGATGGTCTGTTCGGTGCCCAGGATTTTGTTGACCTCGGCCTGCCCCTTCCACTCTTCCTTGGATTGGCCGTTGGGCAGTTGGACGTCAATCCACGGGATGAGGCTGCCGGCCAGCGGCGCGCCAAAGTACTCGGTCGGAACGTCCTCGCGAATGGCCTGGGCCACCTTGCGGTCGATCTCCAGGATCGCCGAGGCCGGGTCGGCCAGCCGATCGGCCACCGCGCCGTGGATCACGCCCATGCCCTGCAGCAGCTCGCGCATGTGGTTGGCGCCGGCGCCGCTGGCGGCCTGGTAGGTCATCGAGCTGACCCACTCCACGAGGTTTTCGCGGAACAGACCGCCCAGCCCCATCAGCAGGATGGAGTTGGTGCAGTTGCCGCCGATCCAGTTTTTGCCGCCGGCGGCCAGCGCCTTGCGGATCACATGCTCATTGACCGGATCGAGGATGATGACCGCACCCGGCTCCATGCGCAGGGCGCTGGCAGCGTCGATCCAGTGGCCTTGCCAGCCGGCTTCGCGCAACTTGGGGAACACCTCCTTGGTGTAGTCGCCGCCCTGGCAGGTGATGACGATGTCGCATTCGGCCAACGCCGCGATGTCGTGCGCATCGCGCAGCGTTTTGTGTGCCTTGGCCTGTGCTGGGGCGGGGCCACCAGCGTTGGAAGTCGAGAAGAAAATCGGTTCGATCCGGTCGAAGTCGCCCTCGGTGATCATGCGATCCATCAGAACCGAGCCGACCATGCCGCGCCAGCCCACCAGGCCGACCTTGTTGCCTACGTTGCTCATCGCGTGTGCCCTTTCACGAAATGGAAAAAGTGGGGAGAACCTTCTGCGCCCGGCTCGTCCGGCCGGGAGGGCACACGACGAACCAGGCTGGAATCAGCAGGTGATGGGGGTGGTGGTTTTGCAGGCGGTGCGCATGCCCACCGCGGCCGGTGCGGCAGCGGAATTTGGCAGGGACGGGCGAGACGCGAACATGCCCCGGATTCTAACTAACGCAGCGCGCGTACGACGGCATCACCCATGGCTGCGGTGCCGACGATGGTGCAGCCCTCGCTGGCGATGTCGGCGGTGCGCAAGCCGTCGGCCAGCACCTTCTGCACCGCCGCTTCGATGCGCTCGGCCGCCTCGGGCTGCTGGAGCGAGAAGCGCAGCATCATTGCAGCGCTCAGGATCGTGGCCAGCGGGTTGGCGATGCCCTTGCCAGCGATGTCGGGGGCGCTGCCGTGGCTCGGCTCGTATAGGCCCTGGCCGCGCTCGTTGAGGCTGGCCGAGGGCAGCATGCCGATCGAGCCCGTCAGCATGGCCGCCTCGTCCGAGAGGATGTCGCCGAACATGTTGCCGGTGACGACGACGTCGAACTTCTTGGGTGCCTTGACGAGCTGCATCGCCGCGTTGTCCACATACATGTGCTCCAACTCGACGTCGGGGTAGTCGCGATGCACCTCGGTGACGATGTCTTTCCAGAACTGGAAAGTCTCCAATACGTTGGCTTTGTCGACGCTGGTGACCTTGCCGCGGCGCTGGCGCGCGGCCTCGAACGCAACGCGGGCGATGCGCTCGATCTCGGGGCGGCTGTAGCGCATGGTATCGAAGGCCTCCTCAGCGCCGGCAAAGGCCCCATCCGGCGCGCTGCGGCGGCCGCGCGGTTGGCCGAAGTAAATGTCGCCGGTCAGCTCGCGGATGATCAAGATGTCCAGCCCCGCTACCAGCTCGGGCTTCAGGCTGGAGGCGTGGGTGAGCTGCGGGTAACAAATCGCAGGGCGGAAATTGGCAAACAGCCCGAGCGCCTGGCGCAGGCCGAGGATGGCTTGCTCCGGCCGCAGCGGGCGGGGCAGCGTATCGAACTTCCAGTCGCCCACGGCGCCAAACAGCACCGCGTCGGCCTGCTGGGCGAGCCTGAGCGTCGCCTCGGGCAGCGGATGGCCGGCGGCCTCGTAGGCAGCGCCGCCCACGGGGGCGGTCTCCATCTCTAGCGGCAGGGCCAGGGCGCGCAGCACCTTGACGGCCTCGGCGACAATCTCGGGCCCGATACCGTCACCGGGCAGGATGGCGATCTTCATGGATGTCCTGATACTGAGGGGTGAGGCGCGGCTGGGGATGGATCCCAGAGGCACCAGGGAACCTAGGGCGATCGGTCAGCCCGCGAAGGTGCGCGCCAGCCACGGGAAGCGGGCCAGCCGCTCGGCCTCGAAGGCGCGGATCTTGTCGGCGTGGCGCAGCGTCAAGCCAATGTCGTCCAGCCCGTTGAGCAGGCAGTAACGCCGAAACGGCTGCACCTCGAACGGGATTTCGGCGCCGTCAGGCTGCACGATGACCTGGCGCTCCAGATCGATCGTCAGCTCGTAGCCGGGGAAGGCGTACACCTCGTGGAACAGGCGGTCCACGGTGGCCTCCGGCAGCACGATCGGCAGCAAACCGTTCTTGAAGCAGTTGTTGAAGAAGATGTCCGCGAAGCTCGGTGCGATCAGCGCGCGAAAGCCGTACTGCTGGATCGCCCACGGCGCGTGCTCGCGGCTGGAGCCGCAGCCAAAGTTCTTGCGCGCCAGCAAAATGCTGGCCCCCTGGTAGCGCGGCTGATTCAGCACAAAGTCCGGGTTGGGTTTGCGCTGGCTCTCGGGCACACCGGGCTGGCCTGGCTGGTCCAAGTAACGCCACTCGTCGAACAGGTTGGGGCCGAAGCCGGTCTTGTGGATCGACTTGAGAAACTGCTTAGGGATGATGGCGTCGGTATCGACGTTTTCCCGGTCGATGGGCGCGACAAGCCCCTGATGGATGGTAAAGCGCTCCATTTACTTCTTGCCAGCGTCCTGGATGACCTGGCCGCCTTTTTGGATGTCCTTGCCGAGCCCCTGAACCGTGTTGCAGCCCGCAAGCAGCAGGCTCAGACAGACGAGGGTGCAGCACAGCGTACGTTGCATGGTGAGCTCCTTGGGAGGTTAGACGAACTGGCGCACGTCGACGAAATGGCCATGGATGGCCGCGGCGGCCGCCATGGCCGGGCTGACCAGGTGTGTGCGCCCACCCGCACCCTGGCGGCCTTCGAAATTGCGGTTGCTGGTGGAGGCGCAGCGCTCGCCGGGCTCCAGCCGGTCGGCATTCATGGCCAGGCACATCGAGCAGCCGGGCTCGCGCCACTCGAAGCCCGCGGCGCGGAAAATCTCGTGCAGCCCTTCGCGCTCGGCCTGCTCCTTGACCTGACCCGATCCCGGCACCACCATCGCCAGCTTGACGTTGCGCGCCACCTTTTGGCCGAGCTTGCGCACCACGGCCGCCGCTTCCCGGATGTCCTCGATGCGGCTGTTGGTGCACGAGCCGATGAACACCTTGTCGATCGCGATGTCGGTCAAGGGCTTGCCTGGCTGCAGGCCCATGTACTGTAGGGCGCGCTCCATCGCGTCGCGCTTGACCGGGTCCTTCTCCCGGTCGGGATCGGGTACGCGCTCGGTTACGGGCAGCACCATTTCTGGGGAGGTGCCCCAAGTGATTTGGGGAAGGATTTGGCCAGCATCCAGTTCGACCACGGCGTCCCAGTGCGCGTCGGGATCAGAGTGCAGGGTGCGCCAGTGGGCGACGGCTTGATCCCACTCCACCCCGTTGGGGGCCATGGGCCGGCCGCGCACATAGTCCAGAGTCTTGTCGTCCACCGCCACCAAGCCGGCGCGCGCACCTGCCTCGATGGCCATGTTGCACACCGTCATGCGACCTTCCATGCTCAGCGCCCGAATGGCGCTGCCGCCAAATTCGATGGTGTAGCCGGTACCGCCCGCAGTGCCGATGCGGCCGATGATGGCCAGCACGATATCCTTGGCCGTGCAGCCCCGCGGCAGCGTCCCCTCCACACGGACCAGCATGTTGCGGGCCTTTTTGGCCAGCAGTGTCTGTGTGGCCAACACATGCTCGACTTCGCTGGTGCCGATGCCGTGCGCCAACGCACCGAACGCACCATGGGTACTGGTGTGGCTGTCGCCGCACACCACCGTCATACCGGGCAGGGTGGCGCCGTTTTCCGGGCCGATCACGTGCACGATGCCCTGCCGCTTGCTCAGGAACGGAAAATACGCTGCCGCCCCAAACTCACGGATGTTGGCATCCAGCGTGACGATCTGCTCTTTGCTGATCGGGTCGGTGATGCCGTCATAGCCGCGTTCCCAACCGGTGGTGGGCGTGTTGTGGTCGGCGGTGGCGACCACCGACGACACGCGCCACGGCTTGCGGCCGGCCGCACGCAACCCTTCGAAGGCCTGCGGGCTGGTCACCTCGTGCACCAGGTGGCGGTCAATGTAGAGGATGGCGGTGCCATCCTCCTCGGTGTGGACGACATGCTCGTCCCAAATTTTGTCGTAAAGGGTGCGTCCCATGGGCAATTCGCGGTCGCGTCAGGCCGGTTAGGCAAACATTGTATGCTGCCGCGCAGGCGCTGCGGCACGTCGCCTCTGCGCGATGGGCCGACGCCACGGGCAGCCGTGCCGCCGGATGATCGCCAACGCTCGCGCCGCAGCGGGCACACCTGGGGTCGCCGTTGCCCGCTGCACCAGGTGTCCGCACCAGGGCGTCGTATCGCGTGGGTGCGGTGTCAAGCGAACGGTTGGAGCGCTGTGCCATGCCCGAATCCCTCTTTTACCTGC
>NZ_JARJMT020000083.1 GCF_029335975.1 Tepidimonas sp.
GGCACCGGCGGTATGATCACCAAGATCCTGGCGGCCAAGCGCGCGGCCGGGTCTGGGGCATCCACCGTGATTGCGTGGGGGCGCGAGCCGGATGTGCTGCTGCGCCTGATCGGCGGCGAGCCGATTGGCACCTGTCTGGTGGCCGTCGCCCCCAAGCAGCAGGCCCGCAAGCGCTGGATGACCAGCCATTTGCAACTGCGCGGCTCGGTCACGGTGGACGCGGGAGCCATGGACAAGCTGGTCAACGAAGGCAAGAGCCTGTTGCCCATTGGTATGACTGCGGTGGAGGGTGACTTTCAACGCGGCGATGTGATCGCGGTGCGCGCGCCCGACGGGCGCGAGAGCGCACGCGGGCTGGCCAACTACGCCGCAGCCGAGGCGCGGCTGCTCTGTCGCCGCTCCTCCGCCGAGTTCGACAAGCTGCTCGGCTATGCGGCCGAGCCCGAGATGATCCACCGCGACAACTTGGTCCTCACCTTGCGCTGATGCCGCCCGCGCGACCGTGTCTCCGGCATACGGCCCGGATCAACGCTCGGGCTGGCCGACGCGCAGCGCGCGCAGCATGTCGGCTGGTTGCCCGTTGGGGGTGGGGCCGTCGCAAAAGCCGTTGCGCGCCAGAGCCACGGCTGGGCGGGAGGCAAACTCGCCCCCCAGGTCACGCCATTGCGCGCTGGGGTTGGCGCGCCACTGTCCGGGTGGGCCGGGATTCCAGTGGGCATAGGTCTTGACCTGCGCGGTCGCACAGCGCAGCCCCTCGTACCAGGCATTGAGTGTGCCGCTCGCGCTCTGGGCCACGATCACATACCGGATCACCCCATCCGGGCCGAGCGTCACCGAGGCCGGGTCCACGCCGAAGCGCAACTGGCTGTTGACCGACACCACAAATGGCACCAGGCCGTCCTGCCGCAACGGCGGTGGCGGCGGTACCTCGGCCTCGCGCCAATCGCGGTTGGGGCCGCTCAGCCACTGGGCATGGGCGCTGGCGGCCCATACCCCCAGCCACAGCACAGCCAGCAGCGAGCGACCCGCCAGCCGCAGCCGGCAGCGCAACGGAGTATGGGCGAAAGCAAGGCCAGCCATGCGAGTGGGATGGTGGGTCAGCGCGACGGAGAATGGGGCGGCGCGGCCCCCTCGGCCGTGGGGCCCAGGTCAGGCGGAGCCGGTTGGGGGTCGAAGCTGCCTCCGGGGGGCAGCTCCAGATGGGTGGGCATGGCCAGATGCGCCGGCAACGCACGGTATCGCCGCCCCGCCTCTGGCGCCTTCGGCGCAGCGGGCAAACGGCCCCGGTTGCTGCCACGAAGATAGCGGTTGCGGCTATCGCGGCCATCCCGACCGCCAGCGGCGCGCCCCAGAGGCGGCAGGTAGCGCGAGAGCTCTTGCAATGCCCGCTGGTACACATCGCGCTTGAACTCGATCACCAAATCGAGCGGCACCCAATAATCGTTCCAGCGCCAAGCGTCGAATTCAGGGTGATCCGTGGCGCGCAGGTTCAGATGCCAGTCGCCGCTGACCAGGCGCAGCAAATACCAGATCTGCTTTTGCCCCCGGTAGTGGCCACGAGCATCGCGGCGGATGTAGCGGTCTGGCACCTCGTAGCGCAACCAGTCCCGGGTTCGGGCGACGATCACCACATGTTCGGGGCGCAGACCGATTTCCTCGTGCAGTTCCCGGTACATCGCCTGTTCCGGGGTTTCGCCGCGGTCGATGCCGCCTTGCGGGAACTGCCAAGAGTGGGTGCGGATGCGCTTGCCCCAGAACACCTGGTTCTTCTGGTTGAGCAGGATGATGCCGACATTGGGCCTGAAGCCGTCTCTGTCAAGCATAATCGACCCCAATTTTTCAAACTGTCTCGATTATGCATCGCAGGTCGGGATTTGTGTTGCCATGAAAGCCTCCCAGTTCTTCATCTCCACCCTCAAGGAAGCCCCGGCCGACGCCGAGGTCATCAGCCACCGGCTCATGCTGCGCGCTGGCCTGATCAAGAAGCTCGGCGCCGGCATCTACACCTACATGCCCATGGGGCTGCGCGTCATCCAGAAGGTGGAGCGCATCGTGCGCGAAGAGATGAACCGCGCCGGGGCAATCGAATTGACCATGCCCATCATCCAGCCCGCCGAGCTGTGGCAGGAGACCGGCCGCTTCGACAAGATGGGGCCGGAGCTGCTGCGCATCAAAGATCGGCATGAGCGCGACTTCGTGGTGCAGCCCACCAGCGAGGAGGTGGTCACCGACATCGCCCGGCAGGAGCTGCGCAGCTACAAGCAGCTGCCCAAGAATTTCTACCAGATCCAGACCAAGTTCCGCGACGAGCGCCGGCCGCGCTTTGGCCTGATGCGCGGGCGCGAGTTCATCATGAAGGACGCCTACAGCTTCGACCGCGACGCCGAAGGCGCGCAGCGCAGCTACCAGATCATGGCGCAGGCCTACCGGCGCATCTTCGACCGCTTCGGGCTGCGCTACCGTGCGGTGGCGGCCGACAGCGGTGCCATCGGCGGCGATCTGAGCGAGGAGTTCCAGGTGATTGCCGCCACCGGCGAGGACGCCATCGTCTACTGCCCCACCAGCGACTATGCGGCCAACATCGAAAAAGCCGAGGCGCTGGCACCTCAGGGCCCGCGACCGGCCCCCGCGCAGCCGATGGTCAAGGCACCCACGCCGGGCCGCAGCACCTGTGCGCAGGTGGCCGAACTGCTCGGCGTGCCGCTGGCGCGCACGGTCAAGTCCATCGTGCTGGCCACCGATGCGATCGACGAGCAGGGTGTCGTGGCCCAGACCCGCCTGTGGCTGCTGCTGCTGCGCGGCGACCACGACATGAACGAGGTCAAGGTGGGCAAGCTGCCTGGCTTGGCGCAGGGCTTTCGCTTCGCCACCGAGGCCGAGATCGTCGCGCATTTTGGCTGCCGCCCTGGCTACCTGGGGCCGGTCGGCACGCGCAAGCCGGTGACGGTGGTGGCCGACCGCGAGGTCGCGGTGATGGCCGACTGGATATGCGGCGCCAACGAGGTGGACTTCCACTTGACCGGTGTCAACTGGGGGCGTGATTTGCCGGAGCCGGACCTGGTGGCCGATCTGCGCAACGTGGTGGCTGGCGACCCCTCGCCGGATGGCAAAGGCGTGCTGGCGATCGAGCGCGGCATCGAGGTGGGGCATGTGTTCTACCTGGGCACCAAGTACAGCCGGGCGATGAACGCCACCTTCCTTGACGAGGACGGCAAGCCCAAGCCGTTCGAGATGGGCTGCTACGGCATTGGCATCACGCGCCTGCCGGCGGCGGCCATCGAGCAGAACCACGACGAGCGCGGCATCATCTGGCCGGATGCCATCGCGCCGTTTACCGTGGTGATCTGCCCGATTGGCATGGACCGCAGCGAGTCGGTGGCCCAGGCGGCCGAGCAATTGCACCGCGACCTGCTGGCGCTGGGCATGGACGTGATCCTGGACGACCGCGGCGAGCGGCCCGGCGCCATGTTTGCCGACTGGGAGCTGATTGGCGTGCCGCACCGCGTCACCCTTGGCGAGCGCGGGCTGAAGGACGGTCGGGTCGAATACCAGCACCGGCGCGACACCGCGGCCACATCCGTGCCACTGGCCCATATCGTGGAGTGGTTGCGCGAGCGCATCGTGGAGTGATCATGGGACCGGCCTGCGGGCCTGCTTTGGATCGGCGCCGCTGCCTGGGGTGCCTGGCGGGCTGGGTTGCGCCAGCCCTCGCCTGGGCGGTCGCCGGGCCGGCCTGGGCTGGGGCACAGATCGAGGAGCCGCTGTCGGACGCCGTGCGCCATGCGCTGCGGGCGGCCATCGAGCGGCTCGGCCCGCCGGAGCCGGAGTTTTCGACGACCGAGGAGCGGCTGGCCTATCTGCGCTGGTTGAGCCGGGCGAGTTGGCAGTTGCGCCACCGCAAACCGGAGCTGCGCGCGCGCCTCGATTTTTTGCAGACCGTTTGGTATGAGAGCAAACGCGCCGGGTTGGACACGGCGCTGGTGCTGGGGCTGATCGAAGTCGAAAGCGCTTTTCGCAAGTACGCCATCTCCCGCGCCGGGGCGCGCGGGTATATGCAGGTGATGCCGTTTTGGACCCGGGTCATCGGCGACGGGGATCCGGACAAGCTGTTCCACCTGCAGACCAACCTGCGCTACGGCTGCGTCATCCTGCGCCATTACCTGGACCGCGAGCGCGGGGACCTGTTCCTGGCGCTGGGCCGCTACAACGGCAGCCGCGGCCGCGCGGCCTATCCGAATGCGGTCTTCGCCGCCGAGCGCCGCTGGCGTCTGGCCTGAGCCAGACCCTCACTGCAAAAAACCGATGCGCTGCCGTGTGCCTGACGCAGCGGGCAGGTCCCGCGCCTCGATGCGGTCACGCCGGTCCAGCCGGGCATTGCCAAAGCCGGTCATGAGGGCGCGCCGCATCTCGCGCGGGGCCAAGCCAGCGAGCTGATCGAGCACATCGTCGGCGGGCTCTTCCTCAAACAGCCGACCCCAGTCGTGCGCGGCGCGCAGCCGCTGGTAGAGCAGGCGCGCAATGCCGCGCGCCTGCTCGCGCGTCGGGGGTGCAATCTCGAACACATTCATGCGGTTGAGGATCGGGTCTGGAATGCCCCGCTCGTCGTTGGCGGTGGTAATCCAGATGACCTGGCTGGCATCGATGGGCACCTCGGCAAATTCGTCCACGAAGCGCTGCGCCGTCTGGGGCTCCAGCAGACTGTAGAGAGCACCCAGCGGGTCGTATTGCGCATCGCTGGCTTTGTCGATTTCGTCCACCACCAGCACCGGGTTGGCATAGTTGCCTTCCACCAAGGCTTCGAACACCTTACCGGGCTTGGCACCTTTCCACTGCGACGAGGCGCCCGACAACAGCCAGCCGGCGGTCATCGAGCTCATGGGCACCAGGGTCATGCTGGTGGCCAGCAGTTCGGCCAGCTGCTGGGCAAAGTGGGTTTTGCCCACGCCGGGCGGCCCCAGCAACAGCAAAGGGGTGATCTCCAGGCTGTCGCTGCTTTCCTGCGCCAGGGCCACATGCCGCCGCACATCGTCGAGCACGGCATGAAAATTGGGCAACTGCTCATACAGCGGTTCGAGGTCGGGCACGCCGGAGGGCTTGACGGCGAAGCGCTGCGGGCCGCGCTCGAGCATGCGCTCGTAGGTTTGACACAGCGTTGCCTGTTCGCGTTCCTGGCCCTGGGCCTTGAGCCGTCGCAGGCGCTGCTCGACATCCTCGGGGCTGAAGACATCGCGCACCCGCGCGATCGGCAAACCCCGGGCAGGCGGGCTGGCGGGAACGGGACTGTGTTCCATGACACTCTCCTTTGACGACCATTCCTGCGGTCATTCAAGCACGGATCGTGCCAACATCCCAACCGGGGCAATCCCGGATGCGCATCCGCGCCGTTGGCGCGACCCTAGGAGTTGGATGCTCCAAGGAGCTGTTGCAGTTCCCCGGACTCATACATCTCCATCATGATGTCCGAGCCGCCGACGAACTCACCGCGCACATAGAGCTGCGGAATGGTCGGCCAGTTGCTGTATTCCTTGATGCCTTGGCGAATTTCAGGGTCCTCCAGCACATTGACCGTGACGAGCCGCTTGGGATCGACGCCACAGGCCTTGAGGATCTGCACCGCGCGGCCAGAAAAGCCACACATCGGAAAGCTTGCCGTGCCTTTCATGAACAGCACGACGTCGTGCGATTTGACCAGTTGGTCGATGCGTTGCTGTACGTCGCTCATGGATCCATGCGAGTGAAGTGGTGTGGTGTGAGCGATTATCGCCAGTTGGCCGATGCCGCAGCGCACCGGTGGCGATGCCCACACGGCAGGCAGTATCACCCGGGCCAACGGCCGCCGGTGCATCGGCATTGGCCGCCCAGGTCGCGCCTGTGCTCGATGGCCGCAAAACCCCTGTGCTGCAGCAGCGCGGCGACGGCTTCGCCTTGGTCCCAGCCATGCTCCAGCAGTAGCCAGCCACCGGGCATCAGTCGCTCGGGCGCGCCTGCGATGATGGCGCGCAGGTCATCCAGCCCGTCTGCTCCGCCGACCAGCGCACCCATCGGCTCATGGCGCAGAGCGTCTAAATGCGGATCGTCGGCGCGCAGGTAGGGCGGGTTGGCGACGATCAGGCCAAAATGCACCGGCCAAGGCGGAGCATCGGCTGTGCCGGCGGCATCGGTCTGCCCCGGCCAGGGCCGCCAGTCAGACCACCAGTGGCCCTGCAGCCAACGCACAGGCAACCCCAGCCGCCGCCCATTGGCCGCAGCCACGGTCAGGGCGTCCGCGCTGTGGTCCAGTCCCCAAACGGTCGCATCCGGCCGGGCGTGCTGAAGGGCCAGCGCAATCGCACCGCTGCCCGTGCCCAAATCGATCACCGCAACACCCACCTGCGCGGGCAACACCTCCAGCGCCCAGTCCACCAGGGTTTCGGTGTCGGGGCGGGGGTCGAGCACGCGCGCGTCCACCTGCAGGGTCAGACCATAAAAGCCGCGCTCTCCGGTCAGGTAGGCCAATGGCTCTCCGTCGACTCTGCGCTGGCATAGGGTGGCGTAGCGCGCGGCGAGCTCTGGTGTCAGTTGGGTGTCGTCGTGGGCCAGCAGCCAGGCCCGGTCTTGCAATGGCCGCCTCAGCGTATACAGCAGCAGCCACTGGGCGTCCAGCCGATCCATGCCTTGGGACTGGGCCGCACGCAGCGCCTCGCGCAGGCTCGGTGGCGTATCCATGGTCCGGTTGGGGTGCGGGCGGGTCAGGGGGCGCCAGAGGAGCGGGCTTCCATCTCGGCCATCAGCTCGGCGCCGTGCGCGAGCTGCAGTCCCCGGATCAGATCGTCCAGATTCCCCTCGAGCACAGCAGGCAACTGATACAGCGTCAGGTGGATGCGGTGATCCGTGACCCGACCTTGGGGAAAATTGTAGGTGCGGATGCGGTCGCTGCGGTCGCCGCTGCCGATCAGGCCCTTGCGCGTGGCGGCCTCGCGGTTCTCGCGCTCCTGACGTTCGCGCTCTTGCAGCCGCGCCAGCAGCACCTGCAGCGCACGGGCTTTGTTGCGGTGCTGGCTGCGGTCATCCTGGCACTCGGCCACCAAGCCCGTCGGCAGGTGGGTGATGCGCACGGCCGAGTCGGTTTTGTTGACATGCTGGCCCCCCGCCCCACTGGCGCGGAAGGTATCGATGCGCAATTCGGCGGGGTTGATCTGGATCGCCTGTGCTTCGTCGGGCTCAGGCAGCACAACCACGGTGCAGGCGCTGGTGTGGATGCGCCCCTGTGACTCGGTGACCGGTATGCGCTGCACCCGGTGTCCACCGGATTCGAAGCGCAGCCGCCCGTAGGCGCCCCGACCGACGATGCGCAGCACGACCTCCTTGCAGCCCCCCAGTTCGCTGGGGGATTCGCTGATGACCTCGGCGCGCCAGCCCTGGCGCTCGGCGTCGCGGGTGTACATGCGCGCCAGTTCGGCCGCGAACAAGGCCGCCTCCTCGCCACCGGTGCCAGCGCGGATTTCGACGAAGGCGTTGCGCTCATCGTTGGGATCGCGCGGCAGCAGCAGGGTTTGCAGTTGCGCGCTCAGGGCATCGAGTTCGGCCTGCGCAGCGGCTTGCTCTTCCGCGGCCAGCGCGGCCAGGGCGGTGTCGCCGCTGAGCTGAGCCTCGGCCACGAGCTGCCGGGCGCTGTCGCGGTCGGCCTCGCGCCGCAGGTAGCGCCGATAGGGCTCGACGATGGCGTCCGTCTCGGCGTGTTCGCGCGTGAGGGCGCGAAAGCGCTCCAGGTCGTTGGTCGCATCCGGCGCCGCCAGTTGGGCGTCCAGCTCGTGCAGGCGCAGGCGCAGGCGCTCGAGTGTGTCGCGAACGAAAGGTTTCATGGGCGTGCGGCGGGTCCGCCTGCGGCGCCCGCGCGGCCCGCCGGTGCGTCGAGGCGTCCGCGCAGGAAAAGCCGCGACACCACCTCGGCCGTGTGGCGTCGGCTGGCTTCGTCGCCGCTGTGCAACTCGGCCAATGCACCGTGCAGCATTTTTTGCGTCAGTCCGCGCGAGAGCGCCTCCAGCACGGTGTCCACATCCTCGCCACGGGCTAACAGACGCCGCGCACGGGCGATTTCGGCCGCGCGCCAGGCGTCGGTCTGCGCCTGCAGATCGCGGATCAGCGCGACCACGCCCGCGTTCGGATCGCGCTGGCGCAGCCAGTCCGTGAAACTCTGCACGCCAGCGTCGATGATGGCCTCGGCCTGGGCGACGGCGGCCTGCCGGTGGTCTTTGCCTGCCTGCACGACCGCAGCCAAATCGTCCACCGTGTAGAGGTACACATCGTCCAGGCCCTTGACCTCGACCTCGATATCGCGCGGCACGGCCAGATCGACCATGAAGATGGGGCGGTGGCGCCGGCGCTTGAGGGCGCTTTCCACCATGCCCAGCCCGATCAACGGCAGGGTGCTGGCGGTGCAGCTCACCACGGCGTCGAACTCGTGCAGCCGCGTCGGCAACTCGGACAGGCGCATGACTTCGGCCCCAAACCGGGCGGCCAACTTCTCGCCGCGCTCCAGCGTCCGGTTGGCGATCGCCATGGCGCGCGGCTGGCGCGCGAAGAAGTGTGTGGCGACCAGCTCGATCATCTCGCCCGCGCCGACGAAGAGAATGCGGATGTCGCGCAGATCTTCGAACAGCTGTCCGGCCAGCCGCACCGCCGCAGCCGCCATGCTGATGGAGTGCGCCCCGATGTCGGTGCTGCTGCGCACCTGCTTGGCGACCGCAAAAGAACGCTGGAAAAGCTGATGCAGCGTGGCGCCGAGTGCACCGACTTGGTCTGCGATGCGCACCGCATCCTTGAGTTGACCTAGGATCTGGGCTTCGCCCAACACCATGCTGTCTAGCCCGCTGGCAACGCGGAACGCGTGCCGGGCCGCTGCATCTTCGCGTAACACGTAAGCATGCTGCATCAACGTCTCGGTGGGCACGCCCGCTGACTGCGCCAACCAATGTGCAGCGGGCTCGATCAGCGGCTCGTCGGCAGCGCAGTACAGCTCGGTGCGATTGCAGGTAGACAACAGCACGGCTTCGGGCTGGCGCGCCACCGTTGCGCGAAACCGCCGCAGCGCCTCGGGCAACTGGTCGAGCGAGAAGGCAAACCGGCCCCGCACATCAAGCGGAGCCGTCTGGTGGTTGATGCCGAGCGCCCAGACTGCCATGATTGCGGATTATAAAATTTTGGGTCTGTGGATGCCCTGACCCTGTTATTTCATCTGCTCAACCTCTTGCTGCCGGCCTGGGGCTTAGCGGTAGGGCTGGCGCTGCTGCTGGCGTGGCGCGGTAGCGCCCGTGGGCGCTGGCGTGCCGGCCTCAGGCACGGGGTGTGGCTGGGGGTGTGCGGCTCCACCGTGCTGATCGCAGGCCTGGTGCTGTCGGGGCGCGATGGCCGCATGGCCACCTATGCCGCCCTGGTGGCAGTGATGGGCTTGGTGGCCGCCTGGCGCGACAGCACGGCAGGCCGATGATCCCACGGGTATCGGGGGCTGCCGACCCTGATGCGAGTGGTGCTGTGCTGCGCTGCGGTAACATCCCGCTCCCGTGTCGGCCACCGGGCCTGCTCAGCGATCCCAGCCGGCGCGCGGTTCGCCAGCCGATTCCGTCCATGAACGCTCCGACGCCCCTTCACGCCCTGCTCGATGCCGAGCCTCACACCCCGCGCTTGCGCGAGATTCCGTACAACTACACCTCGTTTTCGGATCGAGAGATCGTTCTGCGGCTGCTGGGCGCGCGCGCATGGGCGCTGCTAGAGCAGCTGCGCCGCGAGCGTGCCACCGGCCGCTCCGCCCGCATGCTCTATGAGGTATTGGGCGACATCTGGGTGGTGCAGCGCAATCCCTACCTGCAAGACGATCTATTGGCCAATCCCAAGCGCCGCGCCGCATTGATCGAGGCGCTCCTTCACCGGCTGGGTGAGATCGAAAAGCGCCGCCGCCCGCAGGAAGACGCCCAGCGCGACGCCCTGGTTGGCGAATTGCTGGACCATGCGCGGGGCGCAGTGCGGGCCTTTGCCCAGGCCTTTGATGACATGGCGGCCCTGCGCCAGCGCGTGGTCAAGGTGTTGCGTCGCCACACCCACAAGGACAATATCAAGTTTGATGGCTTAAGCCGCGTCAGCCATGTCACCGACGCAACCGATTGGCGCGTCGAGTACCCCTTCGTGGTCCTGACGCCGGATACCGAAGCCGAGATGGCTGGACTGGTGCAGGGCTGCATCGAGTTGGGCCTGACCATTATTCCCCGTGGCGGCGGCACTGGCTACACCGGCGGCGCGGTGCCCCTGACGTGGAAGAGCGCGGTCATCAACACCGAGAAACTGGAGGCCATGACCGAGGTCGAGCATGTGCGTCTGCCGGGTCTGGATCAGCCTGTGCCGACCATCTGGACCGAAGCCGGCGTGGTCACCCAGCGCGTGGCCGATGCGGCCGAGCGCGCAGGTTTCGTCTTTGCGGTCGATCCGACGTCGGCCGATGCGTCGTGCATCGGCGGCAACATCGCGATGAACGCCGGAGGCAAAAAGGCGGTGCTGTGGGGTACGGCGCTGGACAACCTGGCGAGCTGGCGCATGGTGACCCCTGATGCCGAGTGGCTGGAGGTGCACCGCATCGGCCACAACCTGGGCAAGATCCACGACGCCGAGGTGGCCCGTTTCGAGCTGCGCTACTTTGCTGCCGACGGCAAGACCCCGCTGCGCACCGAGCGGCTGGACATCCCCGGCGCGCGCTTTCGCAAGGCCGGTCTGGGCAAGGACGTCACCGACAAATTTTTGAGCGGCCTGCCCGGCGTGCAGAAGGAGGGCTGCGACGGCATCATCACCAGCGCGCGTTGGGTGGTGCATCGCATGCCGGCGCACACGCGCACGGTGTGCCTGGAGTTCTTTGGTAACCCCAAAGACGCCGTGCCCGCCATCGTCGAGATCAAGGACTTCATGTTCGCCGAGCAAAAGCGCACGGGCACGCTGCTGGCCGGGCTGGAGCACCTGGATGACCGTTACCTGAAGGCAGTCGGCTACACCACCAAGAGCAAGCGCGGCACCCTGCCGAAGATGGTGCTCATCGGCGACATCGTCGGCGACGACCCGGACGCCGTGGCCCGCGCCGCCAGCGAAGTGGTGCGGCTGGCCAACGCCCGCTCGGGCGAAGGCTTTACGGCCGTCAGCCCCGAGGCGCGCAAAAAATTCTGGGCCGATCGCAAGCGCACGGCAGCCATCAGCCGACACACCAACGCCTTCAAGATCAACGAGGATGTGGTGATCCCGCTGGAGCGCATGGGCGAGTACACGCTGGGCATCGAGCGCATCAATATCGAGCTGAGCCTGCGCAACAAAATCCGCTTGTGCGACGAGCTGGAGGCTTTTTTTGCCCGCGGGACGCTGCCACTGGGCAAGGCCGAAGACCCCAATGACATGCCGAGCCCCGAATGGCTGGCCGAGCGCACTGCGCAGGCGCTGAGCCTGATTCGGGATGTGCGCCGCCAGTGGCAGACATGGTGCGACGGCTTGGATACCGTGGTGCCCGAGGGTGGGCGTACCGTCTTCGAACAGTTGCAAGACCACACCTGGCGCGCGAGTTGGAAGACGCAGATCCGCCAGCGGCTGCGCGATCTGTTCACCGGCGCTGTGTTCGCGCCGGTGCTGGCCGAGTGCGAGGCCATCCATCGCCGTGTGCTCAAAGGTCGGGTGTGGGTCGCGCTGCACATGCATGCCGGGGATGGCAATGTGCACACCAACATCCCGGTCAACAGCGACGACTATGCGATGCTGCAGACCGCACACGAGGCGGTGGGCCGCATCATGGCGCTGGCGCGCAGTCTCGGCGGAGTGATCTCGGGCGAGCACGGCATCGGCATCACCAAGCTGGAGTATCTCAGCGACGACGAAATCGCCCCCTTTGCCGACTACAAACGCCGCGTGGACCCGCAGGGGCGCTTCAACCGCGGCAAACTGTTGCGCGACAGCGCGGCGCTGGGGCCCGATGTGCACGCCGCCGACCTCAGCCAGGCTTACACCCCCAGCTTTGGCCTCATGGGCTACGAGTCGCTCATCATGCAGCAAAGCGACATCGGCGCCATTGCCGACAGCATCAAGGACTGCCTGCGCTGCGGCAAATGCAAGCCGTTGTGTGCCACGCATGTGCCGCGTGCCAATTTGCTCTACAGCCCCCGCAACAAAATCCTGGCGACCAGCTTGTTGATCGAGGCTTTTCTGTACGAAGAGCAGACGCGCCGTGGCATCAGTGTGCAGCACTGGGAGGAGTTCGAAGACGTGGCCGATCACTGCACGCTGTGCCACAAGTGCGAAAGCCCGTGTCCGGTCAAAATCGACTTTGGCGATGTGTCGATGGCCATGCGCAACCTGCTGCGCAAAATGGGGCAGAAATCTTTCCGCCCGGGCAACGCGCTGGCGATGGCCTTCCTCAATGCCACTCGCCCCGAAACCATCAAGTTGATGCGCTCGGCCATGGTCGATGTGGGCTTCAAGGCGCAACGCCTGGCGAACGATCTGCTCAAGGGCCTGGCCAAGAAGCAGACTGACGCGCCCCCGGCGACGGTGGGGGCTGCCCCCATCAAAGAGCAGGTGATCCACTTCATCAACAAAAAAATGCCCGGGGGCTTGCCGAAGAAAACGGCGCGTGCGCTGCTGGACATCGAGGACAAAGACTATGTTCCCATCATCCGCGATCCTCAGCGCACCAGCGCAGACGCGGAGGCGGTTTTTTATTTCCCCGGCTGCGGCTCGGAACGGCTGTTTAGTCAAGTCGGCTTGGCCACCCAGGCCATGCTGTGGCATGTGGGTGTGCAAACCGTGCTGCCGCCGGGCTATTTGTGCTGTGGCTATCCGCAGCGCGGCAGCGGTCAGTTCGATAAGGCCGACAAGATCATCACCGACAACCGCGTGCTGTTTCACCGTGTGGCCAACACGCTGAATTACCTCGACATCAAGACCGTGGTGGTGAGCTGCGGCACATGTTACGACCAGTTGCAGGGCTACGAGTTTGACAAAATCTTTCCCGGCTGCCGCATCATCGACATCCACGAATATCTGCTGGAAAAGGGCGTCAAACTCGAGGGCAAGGGGGCCTACCTCTATCACGACCCCTGCCACAGCCCGATGAAACTGCAGGATCCGATGAAGACCGTCAAGGCGTTGGTTGGCGAGACGGTGGTGGCCAGTGACCGCTGCTGCGGCGAATCCGGTACCCTGGGCGTCACACGGCCCGACATATCGACGCAGATTCGCTTCCGCAAGGAGCAAGAGCTGCGCAAGAATGAGCGCCAGTTGGCCGAGTTGGCGCAGCGCACCGGGGCACAGACCACGGCGGGCCGCACCAAGATCCTGACCTCCTGCCCGAGCTGTCTGCAGGGCCTGAGCCGCTACGGCGAAGACCTGAGCAACGGGCTGCTGGAGGCGGACTACATCGTCGTTGAGATCGCGCGCCAGGTGCTGGGCGAGAACTGGCTGCCGGACTATGTGGCGCGCGCCAATGCGGGCGGCATCGAGCGGGTGCTGGTGTGACCGATTGCGCGTTGTGCCGTGACGACGGCGGCCTGCTGCTGTGGAGCGGGCAGGGCTGGCGCGTGGTGCGCGCATCGGGCGGCGAGGTGGCCGCCGCGCCGGCATGGTACCGCGTGATTGCCGCCGCGCATGTGGCCGAGTGGAGCGACCTTTCCGCGCCCGAACAAGCCTGCGCGATGGCGCTCGTCACGGCGGTGGAGCGTGCATTGCGTGCGACGCTCACACCGACCAAAGTCAATCTGGCAAGCCTGGGCAACGCGGTGCCGCATCTGCACTGGCATGTGATCGCGCGCTTCGGCTGGGACAGCCGCTATCCCGCACCGGTGTGGGCCCCGGCGCAGCGCGATGACGACGCGCTGCGGCTGGCTGCGCTGCGCCAGCAACTGCCTGTGTGCGACGCTGCCGTCGTCGAGGCGCTGGATGCGCTGTCCACCCCGTCCCCAAAGGAGAATCCGCGATGACCTCCGCGTCCCATCCTCACCCCACCGAGCTGACCGTGCATGGCGCCTCGCGCATGCTGGAGATCGCCTTTGACGACGGTGCGCGCTTTCGCATCCCGTTTGAGCTGATGCGCGTCTATTCCCCCTCGGCCGAGGTGCAGGGGCACGGTCCGGGCCAGGCGGTGCTGCAGACCGGCAAGCGCCATGTCGAGATCGTCGCGCTTGAGCCGGTCGGTCACTATGCCGTGCAGCCCACCTTTTCCGACGGGCACGACAGCGGCATCTACACCTGGGAGTACCTGTACTTTCTGGGCAGCCAGCAGGCCGAGCTGTGGGCCGATTACGAGCGCCGCCTGGCCGAAGCCGGCGTGGACCGCGACACACCGATGCCCGCCCCGGCCACGGCGGGGTGCAGCCGCCACTGAATGGCGCTGCTGACCCCGCGTCTTTGGCGTACCATGGCGCCATGACGCAAACGCATTTTGGCTTCCAGACCGTTGATGAACACGAGAAGGCACGGCGCGTACGCGCCGTGTTCGACTCGGTGGCACCGCGCTACGACCTGATGAACGACCTCATGTCCGCCGGCTTGCACCGCTGTTGGAAGGCCTATGCGGTCATGGTGGCCAATCCGCAGCCCGGGCAGCGGGTGCTGGATATTGCGGGTGGCACGGGTGATCTGGGCCTGGCGATCGCACCACGGGTGCGGCCTGGTGGCATGGTCGTGCACACCGACATCAACCTTGCCATGTTGCGCGAGGGCCGCGATCGGCTGCTCGACCACGGTATCGTGTTGCCCACGGTGGTGTGCGACGCCGAGCAACTGCCGTTTCCCAGCGGGCATTACGACCTCGTGACCGTGGCATTCGGCTTGAGCAACATGACGCACACGGAACTCGCGCTGCGCGACATCTATCGGATACTCAAGGACTGCGGAAAGCGGATGGTGCGCGAGTATTCACACTGCGCGACCGCGCTGCGGAAAGCCTAGGAAGAGAACAAGCTCCAGCGGTTGCCGCCCCGAGGCCGCTGGG
>NZ_JARJMT020000130.1 GCF_029335975.1 Tepidimonas sp.
CCCGCCAGCAGGGCGGCCATGCGCGCGACATTGCGGTTGTCCTCGCCAGCCTGATTGGCGCAACCCAAGATCACATCGTCCAGCGCGCCCCAGTCGACGTGCGGGTGGCGCGCCATCAGCGCCTGAATCGGCTTGGCAGCCAGGTCGTCGGTGCGCACGCTGGCCAGAGCGCCGCCGTAGCGGCCGATGGGGGTGCGGATGGCGTCGCAAATGAAGGCATGGGATGTCATGGCAGAGCGTCCAGGGGTTTGGTAAGACAGCAGGGCGGCCGAGGCGCGGCCTGCCGCCCAATGCGGGGCTCAGGCGCGTTTGGCCACCAGCGTCAGAATCTCATAGCTGGCCACCAGCTCGTCGTGCTGGTTGGTGACCTCCACGTCCCACGCCACCACACCCTGGCCGCGGCCCTGGGCGTCGGTCTTGGCGCGGTCGATCTTGCGCTTGCAGGTCAAGCGCGCCTGGATGGTGTCGCCGATGAGCACCGGCTTGACAAAGCGAAGCGTCTCCAACCCGTAGTTGGCCAACACAGGCCCCGGCGCCGGCGAGACGAACAGGCCCGCCGCGGCCGACAGCACGAAGTAGCCGTGCGCGATGCGACGCCCGAACGGCGAGTCCTTGGCCGCGATCTCGTCGAAATGCATGTAGAAATAATCCCCGGAGATGCCGCCGAAGGCAACGATGTCGGCCTCGGTGACGGTACGGCGGTGTGTCAGCAGGCTCTCGCCGACGCGCAGGTCTTCGAAGTGGCGGCGAAACGGATGGACCTCGGTGTGGATGCGCGCGCCGCCGCGCACATATTCGCCGGTGACCGCCGTCAGCATGGTCGGCGAACCCTGCACCGCGGCGCGCTGTAGGTAGTGCTTGACGGCGCGCAGGCCACCCAGCTCCTCGCCACCACCGGCACGACCCGGGCCGCCGTGCTTGAGCGGCGGCAGCGGCGAGCCGTGGCCAGTCGACTCCACTGCGGCTTCGCGGTCCAACACCAACAGCCGGCCGTGCCAGACCGCCGCCACCGGAATGGCGCGCGCCGCCGCCTGGGGGTCGCGCGTCACCAGTGTGGCCACCAGGCTGCCGCGGCCGCGTGCGGCCAGGGCCAGCGCTTCGTCCAGGTCGTCGTACGGCAGCAGCGTGCTGACGGGTCCGAACGCCTCCACTTCGTGCACGGCGGCGTGGCTGTGCGGATCGCGCGCCAGCAGTAGCGTCGGGGCACAGAACGCCCCCTGTGCGGTGCCGTCGCCCAGCGGCGCGAAATCCGGCCCGCCATCCCACACCACCTCGGCGCCGGCGCGCAGCAGCGCCACGCGCTCGGCCACGTCGCGCTGCTGCGCGTGCGAGGCCAGCGCGCCCATGCGCACGCCCTCCAACGCCGGGTCGCCCACCACCACCTTGGCCAGCCGCGCGCGCAGCCGCTCGGCCACGGCATCGAGATGGCGGCGCGGCACCAGCGCGCGGCGGATCGCGGTGCACTTCTGGCCGGCCTTGACGGTCATCTCGCGCACCACCTCCTTGGCATAGAGGTCAAACTCCTCGTCGTCGGGGGTGACATCGGGAGCCAAGATGGCGCTGTTGAGTGAGTCCGCCTCGGCATTGAACGGAATCGACTGGCGCACGAGGTTAGGGTGCGCGCGCAGCCGCGCGGCGGTGTCGGCGCTGCCGGTGAAAGTCACGACATCCTGGCCCTGCAGCCGATCCAGCAGGTCACCCGTGCCGCCGATGACGAGCTGCAGGCTGCCCTCGGGCAAGAGGCCGCTTTCCACGATCAAGCGCAGCAGCGCCTCCGTCAGGTAGCTCGTGGCGGTGGCGGGCTTGCCGATGCACGGCAGGCCCGCGAGGAAGGTTGGGGCGAATTTTTCCAGCAGCCCCCAGATGGGAAAGTTGAAGGCATTGATGTGCACCGCCACGCCCGCGCGCGGCACTAAGATGTGCGTGCCGGCAAAGTGCCCTTGCTTGCCCAATGGTATCGGAGGGCCTTCGTGCAACACGTTGGAACCGGGCAGCTCGTTGCTGCCAACGCTGGCATATGCGAACAGCGTGCCGATGCCGCCTTCGATGTCGATCCATCCGTCCTGGCGCGTGGCGCCGGTGTGGGCCGATACGGCGTACAGCGCCTCCTTGCGCTCCATCAAATACTTGGCCAGCGCCTTCAGGCGTGCAGCGCGCTGCTGGAAATCCAGCCGCAGCAGCGCTGCTTGCGCACGACGCGCGTGTGCCAGCGCCTCGGCAAAATCGATCGGCTCCGCGTGCGTCGCCGCCACCGGGCGACCGTTGACGGCGCTGCGCAGCGTCTGCGCCGGGGTGCGGCCGAGCCAGCGGCCGGCGATGTAGCTCTGCAGGATGGGGGTATCGTTCATCGGGGTCGTACGCTCAATCGAACAAGGACGGGGGCGGGTTGCGTTGCCGCGCCGGCTCCAGCGCGGCGACAGCGGGCGGATCGCTAGGCGGCGGTGAACGGGGCGGCCGGCTCGGCGGCCCGATGGCCGCCCAAGCCCAGGTAGGTCTCGACGATGCGGCGGTCGTGCAGCAGATCCTCGGCGGGGCCGTGCAGCGCGATGGCCCCCATCTCCAACACATAGCCGCGGTCGGCGATCTGCAGCGCAGCACGGGCGTTCTGCTCGATCAACAACACGGACACACCTGCCTCGCGCAGGCGCGCGACGGTCTGCAGCACCTCGCGCACGATCAGTGGAGCCAAACCCAGCGACGGTTCGTCCAACATCAGCAGGCGCGGCTTGGCCATCAGCGCCCGGCCGATGGCCAGCATCTGTCGCTCGCCGCCGGACAGCGTCGCCGCCATCTGCGCGCGGCGTTCCCGCAGGCGCGGAAAAATCGCAAACACCTCTTCCATGCGTGCGCGCTGGGTGCGGTCGCCACGCCGCCAGCGCGAAAAACCGCCCAGCAGCAGGTTGTCTTGCACCGACATCTCCCCGAACAGCTCGCGCTTCTCGGGCACCAGCGCCACCTGGCGTGCGACCATACGCTCCACGCTGGGTCGCAGCACCACCTCGCCCGCCACAGCCAGCTCACCACGCGAGCGCAGCAAACCCATTGCGGCGTTGAGCAGCGTGGTCTTGCCAGCGCCGTTGGGACCGATGACGGTAACGATCTCACCCTCATGTACGTCGAGATCGACCTGATGCAGCGCCTCCACCGCCCCGTAGGAGACGGAAAAGCCGCGCAGGCGCAACAGCGGCGGGCGTTCGGTGGGACTCATGCCGTGCCTCCCAAACCTTCGTCGCCCAGGTAGGCGGCCAGCACGCGCGGGTCGCGCTGCACCTGCGCCGGAGTGCCGTGCGCGATCACGGTGCCGAAGTCCAGCACCGTGATGCGATCGGCCAGGTTCATCACGAACTCCATGTCGTGCTCCACGATCAGGATACCCAGGCCCTCGCGACGCAACTGGTCCAGCAGCCGCGCCAGCGCCTGCTTCTCCAGGTGACGCAGGCCAGCGGCCGGCTCGTCCAGCAACAGCAGCGCCGGCTGGCCCGCCAGCGCCCGAGCGATCTCGACGATGCGCTGCTGTCCCAAGGCGAGCGAGCCGGCCGGCGTGTGGGCGTGCTCGGCCAGCCCGCAGCGCTCGATCTGGCGCATCGACTCGGCCAGCAGCGCCGCCTCCTCGTGGCGCTCGAGCCGCAGCATGCTGGCCAGCCAGCCGCGCCGCCCACGCAGATGCGCGCCCAACGCCACGTTGTCCAGCACGCTGCGCTGGCCCAGCAGCCGCACATGCTGAAAGGTCCGCCCCAGGCCCAGCGCAGCAAAGTCCCGCGACGGCCGCCCGACCATGGACTGGCCCAGCAGCCGCACTTCGCCCTCGCTGGGGTCGTCCACGCCCGAGATCATGTTGAAGAAGGTGCTCTTGCCGGCACCGTTGGGGCCGATCAACGCGTGCACCTCGCCGGCGCGCACCTCCAGCGAGACCTGGCTGTTGGCCACCAGGCCGCCAAAGCGCTTGGTGACGTTGCGCGCCTCGATGAGCACCGTCCCCGCAGGCGGCAGGGCGCGGCTGGGCAAGGGGGACGGCGCCGGCAGCCTGCGAGGCGGGGGCACCACGCCCGCCCGCTTGGCCCAGCCGGCCAGCGTGGGCCACAGCCCGTCCGCGTAGCGCTGCAGCACCAGCATCATCAACAGGCCGAAGACGATGACTTCGAAATTGCCGCTCATACCCAACAGCTTGGGCAGCCAGTCTTGCAATTGCTCTTTGAGCAAGGCAATCAGGGTGGCGCCCAGCAGCGCACCCCACAGGTGCCCACTGCCGCCGACCACCGCCATGAACAGATATTCGATGCCGATGTTCAGATTGAACGGCGTCGGATTGACGAAGCGCTGCAGATGGGCATACAGCCAGCCCGACACGGCAGCGAGCAGCGCCGCCAAGACGAACACCTTGATGCGCTGGCGCGCCGTGTTCACGCCCATGGACTCAGCCATGACGCGGCCTGTTTTGAGTGCGCGGATGGCGCGCCCCTCGCGCGAATCGAGCAGGTTGTGCAACGCCCACACCGCCAGCAGCAAAATGGCCCAGATCAGGATCCCCAGCGCGCGCGGATCGGCCAGCGAGGCGCCGAACAGTGACAACGGTGGGATGCCGGTCAGGCCCGTGTGTCCGCCCAGCGGACCCAGGTTGCCGAACAGAAAGTACAGGCTCAGCCCCCAAGCAATGGTGGCCAGCGGCAAATAGTGGCCGCCCAAGCGCAGCGTCACCGCGCCCAGTCCCCAGGCCACCCCGAAGGTGAGCGCGAGCCCCAGGGCCAATCCCAACCAGGGCAGGGTCTGCGTGGGCAAACCAGACAGGGCGCTAGCCACGTCGGGCGACGTGCAGATCCAGGCTGTCGCATAAGCCCCCAGCCCCACGAAAGCGGCTTGCCCAAACGAGGTCATGCCGCCCACGCCGGTTAACATGACCAAGCCCAGCGCCACCAGGGCATGCAGCCCGATGTAGTTGAGCAAGGTGATGGTGAAGTCGGGCAGAAAACCCCAGGCGGCGGCCAGCGCCAGCACCAAGCCCAGCGTCAGCCACCGGGTCGATACCCCGGCCCCGGTGATCGCTGATGCGACTGCGGCGTGGGAGACGCGGGTTTCAGCGCTCATTCTTCGTCCTCCACATGGTGGCTGCGCAGCGAGCGCCACAGTAGCACCGGGATGATCAGGGTGAACACCAGCACCTCCTTGAACGCACTGGCCCAAAACGACGCGAAAGCCTCGAGCTGTCCCACCAGCACGGCCCCCAGCAAAGCGGCCGGGTAGCTGGCCAGCCCGCCGATGATCGCAGCGACGAAACCCTTCAGACCAATCAAAAAGCCGGTGTCGTAATAAATGGTCGTGATGGGCGCGATGAGCAGGCCAGAGACCGCCCCAATCAGCGCCGCCAGGGCAAAACTCAGATCACCGGACAGATCGGTCGGGATGCCCATCAGGCGGGCGCCGACGCGGTTGATGGCTGTGGCGCGCAGCGCTTTGCCGAGCAAGGTGCGCTCGAAAAACACGAACATCGCAATCACCAGCAACCCGGTCACGCCCAACACCACCAGCGACTGGCCGCTGATGGCCAGGCTGCCCAGATCGAACCGCGCCTCGGAAAACGGCGGGGTGCGCGAGCCTTCGGCGCCAAAGAACGACAACCCCAGCCCCATGAGCACGCCGTGTAGCGCGACCGAGACGATCAGCAACACCAGCACCGTCGCGTGCGACAACGGCCGAAAGGCCAAGCGATAGATCAACGGCCCCAAAGGGGTGACCAGCAGCACGACGGTCAGCGCCTTGCCCACCTGGGTGCTCGGCTGCCACCAGACGGCCAGCGCTGCCAGTGCCGGCAGCAGGCCACACCACAGGCCGGTAGACCACCAGTCCACCGATGCGCCGCGCCGCTGCCGCCCAATCTCCACAGCCAGCGCCGTGGCGGCCATCGTCAGCAGCAGCCACAGGGTCGCGGGTGTGCCGCCCGCCTGCAGCGCGGCCATCGTGAGCGCGCTGTAGGCCACCAGCTCCCCCTGCGGGACGAAAATCACCCGCGTCACGGAAAACACGAGCACGAGTGCCAGCGCCATCAGGGCATAGATGGCGCCGTTGATGATCCCGTCCTGACCCAAGAACAGGGCGATTTGCAG
>NZ_JARJMT020000133.1 GCF_029335975.1 Tepidimonas sp.
GGCGCGGACAGCGCGTTGTGCGAGCGGTGCATGCCGCGCTTGGACGGCGATTTTTTGTTTTGTTGGACGGCCATGGTCGGCTCCTGAAATGCGGACGCAGTAGATGGAATAAACCCATCATTATAGTCCGTCCGCAAACGGCGGCTCCCGCTGCGCTCCGGAGCGGTTCGACACCGCCCCCGCGCAGCGGTTACTTCACCAGCGGCCGCACATGGGTGAAGCCGCCGTCCACCGGCAGCACATGGCCGGTGATGCGGCTGGCGGCATCCGACAGCAGCCAAGCCATGACCTGCGCCACCTGCTCGGCGGTTTGCACCCCGCCGAGCGGGTACTGGCGGCCCGCGCCCTCGCGCATGGCCGGCAGCTTGAGCAGCCCGGCCGTCATGGGCGTGTCGGTCATGCCCGGTGCCACGGCGTTGATGCGCAGGCCCTGCGCGGCGTAGGTGGCCGCGGCGCTGCGCACCAGGCCGTCGATACCGGCTTTGGCCGCGGCGATGGCCTCGTGGTTGGCCACGCCGATTTGCGCCACCACCGAACTCACCAGTACCGCCGCGCCTGGGGCCTGTGCGGCGCGGCGCGACTCGATCCACGCGCCCAGCGTGGCCAGCGCGCTCTCCAGGTTCACGCGCAGCACCTCGCGCCACTGCGTCGCTGGTGTGCGGTGCAGCGGCGCGATCAGCGTGTTGCCCACGCAGTGCGCAAGGTGGCTGGGCGCGCCGAGCTGCGCGCTGCACTGCGCCAGCGCCTCGGTGGCGCCCTCGGGCGTGGTGGTGTCGGCGGCGATATGTGCGTCCGCCGGCACGTCGGCAAGCTGCGCCGCGTCGCGGCCCACGGCAGCCACCCGCCAGCCCTGGGCCTGCAACTGCACGCACAACGCGCGGCCGATGCCGCCGCGCGCGCCGGTGACGAGGACGATGGGAGAGCTGGCTGTGTCAGTCATTGGACAAAACTCCTTGCGGTAAGGCGCCCGGCGGAGCGTGCTTCAGCACATGCGTCCAGTAGGCGGAAAACGAACGGCAGGCCCGATCGGGATCGGCAAACGCAGAGGGCGGCAGCGGCAGGCGCAGCGCCGCCCAGGCGGGGTCATCCAGATGCGGGTTGTACCAGCCGCGTACCTGCGCCGCAGGGCGCAGTGCGGCCACGAGCTCGGGCGCTGGCGCCATCCAGCGCAGCGAGGCGATGGCGTGCATGCGCGCGCCGACGAAGGCCCAGCGCTGCGCCGACCACGGCCAGCGGGCATGCCAGCGGGTATCGAGCACAGCCACGGGCAGCGTGCCCGCCGGCGGGTCGGCCAGCGCCCAGGGATGCACCAACCACACCGTGCGTCCGGCCACGGTGGCGGCATCGGGCGCGGTGAAGCCTTCCGCCGGGGGCGCGGCGAACAGAGGCGGCTCGTCCACCGCAGGGTGGGCGCCGGGCTCGGCGCCGCGGCGCTGCGGGCTGTGGGCCAGCGCGTCGAGCACGGCGTAGGTGGTGTCGATCACCGTGCCGGGGCTGTGCCACGCCGGCGGCGCATAGCGTGCGACGTTCTCGGCGTTGAACAGGTAGGGCTTGGCACTGCCGGTGCCGGCCACCCACTGCCAGGACAGGTGGTTGCTCGCCAAGTCGCCGTCGAGCAGGTGGGCGAACATCCAGTCCGCCCCGGCGCGCCAGTGCACCTTGCGCACATGCACGGTGTAGGAGGCCAGCCACATGCGCGCATGGTTGTGCAGATAGCCGCTGGCGTAGAGCGTGCGCACCGCCTGGTCGATCACCGGCACGCCGGTGGCGCCGCGGCGCAGGTCGGCGGGCAGTTCGCGGGCGTAGGCCGCAGCGGGCAGCGGGCCGGGGTGCAGGTCGTCGAAGATTGCCGCGCCCCGGTGCCGCCAGCTGTGCTGGAAGTACGCTCGCCAGCCCAGCTCCTGCACCAGCTTGTGGGTCAGCGGCAGGTGGTGGCGCTTGCGCAGGCTGGCCACGACCTCGGCCAGATCGAGCAGGCCGTGGGTGAGGTAAGGCGACAGGCGGGTGACGGCGCCGTCCAGATGGTTGCGGCTGCGCGCATAGTCGCCTGCGCGCACAGCCGCCAGGCGTGCGCGGGCGGCGGCTGGCGTGGGGGCGAAGGCCTCGCTCGCCGCGAATGGGACGGCGGCGCATCCGGCCCCTGTGGCCGGTGTGTCCGTCGCCTCAAACACGGGCTGGTGCCGATTCATGCCACCACCTCACGCAGCGTCCGCGCCTGGGCGACAATGATCCGCCGCTCGGCCTCGCCCACGCGGGCGAGGTTCTTGACCTGCATCACCGTGCGCGGGTTGGCCGCCAGCCGCGCCTCGTGGCGCAGCAGGAAGTCCCAGTACAGCGTGGTGTAGGGGCAGGCGCGCGCGCCGGTGCGCTGGGCCGGATCGAAGCGGCAGCCGGCGCAGAAGCGCCCCGCGCTCATGCGCTCGATGTACTTGCCGCTGGCGATGTAGGGTTTGCTGGCCATCAGCCCGCCGTCGGCGAACTGGCTCATGCCGACGACGTTGGGCAGCTCCACCCACTCCACCGCATCCACATACACGGCAAGAAACCAGTCGCTGATCTGTTTGGGCTGCACGCCCAGCAGCAGCGCATACAAACCAATCACCATCAGCCGTTGAATGTGGTGCGCATAGCCCAGGCGCAGGGTCTGGGTGAGGGCGTCGCGCAGGCAGGCCATGTCGGTGTCGCCGCTCCAGAAGAAGGCGGGCAGCGGGCTGTGCGCATCCAGCGCATTGGCGTCGGCGTAGCCGGGCATCTGCGTCCAGTAGATGCCGCGCACATATTCGCGCCAGCCCAGAATCTGGCGGATGAAGCCTTCCGCACTGGCCAGGGGCACGCGGCCCGCGCGCCAGGCGGCTTCGGCGGCGGCCACCACCTCGCGCGGATTCAGCAGCTTGAGGTTGAGCGCGGCCGACAGCCGCGAGTGCCACAGCCAGGGTCGCGCGGGCCACAGCGCGTCCTGCCAGCGGCCAAAGTCCGCCAGCCGGTGGTCGATGAAGTCGTCCAGCGCGGCCAGCGCCTGCGCGCGGGTGAGGGGCCAGTCGAAATCGTCCAGTGCGCCCGGATGGGCCGCAAAACGCTGGCGTACCAGGGCGAGCACGTCTTGGGTGACGGCGTCGGGCGCGAAGCGAAGTGGCGCAGGCACGGGCGGCGGGCCGCTGCGTTTGTCGAAAGCTTCGCGGTTGTCGGCATCGAAGTTCCACTGGCCGCCAGCGGGCTGCTCGCCGTTGCTGCCATCCATCAGCACACGGTGGCGGCGCCGCATCTCGCGGTAGAAGTACTCCATGCGCAGGCTTTTGCGCCCTTGGGCATGGGCGGCGAAGTCGCGCACGGTGGCAAAGAAATGACGGTCGTCGCGCAACTCGAGCGGCACGCCCAGTGCCTTGGCCGCCCCGCGCAGCGCCTGCAGCACCCGCCAATCGCCCGGCGCGGCGACGATGAGCGCCTGGGGGCGCAGCGCCCGCACGGCACGCGCGAGCTCGGCGGCCAGCGTACCGGTGTTGGCTTCATCATCCAGCCGTGTGTAGTGAAGCGACCACCCCCGCGCAAGCAGCTCGGCGGCGAAGTGGCGCATGGCACTGAGAAACAGCGCAATACGCGGCTGTGAAGACCAGACGTGGGTGGACTCTTCCGCCACCTCGGCCATCCACACCGCGTCCTGCGCGGGGTCGAAGCCGTCGAAGGCGCTCGATTGGGCGTCGAGTTGGTCGCCCAGCACCAGCACCAGATGGCGCAGCGGCTGGGGCGCAGGGCGCGCGGGCGGGGGAGTTGCGTTCATGCGCCGTCTCCCGGTGAGCGGTCTGCGCCGCGTTGCGCCTTGGCCTGGCGGCGGCAGGCCTCGCTGCAGTAGCGCACCTGCTCCCAGTTCTTGGCCCAGGCGCGGCGCCAGCTCATGGGCCGGCCGCAGACGGCGCAGGGTTTGCTGGGCAGCCTGGACTTGTTGCCCTTGAATCCGGTGGATGGTGCGCGGCTCATTCCGAGTGATCCCGATGATGCTTGGATTGTGCGGGATCGGCGCCATCGGTGTTGGCGCAGGGTCGGTTTCCATGCATCCCTTGCGGGCGCGCCATTGGCGCTCATGCGCTAATCTTCGACCGCTACCCGGACGCAGGCGGCTCGTCGCTGCGCGCGATCGCATCGATGACGACCGGCCTGTCATGGTCGAGACCCACTGGCGCGGGCGTCGGATGCTGGCGGATCGGGGGCACCGCGCTGTCCCAGCCAATCCTGCCCATCGGGCGAGCCGGATGCGCCCGGGACGCTGCTGCACGCGGCGCAGATCGTGATCGAAGAGCCACCCGGTCAGGCCCACTGTCTGGCCTGCGGTCGGACCGTGTCCATCGACCGGCACGGCGACAGCCGCCCGGTCTGCGCCAGCCACTGGCTGCACCCCACGGGCGGAATGGAGTTGCGCGTAATCGACATGAAAGTCAGGGATGATTGAGGCAGAGCCATATGAACCCAGATTTCCCATCAGCCCGTAGGCGCGGTGGTCAAGACGGGTTTGACAGGCCAAGGCAGCTCAAGGGAATTTGGCCGCATTCCACAGGCCGCTGACCCACTC
>NZ_JARJMT020000191.1 GCF_029335975.1 Tepidimonas sp.
GCCCGCTGCCGTGAACACGGCGCGCGCTTGGGGCTGACCGTCGAGACAGCGCAAAGCAACCACGAGGGGGTATTGATCGACCACCTGCACGCCTGGGGTGCGCTGCATCGCGCAGGTCAGGCCATTGGCGTGGTGTTCAACCCCGGCGCCTACACCCACACCTCGATCGCCCTGCACGACGCCATCAAGGGTGTCGCGCCCATGCCCGTAATCGAAGTCCACCTCTCCAATGTACACGCCCGCGAGGCCTTTCGGCACCACTCGTGGATTGCGCCAGTGGCCGCGGGCAGCATCATCGGCTTCGGGCCAGAGGGTTATCGGCTCGCGCTCGATGCGCTGGCCCGCCGCGCTGCCGCAGGGCTGAGCACGAAGCCATAACGCACCGGCAGCTCCGCCGCCCGACAGGGGCGCGGAGCCCAGCGGCCCGACTCCACCGCCTCCGCCGCCAGGTGCATGTCCTGTGTGTGGACCACGCCCAGGCCCATTTCCCCCGCCAGATACAAACGCCCAGCCTCGTCCAGCCAAGCGTCACCCACCTGCACCGGCAGCCCCGTGTGGCTGAACACCCCGCCGTCAGGCGCCAGACGCCAGACCCAGGGCGTGAGCTCCAGCTCCACATACACCCGCTGCGGCCCGTTCTGAAAAAACCACTGCCCCTGCCCATCCACCCCGTAGTTGCGGCCAATGAAGGCGATCAGTTTGTCGTGGCGCAACGCTGTGCCCCGGCTGGCTGGGGTAGCCCCCTCTCCGGCAAACGGGCCGGCGGCTTGCGCTTGCTCATCCCGCATCCACCAGCGCCCGCGCGCATCCAGCCCCAGCCAGCCATAACAATCGGGAACATTCGGCCACTTGGCCATCGCCGCTTTGACGATATCGTCCATGTCGGGTCCTCTGTGTGCGGTGCGATGGCGATTGTGTCACCGCCCGGACCAGCCCGCCGCCTCGGCTAGCCACGGTATCACCCGCCGTGGCAGCGCCGCCGCGTCGCCGCGCCAATCCCACGGTGCGCGCGGCTGCGCAAAGCCCACATGCCCGCCCTGCAAGGGTTGCCACAGCTGGACACAGGGCCCCGCCTCCGCCGTGGTCGGCAAACTCGTCCAGGGCACAAAGGGATCATTGCGCGCATTGAGCACCAGGGTCGGCACCCGTACCGCACGCAGATGGGGGCGGCTCGATGCGCGCTGCCAATAATCCTGCACACCGCGAAAACCGTGCAGCGGCGCCGTAAAGGCATCGTCAAAGTCGCGCAGCGTCCGTGCCGCCCATGCCCGCTCCAAATCGAACAGGCCGGGAAAGCGCAACCATTTTTCGCGCGCTTTGTGCCGCATGGTGCGCAAAAACATCCGCGCATACAGCACGCGGTTGAGGCCGCGGTCGATCGCAGCCCCTGCCGCCGCCAGGTCCAGCGGCGCGGAGATGCTTGCTGCCGCCCGAACGAGCGCAGCTGCGCCCGCGCCAGCCTCCTGCAACCAGCGCAGCAGCGCATTGCCGCCGAGCGACACCCCCACCGCAACACGGGGCCAGCCGGGCCAGCGCTGGGCCGCGCGGTTCAACATCCAAGCAATTTCTTCGAAATCGCCAGCGTGGTAGGCCCGCGGCGCACGGTTGGGCTCGCCCGAACATCCGCGAAAATGCGGCACGGCGATCGCCCAGCCGCGCCGCAGTGCCTCGGCGGCAAAGGTCTGCGCATAGTGGCTGGCGGAGGACCCTTCCAGACCGTGAAACAGCACCAGCATCGACGCTGCATGCGGCGGGGCAATGTGGTCAACGTCGATGAAGTCTGCGTCCGGTGTGATCCAGCGCTCTCTTTGCCAGCACAGCGCTGCACTCAGCCCGCGCCGCGCCCACAGCGCCGCACCGATGGTCTGCCAATGCCCGCTGCGCTGCCAGCGGGGGACACCCGGCCACCCATGCTCATCCACACCAGGGGCCAAGGGGTATGTTCAGCGCTTTTGGCGGAATTTGCGCAAGGCAGCAATCTGGGCCGCCATGATGGCCAGCTCTGACTGTGCCTTGGCCAGGTCCACTTCGCTCTTGGCGTTCTTGAGCGCTTCTTCAGCCGCTTTGCGCGCTTCGGTGGCCTTGGCTTCGTCGAGGTCCTTGCCGCGGATGGCGGTGTCGGACAGCACCGTCACCACCTTGGGCTGCACCTCGAGGATGCCGCCCGCGACGAACACGAACTCCTCCTGACCATCGGCCTTCTCGATGCGGACGGCTCCGGGCTTGATGCGGGTAATCAAGGGCACGTGGCCGGGCAAAACGCCCAGCTCACCCGCTTCGCCCGGCAGGGCCACGAACTTGGCGGGGCCGCTGAAGATGGACTCCTCGGCGCTCACCACCTCCACTTGAATGGTACTCATCTCAGATCTCCTTTGCGCAGCGCGGGCGATGGGGGGCCGCCGAGCCGGCCGTGCCAAGCCGCCGGGGGCACCCCCTCCGGGGGGCGGTGCCGCCGGCGCTTCGGGGGGCAGGCATCAGCCAGCCAGCTTCTTGGCCTTCTCGAAGGCGTCGTCGATCGTGCCGACCATGTAAAACGCCTGCTCGGGCAGATGGTCGCACTCGCCGTTGACGATCATCTTGAAGCCGCGAATAGTCTCGGCCAAGGGCACATACTTGCCCGGCGCGCCGGTGAACACCTCGGCCACGTGGAAGGGCTGCGACAGGAAGCGCTGGATCTTGCGTGCGCGCGCCACGGCCAGCTTGTCCTCGGGCGACAGTTCGTCCATACCCAGAATCGCGATGATGTCGCGCAGCTCCTTGTAGCGCTGCAACACCGCTTGCACCGCGCGGGTGGTGTTGTAGTGCTCCTCCCCCACGATGTTGGGGTCGACCTGGCGGCTGGTCGAGTCCAGCGGATCCACCGCCGGATAGATGCCCAGCGCGGCGATGTCGCGCGACAGCACGACGGTGGCATCCAAGTGGGCAAAGGTGGTGGCCGGCGACGGGTCGGTCAGGTCGTCCGCGGGCACGTACACGGCTTGAATGGAGGTGATCGAGCCCACCGTGGTGGAGGTGATACGCTCTTTCAGGCGGCCCATTTCCTCGGCCAGCGTCGGCTGGTAGCCCACTGCCGAAGGCATAAGGCCCAACAGCGCGGACCCTTCGGTACAGGCCAAGGTATAGCGGTAGATGTTGTCCACAAAGAACAGCACGTCACGGCCTTCATCGCGGAATGACTCGGCGATCGTCAGGCCGGTCAGCGCCACGCGCAGGCGGTTGCCCGGCGGCTCGTTCATCTGGCCGTACACCAT
>NZ_JARJMT020000190.1 GCF_029335975.1 Tepidimonas sp.
GTGGACAGGGGTGGACGGGGGCGCGCCCTACAATCGGCGCCATGAGCGAACACGCCCCGACGCCCCCCGGCGGGACCCACACCGCCAGCCATTTTCTGCGCCAGATCATCGAACGCGACCTGCTGCAGGGCCGCCTGCACGGCCGCCGCTGGGCCGGCACGCCCGGCGACGGCACGCACCACGCCCGCGGCAACCCGGACCCGGCCAAGGTGCGCCTGCGCTTCCCGCCCGAGCCCAACGGCTACCTGCACGTCGGGCACGCCAAGAGCATCTGGATCAACTTCGGCCTCGCGCGGGACTACGGCGGCGTGTGCCACATGCGCTTCGACGACACCAACCCCGAGAAGGAGGAACAGGAGTACGTCGACGCGATCCTGGACGCGGTGCGCTGGCTGGGGTGGAGCTGGGACGCCTTCGGCACCCGCCACCTCTACTATGCCAGCGACTACTTCGACTTCATGTACCGCGCGGCCGAGTACCTGATCGAGACCGGCCACGCTTATGTCGACGAGCAAACGCCCGAGCAGATGCGCGCCAACCGCGGCACGCTCACCGAGCCCGGCGTCGACAGCCCGTTCCGCAACCGCCCGGCCGAAGAGAGCCTGGCGCGCTTTCGTGACATGCGCGCCGGCCGCTTCCCCGATGGCGCGATGGTGCTGCGCGCCAAGATCGACATGGCTTCGCCCAACATCAACCTGCGCGACCCGGCGATCTACCGGATCAAACATGCAACGCACCACAACACCGGCGACACCTGGTGCATCTACCCGATGTACACCTTTGCGCACCCGATCGAGGATGCGCTGGAGAACATCACCCACAGCATCTGCACCTTGGAATTCGAGGACCAGCGGCCGTTTTACGACTGGCTGCTCGAGCGCATCGTGCCCATCCTGCGCGCGCCGCAGTTCGCGCGCGCCCGCCAGCTCATCGAGCGCATCGAGCAGCAGGGGGTGGAAGCCGGCAAGGAATTTGCCCTGCACTGCCACAACCATGCGCACAAGCTCGGCCTGAACACCGAGCCCGAGCGGCGCATGCGGGCGCTGTTTGCGAAGTGGGAGCACGACCGCGACGCCGTGCTGCGCGACCTGGATGCGTTTTTCGGGCTGCTCAAGGCGCAGGCGCACCAATTCACGCCGCTGCTGGCCTCGGCGCTGGAGGCCTACCGTATCGAGCCCTTCAACCTGCCACATCAGTACGAATTTGCCCGGCTGAACCTGACCTACGTGGTCACCAGCAAGCGCAAGCTCAAGCAACTGGTGGATGAGGGGGTGGTCAGCGGCTGGGACGACCCACGCATGCCCACCATCGTCGGGCTGCGCCGCCGCGGCTACACGCCCGAAGCCATCCGCCTGTTCTGCGAACGCACCGGCGTCAGCAAGGCCGGCGGCTGGATCGACTACAGCAGCCTCGAAATCGCGCTGCGCGACGACCTGGAGGGCAAAGCACCGCGCGCGATGGCCGTGCTGGATCCGATCAAACTCAGGCTCACCAACTGGGCGCAGGTGTTTGGCGATGCCGAGCACCGCGAGCCCTGCACTGCCCCGGTGCATCCGCAGCGGCCAGAGCTGGGTCAGCGCCATTTCAGCCTGGGGCCAGAGATCTGGATCGAGCGCGAGGACTTCATGGAACAGCCCCCCAAGGGCTATTTCCGCCTATTCCCCGGCAACAAGGTGCGCCTCAAATACGGCTTTGTCATCGAGTGCACCGGCTGCGAGAAGGATGCCGAGGGTCGCGTCAGCGCCGTACTGGCCACGCTGGTGCCCGACACCAAGAGCGGCACCCCCGGGGCCGACGCCGTCAAGGTCAAAGGTACCCTAACCTGGGTAGGCGTGCACGAGGCGGTGGCCGCCGAGGTGCGTCTGTACGACCGCTTGTTCGCCGATCCGCAGCCCGACGCCGGTGGCAAGGATTTCAAGGCCGCGCTCAACCCCCACAGCCTGCGGGTCGTGACAGCCTACCTAGAGCCGTCGCTGGCACATGCCCCGCGCGAGCAGCGCTACCAGTTCGAGCGGCACGGCTATTTCGGCACCGACCGCGTGGACCACACGCCCGCGCGCCCAGTGTTCAACCGGATTGCGGGCCTGAAGGACAGTTGGGGCAAGTGAGCCGGGCTGTTCAGCGCGGCTTGCGCCGGGCGATGGGGGCCTGGCCAGCCGTGCGCGGCTCCAGATGCCGGAAAGTGATGCGCCCCTTGCTCAGGTCGTAGGGTGACAGTTCCAGCGATACCCGGTCGCCCGCCAGAATGCGGATGTGGTGTTTGCGCATCTTGCCTCCGGTGTAGACGACCAGAGTATGGCCGTTTTCCAGGGTGACGCGGTAGCGAGAGTCCGGCAGAATCTCGTCGACCGTGCCGCGCATCTCGATCAATTCTTCTTTGGCCATAGGGGCCTCCTTGGGATGGCGATGCGGGGTGGCAACAGGCGCGCCTGGCCTGCTGGCCACTGGGCGCATCAGGGGATGGTGGAAAACCATGGCCGGCCAATCCGCCGCCGGCATTGACGGCCATACACGGCCTTGCACAAGCCACGGGCGGCGCGGCACCCAGCTGCACAACCCTTGGGCCACGCCACATGCGGGGGGCACAAGCTGCTGACGCCCGGTGCCCCGCCATGGCCCGACTCTAACACAGGGGTGCGGACGAACCCGAAGGACAGCCGCCTGCCTCCAAAAACAGGGGATTGCGCGGGGTATGATGAGGGCTCCATCTCCATCCTGTAGCGCCATGTGGCAGACTTTTCGTGCGTTGCCGCGCACCGTATGGCTCATCGGCTTGATCAGCCTGATCAACGATTCCGCCTCCGAGCTGGTGTACCCCCTGGTTCCGCTCTATTTGACCTCGGTGCTGATGGCGGGACCGCGCGCCCTGGGCTTGATCGAGGGCATTGCCGAAGCCACGGCCAGCCTGCTCAAATGGGTGTCTGGCGTGGTGGTGGACCGCACCCGGCGCTGCAAACCGTGGATCGTCGTCGGCTACGGCCTGGCGGCCCTGGGGCGCCCCTTGATCGCCTGGGTGACCAGTTGGCCGGCGCTGCTGGCCATCCGGTTTGCGGACCGGGTGGGCAAGGGGCTGCGCACCTCCCCACGCGACGCGCTGCTGGCCGCCAGCGTAGGGGCGGATCGGCGCGGGCTGGCCTTCGGGTTGCACCGGGCCATGGACAACGCGGGCGCGGTGATCGGCCCGCTGCTGGCTGCAGCCTTGCTGGCCAGCGGCATGCCGCTGCGCGAGGTGTTCCTGTGGACCTGGGTGCCCGCGCTGGCGTGTATCGTCCTGGCCCTGGGGCTGCGCGAGCCAGCCACGCTAGCCCCGTCCCCAAACGTTGCGCCGATCGAGCTCAGCGGCGGCGCTGCCCTGCCACCGGTCTTTCGGCGCTACCTCGTGGTCGTGGCACTGTTCACACTGGGCAACTCGTCCAACATGTTCCTGCTGCTGCGCGCCAGTGAGCTGGGCGTCCCTCAGGCCCAGATACCGCTGCTGTGGGCGGCCGTCTCGTTCATCGCCATGGTGCTGTCCATCCCGCTGTCGGGTCTGTCGGACCGCGTGGGCCGCCGGCGGCTGCTGCTCATGGGCTATGGTGCCTACGCGCTGTTCTACCTGGCCTTGGGCCTGTCGGCCCCCGCCGGCATGTGGCTGGCTGGGTGGTTTGCGTTTTATGGCGTCTTTCTGGCCGCAACCGAGGGGGTGGAAAAAGCCCTGGTCGCCGACTTGGCCCCCGCACAGCTGCGCGGCACGGCGTTCGGCTGGTTCAACATGACGGCGGGCGCCATGCTGCTGCCGGCGTCGTTCGTGTTCGGGCTGCTGTATGAGCACGCGGGCGCCGGCGCCGCATTTGGCTTTTCGGCAGGTTGCGCGCTGGCCGCGGGGGCCTTGCTGTGGCGCTGGATCCCCCCAGCGGGCGCCACAGCCAGGGCCAGCGGCCGCTGAACGCCCGAACGCTCAGGCCACTGGGTAGGTGCCCGGGATCAGGATCGAGCGGTCCACCGTCTCGATTTGGGTGTGCCCGGTAAAAGCCATGGTGAGGTCGAGTTCCTTGTGCAGGATTTCCAGCACCTTGGTTACACCCGCCTCGCCCATGGCGCCCAGGCCATACAAAAACGCACGGCCGATGTAGGTGCCTCGGGCCCCCAGCGCCCGGGCCTTGAGCACGTCCTGGCCGCTGCGGATGCCGCCGTCGAGGTGCACCTCGATGCGCTTGCCCACCGCCTCCACGATGCGCGGCAGGGCCCGGATGCTCGACTCCGCCCCGTCGAGCTGACGTCCGCCGTGGTTGCTGACGATCAGTGCATCGGCGCCCGAGTCGGCAGCCAGCTTGGCATCTTCCACATCCATGATGCCCTTCAGAATGAGTTTGCCCCCCCAGCGCTTCTTGATCCACTCGACGTCGCCCCAGTTTAGCCGTGGGTCGAACTGCTGCGCCGTCCACGCCGACAGGCTGCCCATATCGGCCACGCCCTTGACGTGTCCGACGATGTTGCCAAATTGGCGCCGGGACGTGCCCAACATGCCCAGGCACCAGCGTGGCTTGGTCATCATGTTGACGATATTGGACAGGGTCAGCTTGGGCGGGGCGGACAGGCCGTTTTTCAGGTCCTTGTGGCGCTGCCCCAAAATTTGCAAATCGAGCGTCAGCACCAATGCGCCGCAGTGGGCGGCCTTGGCGCGATCGATCAGGCGTTCGATGAAGTCGCGGTCGCGCATCACATAGAGCTGGAACCAGAAGCCCTCCCCCGCGTGCCGCGCCACATCCTCGATGGAGCAGATGCTCATGGTCGACAGCGTAAAGGGCACACCAAACGCTCGCGCCGCCCGGGCAGCCAGGATTTCACCATCGGCATGCTGCATGCCGGTCAGACCCGTGGGGGCCAGCGCCACCGGCATGGCCACAGGCTGGCCAACCATGGTGGTGCGGGTGCTGCGCCCTTCCATGTTGACAGCCACCCGCTGGCGTAGCTTGATGGACTGGAAATCAGACTCGTTGGCGCGGTAAGTACTCTCGGTCCACGAGCCGCTGTCGGCGTAGTCGTAGAACATGCGCGGCACGCGCCGCTGCGCCAGGCGGCGCAGATCTTCGATGCAGGTGATGACGGTCATGGGGGGCTCCTTGTGGGTGCGCATACTAGCGCCGTCGCCCCCAGGCGTCATGTGAAAAACCAGAGTGCGCCGTTGAAGAAACGACGCGGGCCGGTCAACTGCATTGCACGCTGCCGCAACCCGTCATGGTTGCGGGCCGCACGCGGCTGGGGTCGGCCAAGGTCTCGGTGCGCGAGTCGAACCCCACGGCGCGCATGTGCTGCGCCAGACCGGCGTCCATGGTTTTCGCATGCATCGGAAACCATTCGGCCAGCGCCGCCGCCATGCGGTCGATGATCTCGTGATCCCCTTGCAGGAAGTGCTCCTCCACAGCGCGCATGGTGTCCAGGATCTGCCGATGGTGCGCGGCGTGGCAGTTGTCCTTGGCAAAGCCGACGGCCACCATCCAGCGCTCCTCGCGCTCGAAATGCTCGACCGTGTGCGCAAGCAACGCCCGGTAGGGGTCGAGCTGTTGGTCGTGCGGCAGCGCGCGCAGCCGGGCAAGCTGGGTGACGAATTCCTCGTGGGTCTCGTCCATGCGGCCGTCACCGGTGAGCAGCGATTCGCCCCAGACGAGGTCGGGGATTTCAGGGAAGATGTCGGTATCCATAGCGGGCAGCCCTCACTCAGGCGTCGAAGGGGAACTTCTGCTCGCGCAAATCCCGTTTCGTCTCGATCAGCACGAGCGGCTCGTCACTGACGGCGGGCGCGGGGCGCGGCTCGCGCGGCGCACGCACTGGTGGCGGCTCGGCCGCGATCGCGGACTGCACCGCCGCCACCTTGTCCGCGTCGGACTGCACCCATTCCAAGCCCGCCTGGCGGGCCAGGACGGCCAGTTCCTCGAGCGGCAAGCGGTACGCCTGCGCGCCGGCAGACGGCTGCGCCACCGGGGCCACGGCCAGGGGCATGGTGGCAGCAATGGTCGCGGGCGTTTCGGTCGCTTCAGGCGTCTCGGGCTTTTCGGTTGGTGCCTCGCGGGTCATCGGTGCCGAAACGGGCGCGGGGGCAGGCACGTCGGCAAGCCCGTCGGCAGGTACATCGGCGGGGGCAGGGGCTAGCCTGTCCTGGGGCTGCGCTGCGGTGGCGGCGGGCTCCGCGGGGGACGGCGGCACCGCGAAGTACGAGCGACGCGGGGCTGCGTCCGCGCCACTGCCGGCAGCGGCTTCGGGGGCTTCGGCACTGTCCGGCGCGGCACCCTGCCCATCCTGACGGCGGCTGCGGTCCCGGCCATAGCGGTCGCGACTGCGTCGCTCGCGCGGGGCACGAGCGGCCTCGGCAGATTCGGGCGCCGTCATGCCGCTGGCATCGTCGTCTTGGGCCAGCGGCGCAACTTGGCTGGAGGCATCAGCTTGGGCATTGCGCGCGGGCGCGGCCGGCGCCAAGGCGGACACAGCCCCATGGTCGGCGGCCTCGCCGCGTGAGCGGCGCCCGCGGCGACGGCGTTCCCCGCGCTCGCGCAGCTCGCTCGGCGCCCCTGCGTCGACCCCCGAGTCGGCTGCAGGCGCCATGTCCACCGCAGCATCCGCCCCCCTATCGGTCGTGGGCAGCGAAGCTGCGGTCGCTTCGGCAACGGCCGCCTCTTCCGGGCGGGCGGGCCGCGTTGCGCGCTCAGCACGCTCGGGACGCGCGGGCCGGTCGGTGCGTTCGCTGCGCTCGCTGCGTTCCGCGCGGGCTTCGCCCTGGCGCGCCGCATCCCCGCGGCTGCGCCCGCCCCGGCCGCCCCGCCCCCGGCGTGCGCCGCTGCCGGCTTGCTCGGGCAGCGCTGCTGCTGGGGCGGGTTCCGGCGCGGCAGCGGGGGTTGGCGTCGGTGCGGTGGCTGGCATGGCTTGCCATCCAAACAGGCGTTTGAGCCAGGCCAAAAAGCCCGTCTCTGCTGGCTGCGGCGGGGCCGTGGGTGCTGCGGCTGGCACCGGTGCGGGGCTGCCCGGTGTCACGGCCGCAGCAGCGCTGGCAAGCGGCGGCGTCGCTTCGGACCGCGGTGCGGCCACTGGGGCGGGGCTGTCCGGCAGCACACCCTTGATGATCGGCTCCTGCCGGTTGATGCGCTCCTGGCTGCGCCGCGTCACCAGGGCCACGTCCTCGGCAATGTCGGCCAGCTTGTAGCTGGCATCCAGGTTGTCCAGGCGCGGGTCGTCGTGCTTCAAGCGCTCCAGCTTGTAATTCGGCGTCTCCAGCGACTTGTTCGGCACCAGCAGCACGCTGATGCGCTGCTTGAGCTCGATCTTGGTGATCTCGACACGCTTTTCGTTGAGCAAAAAACTGGCCACATCCACCGGTACCTGCACCAGCACAGCGGCGGTGTTGTCTTTGAGCGACTCCTCTTGGATCACGCGCAGGATTTGCAGCGCCGACGACTCGGTGTCGCGGATATGGCCCGAGCCACCGCAGCGCGGGCAAGGGATGGAAGCCCCCTCCGACAGGGTCGGACGCAGGCGCTGGCGGCTCATTTCCAGCAGACCAAACTTGCTGATCGGCGCAAACTGCACGCGCGCGCGGTCTTGCTTGAGCGCCTCGCGCAGGCGGTTTTCCACCTCGCGGCGGTTTTTGCTGTCCTCCATGTCGATGAAATCGATCACGATCAGCCCACCCAGGTCGCGCAGCCGCGCTTGCCGCGCCACCTCGTCGGCGGCCTCCAGGTTGGTGCGCAGCGCGGTCTCTTCGATATCTCCGCCCTTGATCGCCCGCGCTGAGTTGACGTCCACAGCCACCAGGGCCTCGGTCTGATCGATCACGATCGCACCACCCGAAGGCAGCGTCACCGTGCGGCTGTAGGCGGTCTCGATCTGGTGTTCAATCTGGAAACGCGAGAACAACGGCGCGTTGTCCCGGTAGCGCTTGACACGGTTGGCATACTCCGGCATCACATGCGACATGAAACCGCGCGCCTGCTCGTAGATGTCGTCGGTGTCGATCAGGATTTCACCGATATCGCTGTTGAAATAGTCGCGGATCGCACGGATGACCAGCGTCGATTCTTGGTAAATGAGTTCGGGCTTAGTCAGGGCCTTGGACGCGCCCTCGATCGCATTCCAGAGCTTGAGCAGGTAATTCAGGTCCCACTGCAGCTCGGCCGCCTCGCGCCCAATGCCAGCAGTGCGCGCAATGATGGACATGCCGTTGGGGTATTCCAGCTTGTCCAGCGTCGCCTTCAATTCGGCACGGTCGTCACCCTCGATGCGCCGGCTGACGCCGCCGCCGCGCGGATTGTTGGGCATGAGCACCACGTAGCGGCCAGCCAGGCTGATGAAGGTGGTCAGCGCCGCGCCCTTGTTGCCACGCTCCTCTTTTTCCACCTGAACCAGCAGCTCCTGCCCTTCCCTGATGACGTCCTGGATGCGGGCCTGCGAGGGCGGCACATTGCCCTGAAAATATTGCTTGGAAATTTCCTTGAATGGCAAAAACCCGTGGCGGTCCTCGCCGTAATCGACGAAGCACGCTTCCAGCGACGGCTCCACGCGCGTGACGACGGCTTTGTAAATGTTGCCCTTGCGCTGCTCGCGCCCCTCGATCTCGACTTCGTAGTCGAGCAGTTTTTGCCCATCGACGATCGCCAGTCGGCGCTCCTCGGCCTGCGTGGCGTTGATCAGCATGCGTTTCATCGTACGTTCCTCAGACTCGGTCGAACAAGCGCCCCGGGTGGGCGTGGATGCCGCGAACCGCGGACCGGTCGAGCGAACAGGGGGAATTGCCGGAGAGCCTCTGGGGGGCGCGAAAACCCTGCTGCCCAGCGCACGCTGGGCAGGTGGTCACGCGCACCCGGGCATGGGCGCGTGGATCACGGTGAACAGGGACGACAAGCCGTTGTGCAGCACGGGAGGGCGGGCGTCTCGGTGATCACTGAGTCCTCATGCAGCCCGCCGCGCGGCAATTCGGGTCGGCCGCAGGCTGCATGTTGGGGGTATTCCGTATCGGGTTCGCTGACTGGATGAACGTCGGTTCGACCGGGGCGAAGCGCAACCATCCGGGATGAAAAGTCCGACACAGCGGACCTGACCCGGATGCACCACCCCACCCAGGGTTCGGCAAACATATGTCTGTCTGCGCTCTGCAGCGTCGGGCGTGCCGTACACTTCGCAACGACCCGATCCTTTTCGGCGCACGGACAGACTTTGCCATTATAGGCACGGTCCGGATCGCGTGCGGCGTGCTGCAGGACAGGTCGCCGCTTGCCCATGCCCAATGCCTCTGTCCGCCACTTGACCGTCGATGCCGAGTCCGCCGACCAGCGGCTCGACAATTTTTTGTTGCGCGAGCTCAAAGGCGCGCCCAAAACGCTGATCTACCGCATCATCCGCAGCGGCGAGGTACGTGTAAACAAGGCGCGCGCGCGCGCGGACACCCGGCTGCAGGCAGGCGACGATGTGCGGCTGCCCCCGGTGCGGCTGCCCGAGCGGGTGGTGGACTTGGTACCGGCCGCCGTGCCCAAGCGGGCCTTTCCCGTCATCTACGAAGACGAATGGCTGCTGGCCATCGACAAGCCCGCCGGTGTGGCGGTGCATGGGGGCAGCGGCGTGTCCTGCGGCGTGATCGAGCAACTGCGCCATGCACGGCCCACAGCGGCCTTGCTGGAGCTGGTGCACCGCCTGGACCGCGAGACCAGCGGTGTGCTGCTGGTGGCCAAGCGACGCAGCGCGCTCAAACGCCTGCAAGACCAGTTTCGCGAGCGCAGCACGGGCAAAACCTATTTGGCGTTGGTACGCGGCCAATGGCCTGCCACACGCCAAGTGATCGACGTCCCTTTGCACAAATATTTGCTGCCCAGCGGTGAGCGGCGGGTGCGCGTCACGGATGTGTGCGATCCCCTGGGCCAGCGCTCGATTTCGCTGGTGCAGGTGCTCGGTGCGGTGCATCCGCCCGCCGGTTGGCCGGCCGACGCCCCCGGGATGACGCTGCTGGCAGTCACCATCAAGACCGGCCGCACCCACCAGATTCGGGTGCATCTGGCCCACGTCGGTCACCCCATCGCCGGTGACGACAAGTATGGCGATTTCGCATGGAACCGCCTGCTGGCGCACTGGGGCCTGAAGCGAATGTTTCTGCACGCGTGGCGACTGAAGATACGCCATCCGATGACAGGGCAGGAATTGCAATTGCACGCCCCCTTGCCGCCTGAATTGGCCGGCTGGGGCGACGTGCGGCGTTTTTTTTGATTACAATCGCGCCGTCAGATCGATTTGTTCATCCTACTGGAGAACGCCCATGGCAACCTATGCAGAACTGAAAGCCCAAGCCGAAGCCCTCTTGGCCCAGGCCGAACAATTGCGCAAGCAGGAGCGCGCCGGTGTGATCGCCGAGATCCTCGCCCGCATGGCCGAATACGACATCACACCGCAGGAATTGGCCAGCGCTGGCTCGCGCGGCGGCAAGGCCAAGGGCAAGGGCGGCCGCTCCAAAGCCGAACCGAAATATCGTGGTCCCAACGGCGAACTCTGGTCTGGCGGTCCAGGTCGCAAGCCGGAATGGGTACGCAACATTCTGGCGGCCGGTGGCAACATCGAGAACTTCCGAATCGCATAAACCTCTCTCTCGAAGACGGCAAAAGGCGCCCGTCATGCGCCTTTTGTCATTTTGGCGCCCCAGATTCGGGATCGCCGCCATTTTCAGGCCCGCTGTGACCGATTCATCTTCCAGCCTTGCCACTCCATTTGGCTCCCATCGCCCCCGTCGTTACGACCTCATCGCCTTCGACTGGGACGGTACCTTGTTCGATTCCACTGCGCTGATCGTGCGCTGCATCCAGGACGCGGCGCGCGACATCGGCGCGCCGGTGCCGTCGCGCGAGCGTGCAGCCTGGGTAATCGGCATGGGCTTGGCCCAGGCGCTGGCCCACGCTGCGCCGGACGTTGCGCCCGAGCGCCATCCCCTGCTGGTGGAGCGCTACCGCCACCATTGGTTTGCGCGCCAGCACGAAGTCACGCTCTTTGACGGGGTGCTGTCGCTGCTCGATGATCTGCGCGGCCGTGGTCACCGGCTGGCTGTGGCCACCGGCAAAAGCCGCCGCGGACTGGACCTCGCCTTGCAGACGGTCGCGCTGCATGGCGTCTTCGATGCCACCCGCACCGCCGACGAGACGGCCAGCAAACCCGATCCGCAAATGCTGCGCGAATTGATGGCCGAGCTCGGCATACCGCCCGAGCGCACCCTCATGATTGGGGATACCACGCACGACCTGCAGATGGCGCGCAACGCCGGCTGCGCCGCCGTCGCAGTCACCTACGGGGCCCATAGGCACGAAGATCTGCGCTCGCTGCAGCCCGCCTTTGTCGCCGATACGGTGGCCGACCTGCAGGCCTGGCTGCGTGCGCACGCCTGAGCGCTCGCATTCCTGTCGAGGAGCCTGGCTGTGAGCGTCCAGTGGTTTCCCGGTCATATGCACGCGACGCAAAAGGCGTTACGCGAGCGGCTCAAGGCCACGGACGTTGTCATCGAGCTGCTCGATGCGCGGCTGCCTGGGTCGAGCGCCAATCCGCTGTTGGCCCAATTGATCGGCGATCGGCCCAGGCTGAAGATTCTGAACAAGGAGGACCTGGCCGACCCGATCCGCACCGCACAGTGGCTGGCCCACTACAGCGCGCAGCCCCGCACGCGGGCCATTGCCTTGCATGCCCACAGCCCGGGGCCGGCGCGCACGCTGGTGGCCGAATGCCGTCGGCTTGCCCCACATCGCGGCGGTATGGTCAAGCCGCTGCGGGTGCTCATCGCCGGCATCCCCAACGTCGGTAAATCCACCTTGATCAACACCTTGCTCGGCAAGCGCGCGGCCAAGGCGGCCGACGAGCCAGGCGTCACCCGACAAGAGCAGCGCGTCGTGCTGGCCGACGATGTGTATTTATACGACACCCCGGGTCTTCTGTGGCCCAAGATCATCGTGCCAGAAAGTGGGGACTGGCTGGCCGCCAGCGGCGCCGTCGGCCGCAATGCCTTCGACGAGGAGGCCGTCGCGTTGGCCCTGCTGCGGGTGTTGCGGGCCGATTATCCGGCTCTGCTCGAGGCCCGCTACCGCCTGGGGTTGACGGCGCCGACCATTGCCGCACGGCCCGAGCGGGAACTGCTGGCCGCCATTGGCCGCAAGCGCGGCGCCTTGCTCCCCGGGGGACGCATCGATCCACACAAAGCCGGCGAAGCAGTGTTGACGGATTTTCGCACCGGTGCCATCGGTCGCATCACGCTGGAGACGCCCGCCTCCTTTGCGGCTTGGCTGCAGGCGGCGCGCGACGCCGAAGCGCAACGGCAAGCCCGACGAACGGAGCGTCAAACCCGCGACACCGGCAAATAGATATCCCCGGCCGATCGGCGAAACGCCTCGGCTTGCATGTGCATTCCCCTGTACCGGCTCGGATTCTCTGGACACGGCTTTGCAACTCAGGCCGCCTTTCGAATGGCATACGCCTGACGGGCGTTACGGGGTGGCATGAAGCCCAGCTTCTAGAGACGCCAACGACGATCGTAACGATCCTAGAGCGCAGTGACAGCGGCGCGCACCTCCTCGACATTCCTGAAGACGCGGCCGTGGATCGCCTGCGCTTTGAGCGTGCGGTTGAAGCGCTCGGCCACTCCGTTGGTCTGCGCTTCAGATACAAAGGCCACGCTCGGGGCGATGCCCCAGAACTTGACCTGGGGAAACAAAAAAAGTGGGTGTCCTTTATTTGGGTTTTGGCTCCCTCGCCTATCTACTCGATATGTCTCGCGGCAAGCGCGCCAACCGCCTGGCCTTGCGACCGCTCGCGACGATTTCTTGGGCATTTCCCGAATACTTTCATAGAAGAATTCTATTGATGATCAGACTTACACTGAACTAATTCTATCAATATTGAGAATCATTCTTGTGTATACTGAGAATGGTTATTATTTAAATAGCAAGAAGACCGAGCATGAATCCGTTGCTTGCGTGCTGGGATGTGCCCATCGCGCTGACCAAGGTTCGGGCCAAGCCGACGACGCGGGATGCCGCCCTCCAGTGGTTCGATACCGGCACGCGCGTCGTCCGCAGCGAAGTCGCGTCATCCACGGCATGGAACCGAAATCTACTGCTTGCGCCTTCTGCGCTGGAGCCGTCGATGAACGTCGACGATGCCGGCGCGCTCGGCAAAGGCGGCTTGAAGGTCGAGGGCGCGTTGAACCGCGACGACAAGGTACGCGGCGGCGAACTGGTCTTCGGCTTCGCGCCCATCGACGACCTGGAAGTCGGCCTCGGCCTCGCCCGCGCCACCGACCACGACCTCGATCCCTCCACCAAGCTGCGCGGCACGGGCATCGGCTAC
>NZ_JARJMT020000196.1 GCF_029335975.1 Tepidimonas sp.
GCCCCTGTCCCCTCTCCGGCGTGCACCAAACTGACCACTACCGGATCGAAATTGGCGGGATCGGCGCGCATCGCTTGGGCCAGACTTTCGCCCGCGTTGATGCGCGACAGCAACACGCCCCCGACTCGGCGCAGGTTGAGGCTGTCACTGCTGCGCAAATCTTCCAGTGCATCGACAATCGATACCCCTGCCTGCAGCAGCATCTGCAGGTGATACATCAGGTCCAGTTTTTCTTGCGGGGTCAGCTTTTGCTGGCGGCTGCTGCTGCGTTGGCGACGCTGCCGACTGTGGAGCAGGACAATCTGTCCTTGCGCCAACTGGCTGCGCAGCTCCATGAGGTTGAGCGCTTCGAGCTCCCCCTCGACGACGCGCCCCGCCGCATCGACGCCACGATATCGATAAATGGGCATCGCAGACCTCACCCCGAATGCGAAGGCGCTGGCGCCTCGTCAAGCAAGGCGGTGAGGTCGGTGACGCGTCCGACTTCATCGATCGTGGTCAGCCCTTCGAGCACCCGTCGCAATCCATCGAACGCCAGTGGCTGGAAACCGCGCTGGCGTGCGTAATGGGCGAGCTCGCCCAAAGTGGCGCTGCGCGCCAACAATTCGTCCATACCACTGTCCACCCGCAGCAGCTCCATAATGGCCATGCGCCCCCGATAACCGGTGTGGTTGCACGACGGGCAGCCGCCACGCCGCGCACGAAAGATGGTTTGGCCCTGGTGCTGGGGTCCGAGCAATTGCCATTCCGGCATGCCTTCGTGGAGTTGCACCGGCTCGCGGCACGACGGACAGACACGCCGCACCAGGCGCTGCGCAATCACGCCGCTGATGTGGCCAGCCATCAGATCCGCGGACACACCCAAATTGCGCAGCCGGGTAAAACTGCGCAACGCCGAGTTGGTGTGCAAGGTAGAGAACACCTGGTGTCCTGTCATGGCCGCGCGGATGGCCATCTCGGCCGTTTCAGGATCACGTATTTCGCCCACCAAAATGATGTCGGGGTCTTGCCGCATCAGTGAGCGAATGCCGCTGCCAAAGTCGATTTTTGTGCCATCGGAGACCGATGTTTGCCGGATCCGCATCAACGGGTATTCAACCGGGTCTTCAATGGTCATGATATTGACCTCTTCCCGGTTCAGATGATTCAAAATAGAATATAGCGTCGTGGTTTTGCCCGATCCGGTTGGGCCAGTGACCAGGATGACGCCTTCCGGCCGTGCCAGCATCAAATTGAGTATATGGTACTGCTGGGGTGATAAACCAAGCTGATCGTACGGAACGATGGATTTTTTGGCATCCAAAACCCGAAGCACCAGGTTCTCGCCATGGATGGTGGGGTGAATCGCCACCCGAAAATCCACCAAACGACCCGACACAGTGACATTGCAACGGCCATCCTGAGGGGCGCGGTTCTCGGCAATATTCATGCCCGAGATCAATTTGAAACGCACCAGCATGGCAGGCCAGTATTTGATGTGCAAGGCGCGGATCTGGCGCATCACACCATCGATGCGGTAGCGCACCCGCAGAATGCTGCCTTCCGGCTCAAAATGCAGGTCCGACGCGCCGCGGTTGACCGCATCCGCCAACAGCATGTCAACCAGACGCACGACCGGGTGGCTATAGCCCGCCTGGCCGCGGGCCAGGGAGGTCATGTCCAGCTCACCGGTCTCGATCTCTTTCAGTATGCCTTCGATCGAGAAATCGAAACCGTAGTATTGGTCGATCGCCGCGATAACATCGGCCGGGTTGGCCAGACGCCATTCGATGTTGAGGTCTGACCCGATGCTGGCGCGCAACTGGTCCACCACCAGCAGGTTGCCAGGTCGATTGCTGGCCAGTACCAGCAGTTTTTCATCGGCCTCGTAACTAATCGGGAAAACTTGCTGGGTTTGGGCCAGATATTTGGGAACAGCCTGCAAGGCACGCGCGTCGGGCACGAAGCCGCTGAAGTCAAACGCTTTGCTGCCGAGGGTTTCGGCCAGCAGCTCTTGCAGCGCTTGCTCGGAAACGAAGCCCAATTGCACCAAAACTTCACCGAGGCGGGCTTGCCGGTTGCGTTGCTCAATCAGCGCAACCTGCAACTGATCCTCGGTGACCAAACCGAGCCGCACCAGCCGCTCGCCGAGCGGCAAAGTCTGTGGGTTTGTCGTCATCGCAGCGCCCACGGAGCCTCACGTTATGGCGTTGCTGCAGCCGCAGCGTTTTGCATCTGGGCCCGCCTTTCCTGCAGAGCGCGAATATGTCGTTCGATGCGCTCCAGTGGCAGCGCGGCGTCCCCGAGCGTCACGCTTTGCCGGTAGTGCATCAGCGCCTGATCAAGGCGGTTGAGCCGTTCCAGTGCGAGCGCGAGGTTGTAGTGGTACACCGCATCACCCGGCACCAGGCGCACCGCTTGCTGTAGAGGCTCGATCGCCATTGCCCAGCGCTGCTGTCGGGCCAGCAGTGTGCCCAGGGCGGCATGCGCCAGGGCGTCGCCGGGGTTGTCGGCGATCCAGTCGCGCAGGCGCGATTCCGCCAACGCGGGATCCAGTCGGGTAAGTACCGCCAAGGCCCCGCTGCGCAGCGTGGGATTATCGGGCCAGCGCTGCACCGCGCGCTGGTAAGCCAGCCAGGCCTCGGACCAGCGCTGCTGTCGGTGCAGCGCCAGCGCCAGACCAGCGAGGGCGGCCGGATCATCCGGTTGCCGCTCAAGCCAGGCTTCGTAGCTGCGCTGCGCTTCGTCCCAGCGCGCCGCCAACACAGCCGCATCGGCCTGCTCGCGCAAAATGTCGAGCGGATCGCGCTCTACGCGCAGCTGCGGCTCGGCAGCGGCCGGCTGCGAGGTTGCCGGTCGCGCGCTACCCACTGCCGGACGCGCCGCGACGGCCCCGCCCGATCGCCGGGCCGCTGACGGTGCGCGCGACGCCCCCTCCCCACCCTTGCCTGCTGCAGGTAGACTCGCCGGCGCTGGCAGCGCACCCGACGCCGATGCCGTCGACGCCTCGCCACTGGAAGAAGCGGAGGAGTCGGACGCGGACCCCTGGGCAACCGGCGGATCTTCGGGAGGCATCGGCGCCGAAGCATCGGGCTGCGCGACCGCGACGGCTGCCGGCGTTGGCGCCCAACCCGCACGTTCGCCCAGCGCAGTCAGCCATTCCACCGGTTGGCCGACCCACCACCATCCGGTGACGACCCCCACGCCCGCGACAACCAACACCCCCACCGCGACGACGCGGCGCGCTCGAGCTGGGCCAGAAGCCTGGTTGAATTGCTGCTTCCACCACCGCTGGGCCTGGCGTGCGTCAGGCGTCGCTTGCGGCGCAGGCGGGGGATTTTCGGCGGCTGCACTGGTCTGGGCAGCGTTGGTCTGCGGAAACGCCGGCGCTGGGGGCGGCTCATCGGCCGCCAGCGACAGCTCCAGGGGAATATCCAGCGGCGTCGCGCCAGGCGATGCATTGGCTGCGGCGCCAGCATCGTCCGACTTCTCTGTGCGGCCTTTGTTCAACGCATCGAGCAGCAAGCTCATGGCTGTCGCCCCCCTGGCTCCTGCGCCCCCCCAAAACTCGGCCAACGCAGGGTGCCGCTGGGGGCTTGTTGCTCGGGCAACACACCCGTGGCGCGCTGCCAAGTGGTGCGCGACAGCTTATTTAGGTGTTCACTGCCGTAACCCGAGGCCACGACGGTGGGGCGCAACAGAATCACCAACTCGCTTTTGCTGGAACGCCGCTGACGGTAACGCAGCGCTTCGCCAATCAGCGGCAATTGGGACGCTCCTGGCACCTGGTCTGTGGCATTGCGGTTTTCTTCGCGCATAAGCCCGCCGAGCACCACCACCTCGCCCGAGCGGACCTTGACAATCGACTCCATTTCGCGCGTTAGGATTTGGGGTATCCGGCTGCGCACTGCACCCACGTCGACACTTTGTCGGGCTTGGGCCAAAAGGATCGGGATCGCCGGATCGTCGACAAAGTCCTTGATGGAAGTCAACGTCGGGCGCAGCACCATGGTGACTTCGTCACCCTCGGCGATCTGGGGGGTGACATGCAGCACCAAGCCAACCGAGACCGTGTTGGGCTCGGAACTGACATCCACCCGCGCAGGCGAGCCCTGCTGAGGCGGCTCGTACTGAAAGTTCACGCGGAAATAAACGACATCTTCGGTCACCTTCAAGATGGAGGGCTGGTTGTTGACTGCCGTGATGCGCGGGCTGGACAGCACCCTGGCATTGCCAAACGATTCCAGCAACCGCACGACGGCATCGATACGCCAACTGCCCGCCGATTGGGACGGGCTCCAGGTCAGCACGCTCGGAACCGATCCTGAGGACGGTGTGCCACCAGGCAAAGTCTCTGAGGGTCGAAAGCGCAGCAGGGCGTTGTTATCACGCAACAAATTCCAGTTGACACCTTGCTGGTATTGGTCGAACAGCTCGACCTCGATGACCGTGGCTTCGATAAAAACCTGCTGTGCCGACTGGCGCAGCACGCGATCCAGAAATTCACGCACCTTCAGGTGCTGTCGGTGCGTCGCCCGCACGGTCAACAACCCGGACTCGGGGTTGGCGATCACAGACGCCGCTTCACGATAACGCACCGCACCGATATTGGCTGCGCTGGCATTCGCATTGGCGTTGGCATTGGCAGCGCCGCTGGCGGGCGCAGCCCCGCCTGGGCCCGTCGCTGGAGCGGACCCTGCACCAGCTCCACCGCCCGCCCCCGGCCCGTTGGCAGCGTTGGCAGCTCCGGAACCCCCGGCATCAGCAGGCAATATCTTGTCGGTTTCGCGCAGCAGGTCACGCACAT
>NZ_JARJMT020000088.1 GCF_029335975.1 Tepidimonas sp.
CTCGACCCACTAGCGCTCGCTGCGGATGGAGAACAGGGTTTGCAGCAGCAAGGTCTTGAGCAGCCTCTTCGGCGGCACCGAAGGGCGGCCTTGGCGGGCGTTAACCGCTTCGAATTCACGATCCATCGTCGCCAGCAGCGCATCGACCACGGCGCGCAGCCTGCACAGCGGATGTGCTTGCAGCACGCGCTCTTTAAGGCTGATGTCGCTGAACATCGCCCCTTGGAAGTTTTGGGTGCCTCGCATCGTCTTCGCCTGGGGCGGTTGCAGATGGCGTCAGATCGTAGCGGCCGTGTCGCGCGCTCGCGGAGAATTTTTCAACGGCCTGTTAGGCATTGACGGCGGCGGGCAACTTGCCCGCTGCATCATCGTCGACAAACACCAACCGGGAGGATGGCGGTCACGACGTGTTGGCGTGTTTCAGGGTACCGTTGGCACCAGCTCGCGCAACCGCCTTGCCGCCGCCACCATGTTGGCCAGGGCTGCCTCGGTCTCCGGCCAGGCGCGGGTTTTCAGGCCACAGTCCGGATTGACCCACAGCCGCTGCGGTGGGATGCGCTCGGCCGCCCGCTGCAACAGGCGCACCATATTCTCGACGGCGGGCACGTTTGGCGAATGGATGTCGTACACGCCGGGGCCGATCTCGTTCGGATACTCGTAATCGGCGAAGGCGTTCAGCAGCTCCATGTTGGAGCGTGCCGTCTCGATGGTGATGACGTCGGCGTCCAGTTCGGCGATGGCGGCAATGATGTCGTTGAACTCCGAATAGCACATGTGGGTGTGGATCTGCGTGCCGTCTTTCACCCCCGCAGTGGCCAGGCGGAATGCTTGCACCGCCCAGGCGAGATAGTCGTCGCGCCCCCGCGCGCGCAACGGCAGGGCCTCGCGGAAGGCCGGCTCGTCCACCTGGATGATGCGGATGCCGGCCGCCTCCAGGTCGAGGATTTCATCCCTGAGCGCGAGCGCGATCTGCCAGGCGGTATCGCGCCAGGGCTGGTCGTCGCGCACGAAGGACCACTTGAGCATGGTCACCGGGCCGGTGAGCATGCCCTTCATGGGTTTTTGCGTCAGCGACTGGGCGTAGGTGATCCAAGCCACGGTCATCGGCGCCGGGCGTGCCACGTCGCCGAAGATGATGGGCGGCTTGACACAGCGCGAACCGTAGGATTGCACCCAGCCGTGGGCGGTGAAGGTATAGCCGTCGAGCTGCTCGCCGAAGTACTCCACCATGTCGTTGCGCTCCGCCTCGCCGTGCACCAGCACGTCCAGGCCGAGACGTTCCTGCACCTCGACGGCGCGGCGGATCTCGGCGCGCATGCGCGCCTCGTACTCGGCTTGGGAGATGCGCCCGGCCTTGTGGTCGCGTCGGGCGGCACGGATTTCGGCGGTCTGCGGGAAGGAGCCGATGGTGGTGGTGGGCAGCGCGGGCAGTTGCAGGCGTGCGCGCTGCGCCGCCGCGCGTTCGGCGTAGGGCGAAGCGCGGTGGCCATCCTCGGGCCGGATGGCCGCGAGCCGCGCGCGCACGACGGGGTTCGTCACGCGCGGTGAGGCCCGCCGGGCTTCGCGTGCCGTGCGGCTTTCCGCCAGGGCCTCGCTCACCGCGTCAGGACCAGCGTCCAGGGCGCGCGCCAGGATGGCCAGCTCGCCCAGTTTCTGCACCGCGAAGGCGAGCCAGGGGCGGATCTCCGGGTCCATGTCGGTCTCGAGCGCGAGGTCGAGCGGCACATGCAGGAGCGAGCAGGACGGCGCCAGCCACAGCCGCTCGCCCAGCTTGGCCTGCAGCGGCGTCAGACGCGCGAGCGCGGCGTCGAGATCGGCGCGCCAGACATTGCGGCCGTCGATCGCACCCACCGACAGCACCATCGTCGCCGGCAGCCGATCGGCCACTTGCCGAAGTTCATCCGGGGCGCTCACGGCGTCCACATGCAGGCCAGCCACCGGCAGCTTCACGGCGGTCATCAGGTTGTCTTCCAGGGCGCCGAAGTACGTGGCCACCATTAGCTTGGGCCCGGCGTTGTGCAGCTGTTGGTAGGCCCGTTCAAAGGCCAGGCGCCAGGCCTGCGGCAAATCCAGGGCGAGAATGGGTTCGTCCAGTTGCGCCCACTCCACCCCCTGGGCGGCCAGGCGAGCCAGGATCTGGCCATAGACCGGCAGCAGAGCGTCGAGCAGCTCGAGCTTGTCGAAGTCGCCTTGCGCCTTGGCCAGCCACAGCCAGGTCAGCGGCCCGACCAGCAAGGCCTTGGGTGCGTGGCCCAGGGCCTTCGCTTCCTCGACCTGCTCAAACAGGTCCTGGCGGGACAGCGCGAAACGCTGCCCGGGCGCGAGTTCCGGCACGAGGTAGTGATAGTTGGTGTCGAACCACTTGGTCATCTCGCAGGCGAAGGCGGGCTCACCACTCGGCGCGCGGCCGCGCGCCATGCGAAAGTAAGTGTCCAAATCGACCTCGCCGCCGCCCCAGCCGAAGCGCGCCGGCACGACACCCAGGCGCGCGCTCATGTCCAGCATGTGGTCGTAGAGGGAGAAGTCTCCCACCGCCACGTAACGACAGCCGGCCTCCGATTGAAGCGCCCAGTGCCGCGCGCGCAGGGCCCGCGCCACGCCGTGCAGCTCGGCGGCGCTGCGCTCGCCCTTCCAGTAGCCCTCCAGGGCCCATTTCAGTTCGCGCTGGGCGCCCATGCGGGGTAGCCCCAAGGTGTGGATGTGGGTCATGCGTTCGCTCCGGTGATGATCGATGACCGAAGTTTCTCCCCGCATATAGAATGAGCGCAAGCGATTTATTTTCATGATTTGATGAGTGAACCTCATGATAGAACTGCGCCATCTGCGTACCCTGCTTGCCTTGGCCGAGACGGGCAGTCTGACGCTCGCCGCGCAACGCCTGCATCTGACGCAGTCGGCCTTGTCGCACCAGATCAAGGAGCTGGAAGCGCGTCTGGAATTGCCACTGCTCGACCGCAGCGCTCGGCCGCCCCGGCTCACGCAGGCCGGGGAAGTGATGCGGGGGTTGGCGCAGCGTGTGCTACCGCTGGTGGATGAGACCCTGAACGGGCTGCGCGACCTGGCCGTTGGCCGCGCCGGACGGCTTTACATCGCCAGTGAATGCCACAGTTGCCTGGAATGGCTGCTGCCGCGGCTACGCCACTATCGCCGGCGCTTTCCGGCGGTGGAGCTGGATGTGCTGTCCTCTGTCAGCCTCGACCCCTTGCCGCGCCTGCTCGACGGTGGCCTGGACCTGGTCTTGTCGCCCGATGCGCGCGCCCTGCCGGGGGTGGTCTGGACACCGCTGTTCGACTATGAAATGCGTCTGGTGGCGGCGGCAGACCATCCGCTGGCCAGCCGCAACCACGTGATGCCAGCGGAGCTGGCCGTCGAGACCTTACTGGTCTATCCCGTGCCGAGGGCACGGCTGGACGTCTTCGCCCGCTTTCTCTGGCCCGCCAGCGTGGAGCCGGCGCGCGTGCGCACAGTCGAGAGCACGGCCATGCTCATAGAGCTGGCCGCGCTCGGCCAGGGCTTGACCGTGCTGCCCGACTGGGCTGTGGCGCACGCCCTGGCCGAAGGACGCATCGGCACGCTGCGTCTGGGAAACGGCACGGGACTGAGCGGCACCTTGTATGCCGCCGTGCGCGCTGCCGAGGCCGACTTGCCCCATGTGGCCGGCTTTCTCGCCGGGCTGCAGCGAGCTTGATATTGGGCGCACCTATCCTGTGGCTTACGCATGATGCCCGTCCCACCAGATGCCGATGCTGCCCATGCGCACCCGGTCGTAGGTGGCAAAGCACAGCAGCGCCTAGCCCGCGAGCTTGGCCTGACCGATCAGTGGGGTCTTAGCCAGACTGCCCACGGTCTTCATCCAGCCAAAAGCCTCTTCGATGTGCTTGATGCGCTTGCGCACTTTGAGGCTGGTTTTGTCGCCCGCGTGGCGCTTGATGCGACCATCCACTGCCGAGTGTTTGTACTTGGCTGCTATGTGCGGCGTGAGCTTGAGCGCTCTGCAGCCCTCGATGAAGACCTTGCTGTCGTCGCCCTTGTCGGCCCCGATTCGGGCCCACGAACCAGCGCTAGAGCAGGTGGTCGTCGATGGCCTCGACCCGTTGGCGCTCGCGGGGGGGTTTTTCAACGGCCTGTTAGGGGCATGTGAGCGCAGATGCCTTCGAGCGGCTGTGCGACCACGCGCGCGAGCTCGACGACGAG
>NZ_JARJMT020000009.1 GCF_029335975.1 Tepidimonas sp.
TTGTCCAGCGGGTTGTAGATCATGTCGTAGTCTTCTTCCGAGCCCAGGTGGGTGTTCCACGGCGTCTGCGCGCCGGCGCAGGCGATCCACAGGCCATCGACGGCAGAGAAGTCGATGGGTTTTTGCTTGACGACCGAGAGCTTGCCGTTGGCGTCCTGCTTGAGCTCGGTGAGGTTCATGCTCATGGGCGCGCGGCTGTACCAGCCCGGCGTCGTCCACGCAGCCGACTTGTCCGACAGCAGCCAGTCGTACTCGTAGTGCGTGACCAAGAACAGCTTGTTGCCGATCTTCAGCAGACTGTTGGCATCGGGCGTCTCGGCGACCAGCGGCTTACCGTACGGATCGTTGAGCGGGTTCATCTGTGCATCGAACAGCTGGCCGGCCGGCACTTTGACGCCCTTGTTCTCATTGATCTCGTCGCCCACGCTGTACAAGGTGTTGTAGGCGAGCGGATACTCCTCTTTGCGGCCATCGGAATAGGTCAGGATCGCCTTGGACGTGGTGAAGGTTTTGGCCATGAGATCCGGCTCGCTGGCCTTGGGCGCTGGCGTGGGGGTGAATTCCACCGAGACGAGTTCCAAATCGTCACCGCCGCCACAGGCCGACAGGGTGACCAAGGCAGCCGCACAGACGGCGCTCAGTTGAAAAGTAGTCGATAAGATTTTGGACATGATTCCCTCCAGGGCTTGAACAGAGCGACGTGATCATGCAAACTTGCTGTGAAACGGTGGCGATGATTCGGTGAATTTTTTGTGACGCCGTCGTTCGCGGCGCCGCCATCCGCAGGCCCGATGCCTCAAGTAAAACCTGCTCTAGCGCTGGTTTGTGGGCCCGAATCGGGGCCGACAAGGGCGACGACAGCAAGGTCTTCATCGAGGGCTGCAGAGCGCTCAAGGTCACGCCGCACGTAGCAGCCAAGGACAAGCACTCGGCGGTGGATGGCCGCATCAAGCGCCACGCGGGCGACAAAACCAGCCTCAAAGTGCGCAAGCGCATCAAGCACATCGCAGGGGCCTTTGGCTGGATCAAGACCGTGGGCGGTTAAGGCTATGCCCCAACTGATCGGCCAGGCCAAGCTCGCGGGCCAGGCGCTGCTGTGCTTTGCCACCTACGACCGGGTGCGCATGGGCAGCATCGGCATCTGGTGGCACGCGCATCATGCGTGAGCAGCCGCTCCGAGCGCTTCGCAGGCACGTCAGGGCAACCCGTTTCTTCGAAATCAGCGCCCCAAGCCCGCCCGATGCGTGCTTTTTCAACGGATTGCTAAAAGAACTCTTGTGCCATACTGCCGCCGTGTCAGACCTCATCATCCCAGCTGCCAGTGTCTGCATCGTTGCTGCCTTGTCGGTCGGCCTGGCGGTGTGGCTACCCTGGTATCTCCTGCCCATCGCAGGCATCGCAGCGTTTTACGCTATGCCGTTAACCGCCGCGCTCCTCGCCGATCTGGTCGCGCGCCTGGCGCACCCACGCCAGTAACTCCTCGACCTCGAGCACCTCGATCTCCGAGAGCTGGAACCGGAACCACCGCGCCAGCAGCGTCGCAGCGGCCCACAGCGTCTCGCTGTCAATCCAGCATGGCGCGCAAGGCATCGGCCAGTGCCTTATAGTCGGCCCGGGCGAGCTCCTCAATGTCTTCTGGCCTGGGTCGATCCCCGCGTACGCGGGGTAGCCCCGTCTGGGTCCGTGGAGGTGGCGAAACGCGGCTTACTGCGCTCGACCAGCAGCTCGCCGATGTCGCGCATGACGGGCGAGAGGTCAGACAGCCGCCGCTGCAGGCGGTCCAGCGCCTCGCGCAGATCGCGGTCGTCGAGCTGGATGTCGATCATCCTGCCTCCTCGCGTAAAAAGACTATACCGGGTATATCCTCTATGGCCGTCGCGGATCGGGTTTAACAGCCAGGAATAAAGGCGGACGATGGGCCGCCACGAGCGAAAGCGCGAGGTGGCTTTTTTGCGTCCGCCGCTGGGGCGCGGGCGGGGGATGGTATATTGACAACCGACCTTGGTGCCATGCCCCGAATGGCAAGGGGCCGTCCATCCAGTGGGTAGGTGTACGCGGGTACGATTCCCGCCCGGCATCACAGGTCTCCTTCGAACAAGCCATGTCTAAAAAACCCATCGAGTCAGGCGAGTCTTGGGAAGTATTCAGCGGCCCGACGCCCGCAGGCGGCGTCAAGTCGGTATGGCACTACTACCGCATCGACGAGAACGGTTTGCGTCGGCCGGCGCGGCCCGATGAAGCGACGATGTGCGAAATCCACGAGATCGACGCAACAGGCGGGATCATCATGACGACCCACGGGCACCTCGCGCCCGGCGGATGATCGAATCGGTTACCCGAAAGATATTCGGGTAGTTGCGCTTGAGCCAATTGCTTCTGTATTGCCACGCCGCACAGGCTTCCGCGAAGTTCTCGGAGTAGCCTGTAGTATTGAACATATCCATCGCATACTGGCTGACAAACCCGTCAAATTTGGATGCCGCCTCCAAATCGGTCGGTACGTATTGCGCCGATCCAGTTATGGATTCGGCAAGCAGGTGCCCATATTTATGGGCAAGTATGTCCATTGACAATGGTCCGCTGTTGTAGATGACGACCTGTTTCTCTGCTGCTGAGGCGGCGGAGCGTGTGAAGTTCTTGTTCACGCTCCGCCAGTAATCGTCGTATTTATTGCTTTGTGTCGTGATGGCCACCCGCTGCGCATGGCGACGCAGGCCGAAATCGATCATCTTGGTTCTGGAGATGACCTCGATCTGGCGTGCGATGGTCTCGTGATCCGGCCCCAGCCATTCGATGCCGTCGAAGCGCACCGCATACAGATCGATCCCCTCGTACGCGGGGAAGCCCTCCAGTCCAAGGGATCGGAAATGCGCCTCAAAGGTCGATCCCCGCGTACGCGGGGAAGCCTGTGGTCTGGTCGGTTTGATGTACCACGCGCGAGGTCGATCCCCGCGTACGCGGGGAAGCCCGGGGATGACCGGAATCGAACCGGCCCCATGGGGGTCGATCCCCGCGTACGCGGGGAAGCCTGAAGGTGGTATGGGAGCGCGCGGTCTGTCGATGGTCGATCCTCGCG
>NZ_JARJMT020000002.1 GCF_029335975.1 Tepidimonas sp.
GCCCCCCCCACCGCGCGACCCTCACCATCGCGGCTCGCGAGCACCACCACAACCCCCCCCCCCACAATCTGGAGGTGCCGCCGCACCACTATGACTCGCCTACGGTCGTGCTGATCGGCGAACATCCGCCCAAAGCCAGAACTCCCGCTTTTGCACCGAATCCCCGCACCAGGGAATACATCATGGCCGAATTCAAGGAAGCCCCCCCCAACGCCACGCGCGGCGAGCAGCTCCTGACTTGGATTGACAACCGCTTCCCGTTGTCTAAGCTCTACAAGGAGCATCTGGCCGAATACTATGCGCCGAAGAACTTCAATTTCTGGTACTTCTTCGGCTCGCTGGCCCTGCTGGTGCTGGTCATTCAGATCGTCACCGGCATCTTTCTCGTCATGCACTACAAACCGGATGCCTCGCTCAACGCAGCCGGGGTGCCCGTGGCCTTCGCCTCGGTCGAATACATCATGCGCGATGTGCCCTGGGGCTGGTTGATTCGCTACATGCACTCCACGGGCGCTTCGGCATTTTTCATCGTAGTATATCTGCACATGTTCCGTGGGCTGATCTACGGCTCGTACCGCAAGCCGCGCGAGCTGGTCTGGATTTTCGGCTGTGCGATCTTTCTGGCCCTCATGGCAGAAGCTTTCATGGGTTACCTGTTGCCCTGGGGTCAAATGTCATACTGGGGCGCGCAGGTGATCGTCAACCTGTTTTCCGCCATTCCCTTCATCGGTCCCGATCTGGCGATCCTGATTCGGGGTGACTACGTCGTCAGCGATGCGACGCTCAACCGCTTCTTCAGTTTCCATGTCATCGCCGTGCCGCTGGTGTTGCTGGGGTTGGTCGTGGCGCACATCATAGCCCTGCACGAGGTGGGCTCCAACAACCCGGACGGTATCGAGATCAAGGCCACCAAAGGCCCGGATGGCAAGCCGCTGGACGGCATCCCCTTCCATCCGTACTACACCGTGCACGACATTTTGGGGGTCTCGGTGTTCCTGATGGCGTTTTCGGCGATCATCTTCTTTGCTCCCGAGCTCGGCGGCTATTTCCTGGAGTACAACAACTTCATTCCAGCCGATCCGATGGTGACGCCGCCGCACATCGCGCCAGTGTGGTATTTCACGCCGTTTTATTCGATGCTGCGCGCGACCACGAGCGAGATGATGTATGTGCTCGTCGCGGTGGTGCTGATCGGGGCGGTGCTGGGAGCGATCAAGTCGTCCATGGGCCCGGTGGGCAAAGGGGGGCTGCTGGGCGGCGCGGTGGTGTTGGCTGCGCTGATGATCAGCATCGACGCCAAATTCTGGGGCGTGGTCGTGATGGGCGGCGCGGTGATCATCTTGTTTTTCTTGCCCTGGCTAGACTACAGTCCGGTCAAATCGATCCGCTACCGTCCGAGTTGGAATAAGTATCTGTACGCGCTGTTCGTGATCAACTTTTTGATCCTCGGCTACTTGGGCGTGCTGCCGCCGTCGCCGATCGGTGAGCGTATTTCGCAGGTGGGTACATTGTTTTACTTCGGCTTTTTCCTGCTAATGCCGTGGTGGAGTCGCTTGGGTGAGTTCAAGCCTGTTCCTGCCCGCGTCAACTTCCAGGCCCACTGAAACTCGAGGAGTCGAATCCCATGAAGCGATGGATTGCCACGGGTCTGGTGGCCCTTGGTGCGATGTTCGGGACCCCTGGCGCGCTGCATGCGGCGGGTTCGGACTTCCCGATGGACAAGGCTCCGCGCCTGACCAACGATACAGCTGCGTTGCAAAACGGCGCGAAGATTTTCGTCAACTATTGCCTGAGCTGTCACTCGGCATCGTTTGTTCGCTACAACCGACTGACCGAAATCGGCCTGACGGAAAAACAAATCCGCGAGAATTTGATGTTCACCACCGAAAAAGTGGGCGACCAGATGATCGCGGCGATCGATCCCAAACAGGCCAAGGACTGGTTTGGCGCACAGCCACCCGATTTGTCGCTGGTGGCGCGCTCGCGCGCCGCGCAACTCAGCTACAGCGGACCTGACTATCTGTACACGCTGCTGCGCGGCTACTACCGCGACCCCAACCGCCCCACGGGATGGAACAATGTCGCCTTCCACAATATCGGCATGCCCCATCCGCTCTGGGAGTTGCAGGGCGAGCGCAAGCCGGTGTTCGAGAAGGTCTCCAGCCACGGCCACGAGGTGGAAGTTTTCCGTGGCTGGGAAGTCGTCAAGCCCGGCAAGCTGAGCGAGGCGGAATACGACCGCACCATCGCTGAACTGGTCGCGTTTCTGGAATGGATGGGTGAGCCCGCTAAGAACGATCGCATCCGCCTCGGGGTGTGGGTGCTGATCTTCCTGGGCGTCTTCACCGTCATTGCCTGGCGCCTGAATGCGGCTTATTGGAAAGACATCAAATAATCCCTCTGACCGCACGCTCGGGTGCGGTTCCCGCAGTGGGTGAGCCAGCCGGCAGGCGGCCATCCACTGTTTCTTTTTGTCGAGGAGCGAACACACCATGATGGTTCTGTACTCGGGCACCACCTGCCCGTATTCGCACCGTTGCCGTTTCGTGCTGTTCGAAAAAGGCATGGATTTCGAGATCCGTGATGTGGATCTGTACAACAAGCCCGAGGACATCGCGGTCATGAACCCCTACGGCCAGGTTCCCATTCTGGTTGAGCGCGATCTGATCCTGTACGAGTCCAACATCATCAACGAGTACATCGACGAGCGCTTTCCGCATCCGCAGCTGATGCCGGGCGATCCGGTGGACCGCGCCCGGGTGCGGCTGTTTCTGCTCAACTTCGAGAAGGAGCTGTTCACGCACGTCTCGGTGCTGGAGCAGCGCACGCCCAAACCGACCGACAAGCAGATCGAGAAGGCCAAGGGGCATATCCGCGACCGCCTGACCCAGTTGGCCCCCGTGTTCCTGAAAAACAAGTTCATGCTGGGGGACAATTTCTCCATGCTGGACGTGGCGATCGCCCCCTTGCTGTGGCGCCTGGATCACTATGGCATCGAGCTGAACAAGAATGCCGCTCCACTCCTGAAGTACGCCGAGCGCATCTTCTCGCGGCCGGCGTACATCGAGGCCCTGACCCCATCCGAAAAGGTCATGCGCAAGTGATGGATGCCGATCTGCCCTCCACGCGCCCCTATCTCATCCGCGCCCTGCACGAATGGTGCACGGATGGGGGGTTTACCCCCTACATCGTGGTCGCGGTCGATGAGCGTGTGCAGGTGCCGCGCGAGTTTGTGCGCGATGGTCAAATCGTCCTCAATGTCAGCTTCGACGCCACCAGCGGTCTGCGTCTGGGCAATGAGGTGGTCGAATTCAAAGCCCGCTTTGGTGGCATACCACGCGAAGTGGTGGTGCCCGTGGACCATGTGATTGCCATTTACGCGCGCGAGAATGGACAGGGCATGGCGTTTCCCGCCCCGCAGCCGGCATCGGCAAAGGCGGCGCCCCAGCGGTTGCAGATGGTGACCCGTGACGAGGCGCGCGCGCCGACCGATGATCCAAGCGGCTCCTCCGCGGAGATTGCACACAGTGGTGGCGACGGTGGTGAGCCCCCGCCACGGGGCGGCAAACGTCCGACGCTGACCCGGATCAAGTGACCCCCGCCAGGGGCTACAATGGAGGCTGCACGATGAGCAACCTGGCAAACCGGTTGCTCGACAAGCCGCTTTAGCTCAGTTGGTAGAGCACCCGCCTTGTAAGCGGTAGGTCGTCTGTTCGAGTCAGACAAGCGGCACCACGCATACTGTCCGCACCAAACAACAAAACCCTTTCCGACACGAGGCGGAAAGGGTTTTTGTTTGTGGCGGAGAGAGAGGGATTCGAACCCTCGATACGGGGGATACCCGTATACCGGATTTCGAGTCCGGCGCATTCGACCACTCTGCCATCTCTCCGCGGTCGTAAAGCTCGCTATTGTAGCAGGGCGCAAGCAGCGGTTTCGGGCTCGGTGGGCGCAGCGCCTACGCCTGCCGCAGCAGGGTCAACGCGGCGTCGATGCGGTCGGCCGTCACGAATGTCTCGATGAGGCTGTGCAGGTCCGCACAGCCACTCCAGCCTTCGGTCTTGAGACGGGCGATGGCCTGAGCCGCGGCCTTGGGCGAGTCGAACCCGGCGCTTTGCAGCAGCACATGGCCTTGGGCGTCGGTCAGCTTGAAGTAAAAGCGTCCGTCGCTTTCGCGGTACTGCTTGAAAACCGGCGGTGCGGCCTTGCGGTCCACGGTCTGGGCGGCCGGCGGCGGGGCCAGGTCGTCCAGAGGACGCAGCCCGACCGCCGCGCGCAGCCGCGCTGCGAATGGGGTCGCCTGGCTGCGCGCCTTGGCGGCCCCGGCGCGCAGCAGGGCCTCCACCTGCTGCGGGTGCGCCATCAGGTCGTCATAGGTGGCGCGCATGGGGGCGATTTCGCGTTCGATGCGCTCGAACAGGCGCTCTTTGGCTTCGGCCCAGGCAATACCGGCGGCAAAATCGCGCGCCAGGGCGGCGGTCTCGTCGGGCGTGGCAAAGGCTTGGTAGATCTGGAACAGCGCCGAGCCCTCGGTGTCCTTGGGCTCGCCCGGCGCACGGGAGTCGGTGACGATGCCCATGATGAGCCGCCGCAGCTGTTCGCGCGGCGCAAACAGCGGAATGACGTTGTCGTAGCTCTTGCTCATCTTGCGGCCATCCCGGCCGGGCAGGGTGGCGACCTGTTCGTCGATGACCGCCTCTGGCAGCGTGAAGTGCTCGCCGTACTGGTGGTTGAAGCTGGACGCCAGATCGCGCGCCATTTCGATGTGCTGGATCTGATCGCGGCCGACGGGCACACGGTGCGCATTGAACATCAGGATGTCGGCCGCCATCAGCACGGGGTACATGAACAGGCCCATGGTGACGCCATCGTCCATGTCGCGCCCCTCGGCGGTGTTTTTGTCCACGGCGGCTTTGTAGGCATGGGCGCGGTTGAGCAACCCTTTGCCGCAAACGCAGGCCAGCAGCCAGGTCAGCTCCGGGATTTCGGGGATATCGGACTGGCGGTAGAAGGTCACGCGCTCGGGGTCCAGACCGCACGCAATCCAGGTGGCAGCGATCTCTAGGGTGGAGCGCTGCACCCGGGCCGGGTCATGGGTGGAGATGAGGGCGTGGTAGTCGGCAAGAAACAGATAGCTGTCGATGCCCGGATGCCGGCTGGCGCGCACGGTGGGGCGAATGGCGCCGACATAGTTGCCCAGGTGCGGGGTGCCGGAGGGCTTGATACCGGTGAGGACGCGGACGGTGGTCATGAAGCAGCGGTGGGATGCGGCGGGCCGGACCCGCACTCAGAACAGCAGCCAGCGCAGCGGCGTGAGCAGCCACTCGATGGCCTGGGCGGTGATCTGCATCAGCGGGCGCAGCCACAGGCTGCTGACCACGCCGGTGACAACCAACGCCAGGACGATGAAAAAACCATACGGCTCGATGCGCGACAGTGTCATGGCCGGGCGCATGGGCAACAAGCCGACCAAGATCCGTCCACCATCCAGCGGTGGCAGCGGAAACAGGTTGAAGGCAAACATCACCAGATTGACCAGGACGCCCGCGCGCGCCATGCCGTTGAAGAACGGCTCCTGCACCTCCAGCGCGACGAGCGCGTAGCCCGCAGCCGCCCAGCCGATCGCCTGCGCCAGATTGGCCGCCGGTCCGGCCAAAGCCACCCAAATCATGTCGCGCTTGGGGTGGCGCAGCCGAGCAAAATTGACCGGCACCGGTTTGGCGTAGCCGAACAGGAAAGCCCCGGCCGTCGCGAAATACAGCAGCAACGGCATGGCGATCGTGCCGATCGGATCGATGTGCCGCATGGGGTTGAGCGTGATGCGGCCCAGCCGCTCGGCCGTCGGGTCGCCAAAGTGCAGGGCGGCATAGCCATGCGCAGCCTCATGCACGGTGATGGCAAACAGCACCGGCAGCGCGTAGATCGCGATGGTTTGGATGATTTCGGCCAGGTCCATGGCAGGATTGTCGCAGGTGGCGTGCAGGCTGCGGCTTCACAGGCCCAGCGGTGCGAGTGGCCCGCGGCCGATGCGCAGCACTGTGGGCTCACCGCCCGTGCCCATGGGTGTCAGATCGACCACGGTGGTGGGCTCTAGGGGACAGGCACCAGCGTCGATGACGACGGCCACGGCGTGCTCCAGCCGCTCGCGGATGGTGTGCGCATCGTTCAGCGGCCCCTCGTCGCCAGGCAGGATCAGCGTGGTGCCGAGCAGCGGGGCGCCGTGTAGGGCCAGCAGTTCACGCAGGGTGCGGTGTTCGGGCACACGCAGGCCGATGGTCTTGCGCGAGGGGTGGCTGACGCGACGCGGGACTTCCTTGCTCGCCTCCAGGATGAAGGTGTATGGCCCAGGGGTGGCAGCCTTGAGCAGCCGGTACTGGCGGTTGTCCACGCGCGCATAGGCGGCGAGTTCGGACAGATCGCGGCACAGCAGGGTTAGGTGGTGCCGCTCGTCCACCCCGCGGATGCGCCGCAGCCGCTCCACGGCTGCTTTGTCATCCAAATGGCACACCAAGGCATAGCTGGAATCCGTCGGTACCGCCAGCACGGCGCCCCCTTGCAGGGCCTGGGCCGCCTGGCGCAACAGGCGGGGTTGCGGGTTGTCCGGGTGGACTTCGAAGCATTGGGCCATGTGCGCTGTGCCCGCGTCAATGCTGGATGCGGTGGGGCAACAGCTCCCACACGGGGGTCAGGCGACCGTCCAGATAGGGCAGTGCGCCCAGGTCGGTGTGCGATTCGCCGGGGCTGTGGAAGTCGCTGCCGCGCGAGGCAGCCAGTCCGAACTCCAGCGCCATGTCGGCATAACGCACGACCTCGGCGCTGCTGTGGCTGCCGGTGACCACCTCCACCGCCCGGCCGCCGTGCGCTGCGAATTCGGCAAACAGCGCGTATTCCTGCGTGGGGTTGGGGTGGGCATAGCGCGCCGGATGGGCGATGACGGCGATGCCGCCGGCCTGGGTGATCCAGCGCACGGCGTCGCCCAGCGTGGCCCAGCGGTGCTCGACGTAGCCGGGTTTGCCTTCGGTCAGAAAGCGCCGAAATACCTCGTGCGTGTCGTGGCAGACGCCCGCCTCGACCAAATAGCGTGCGAAGTGGGTGCGCGAGATCAGCTCGGGGTTGCCCACGTATTTGAGCGCGCCTTCGAATGCGCCCCGGATGCCGACGGCGGCGAGCTGCGCCGCCATCTCGCGTGCGCGCCGCTCGCGTCCGCCGCGTGTGTGTGCGAGGCCCTGCACCAGCTGGGGATCGTCCGGGTCCACCCCCAAGCCGACGATGTGCACCGTCAAACCGGCGAAGGTGACCGAGATTTCCACGCCGCTCAAGTAAGGCAGACCGAGCGCATGCGCCGCTGCTGCCGCCCGGTGCTGGCCGCCGACCTCGTCGTGGTCGGTCAGCGCCCACAACTCCACCCCGTTGGCTTTGGCGCGTTCGGCCAACGCCTCGGGCGCGAGCGTGCCGTCGGAGACCGTGGAGTGGCAGTGCAGGTCGGCGTTCAGGATGGTCATGTCGTACCATTGTAGGCGCGCGGCTACACTCGTGCCGTGTCGCTGTTCAAATCCGCTTCGATCGTCTCGCTGCTGACGCTGGCATCGCGCATCACCGGCCTGGTGCGCGAGTTGCTGATCGCCGCCACCTTTGGGGCCAGTGCACTGACCGATGCCTTCCAGGTCGCGTTTCGCATCCCCAATTTGCTGCGCCGCCTGTTTGCCGAGGGGGCGTTTTCGCAGGCGTTCGTGCCGGTGCTGGCCGCCACGCGCCAGACACAGGCAGGCGCGGCTACGCGCGAGCTGATCGACCGCACGGCCACGCTGCTGGTCGCGGTGCTGCTGCTGACCTGTGCGGTCGGGGTGCTCGGCGCCCCGCTGCTGGTGTGGGCGATGGCAGCGGGCTTGCAGCAAAATCCACATGGCTTTGATGTCGCCGTGGTGCTGACGCGCTGGATGTTTCCCTACATCGGCTTTATGTCGCTGGTCGCGCTCAGTGCTGGCATCCTCAATACCTGGCAGCGCTTTGCGGTGCCAGCCGCCACTCCGGTGCTGCTCAACCTGGCCATGATCGGCGCGGCGTGGTGGGGGGCGCCGGCCTTGGAGCGTTGGGGCCTGGAGCCCATCTATGCGCTGGCCGGTGGCGTCATGCTGGGGGGCGTGCTGCAACTGGGGGTGCAGATGCCCGCGCTGGCGCGGCTGGGGCTGCTGCCCCGTGTGCGGCTGACCGGCGCGGGGCTGCGCGCCGGCTGGCAGCACCCGGGCACACGCCGCATCCTCAGGCTGATGGGGCCGGCCCTGCTGGGTGTGAGCGTGGCCCAGGTGTCCCTGCTGATCAACACCCAGATCGCGTCGCATCTGGCCACGGGCAGCGTGTCGTGGCTGACCTATGCCGATCGGCTGATGGAGTTTCCCACGGCGCTGCTGGGGGTGGCGCTGGGGGTGGTGCTGTTGCCGCAGTTGGCGGCGGCGCAGGCGGCGGGGGATGCGGAGCGGTACAGCCGGCTGCTCGACTGGGGGTTGCGCTGGGTGGTGCTGCTGGCCGTGCCCAGCGCGGTGGGCTTGCTGGTGTTTGGCCAGCCGCTCGTGGCCGTGCTGTACCACTACGGGGCCTTCTCGGCGACCGATGTGCGGCAGACCGCGCAGGCGCTGATGGGCTACGGCGTCGGTCTGCTGGGGCTCATCGCGATCAAGGTGCTGGCACCGGGCTTCTATGCCCAGCAGGATATCCGCACGCCAGTGCGCATTGCCGTGGTGGTGTTGATATTCACTCAGGTGATGAACGCGCTGCTGGTGCCGCATCTGGCCCATGCCGGGCTGGCCCTGGCGATCGGGCTGGGGGCGTTGCTCAATGCCGGGTGGCTGATGACCGGGCTGATGCGACGGCGGGCCTATGTGCCGCAGCCGGGCTGGGGCCGTTTTGGCCTGCAGGTGTTGTTCGCTGCCGCGGTGTTGACGGTGTACCTGCTGTGGCTGGCGCAGGCCTATGATTGGATCCACCCCGAAGGCCGGGCCATGCGTGCGGGGGTGCTGGCGGCTGGCATGCTGGGCGCCGTCGCGACCTATTTTGGGGTATTGGCTGTGGCTGGTTTGCCGTTGCGCCAGTTTGTGCGAAAGTAGCGACATGAACTGGGCCGCGCGGCCGCCTTCTTCGCTCGATTATTTCGCCTCGCTGGTGGCGCGGGACGAGGGCTTTCCGTTGCTGGAAGCCACGGCCGCCGTCGCTTTGGATGAGTACCCCGATCTCGACATCCAGGCGGTGCTGGACGGGGTGGATCGACTGCTGGAGCGGCTGCGGCGCCGTCTGCCGGCGGATGCCGGGCACCTGCACCGGCTGCGCGTGCTCAACCAGTTTTTCTTTCACGATTTGGGGTTTGGTGGCAACGTCAATGACTACTATGACCCCGAAAACAGCTATCTGCACACGGTGCTGCGCACCCGCCGGGGCATTCCGATCAGCCTGGCGGTGATTTGGCTGGAGCTGGCGCAGGGCATCCGGTTGCGCGCAGCCGGGATCAATTTTCCCGGACACTTTCTGGTCAAGATCCATCTGCCGCAGGGGCAGGTGATCCTCGATCCGCTCACGGGCCGCTCTCTGAGCCGCGAAGACCTGGCCGAGCGGCTCGAGCCGTACAAGCGCCGCAATGGACTGGTGGACGATTTCGATGTGCCGGTGGACCTGTATCTGCAGGCTGCGGCGCCGCGCGACATCGTGGCGCGGGCGCTGCGCAACCTCAAAGAGATTCACCGGGCGCAGGCGGATTGGCAGCGGCTGATCCCTGTGCTCGACCGTCTGATCGTTTTGCTGCCCGAGGCCTGGGCCGAGGTGCGCGATCGCGGACTGGCCTGGGCCGAGCTGGGGCAGCCTGCCCGGGCGCTGCCCGATCTGGAAGCCTATCTGGCCCACGCCGACGATCCGCTGGAAGTGGATGCCATCGCCCAGCGTGTGCGCGAGCTGCGCGGCGGGGCGGCTTGACGGCGGGGGCGCCGGACCCGAGATCTTCAGCGGACGACGACCGCCGCTGCGTCGCCGCGCGGCGCGATGCGGCCGATGACATGCACCGTTTCGCCCTGCGCGCGCAGGGTCGCCGCCGTGGCGTCGGCGTGATCGGCCGCGACCACCACGACCATGCCGATGCCGTTGTTGAAGGTGCGGTTCATCTCGTGGTCATCGATGCCGGCGGTGCGCTGCAGCCAGGCAAACAGCTCGCTTTGCGGCCAACTGCCCTTGACCAGGTGCGCAGCCATTCCCTCGGGCAGTACGCGCGGAATGTTTTCCAGCAGTCCGCCGCCGGTGATGTGCGCCAGTGCCTTGATCGGATGCTGCTGCAGCGCGGCCAGTACGGGCTTCACGTACAAGCGCGTGGGGGCCATGATGGCTTCGCGCAGCGGCTGCCCGTCCAGCGCAGCCGGCAGGTTGGCGCCGGCGCGCTCCAGGCATTTGCGCACCAGGCTAAAGCCGTTGGAGTGCACGCCGTTGGAGGCCAGGCCCAGCACCACATCCCCGGCGCGGACCTCGGCGCCGGTGAGGATGCGCGATTTTTCCACCACGCCGACGCAAAAGCCCGCCAGGTCGTATTCGCCGGGCGGATACATGCCGGGCATCTCGGCGGTCTCGCCGCCAATCAGCGCGCAGCCGGATTCCTCGCAGCCGCGGGCGATGCCGGCCACCACGCGCGCGGCGGTGTCCACATCCAACTGGCCGCAAGCAAAGTAGTCCAGGAAGAACAGCGGCTCGGCACCCTGCACCAGCACGTCATTGACGCTCATCGCCACGAGGTCGATGCCGACGGTGTCGTGCATGTCCCACGCGAAGGCGAGCTTGAGCTTGGTGCCCACGCCGTCGGTGCCGCTGACCAGCACGGGCTCGCGATAGCGCTTCGGGATCTCGAACAGCGCGCCGAAGCCGCCGATACCGGCCAGCACCCCCTCGCGCAGCGTGCGGCGGGCCAGCGGTTTGATACGCTCGACGAGCGCGTCACCGGCGTCGATGTCGACGCCAGCGTCTTTGTAGGAGAGGGGGGTTGTATTCATGGGGTCGGTAGAATCGCCATGATTGTACGGGTGCCCCGCTCGGTCGTGAGCAGGGCATTGGCCCGCTGCCCTGACCCTCGATGCTGCTGACCGATTCCCAACGACAAGCCCTGCTGTGGCTGGCTCTGGCCGTCGCCGGCTGGTGGGGGATATCGCTGCTTGCGCCCGTGTTGTTGCCGTTCGTGGCGGCGGCGGTCTTGGCTTACACGCTGCGGCCGGTGGTGGTCTGGTTGGCCGCACACCGGGTGCCGCAGTGGCTGGGTGCGGGTCTGGCGATTGTTCTGCTGATGCTGGTGCTGCTGGCGGTGGCGCTCATCATCGTGCCAGTCGTCACCCAGCAGTGGCCCTTGCTGCGCGAGCAGATTCCGCCGCTGCTGGAGCGGCTCAATGCCTGGCTGGTGCCGCTGGCGCAGCGCCACGGGTTCGACATCGCCATCGACGTGGAGGGCGTGCGCGCGTTGCTGCGGCGCATGATCAGCGGCCATGAAGGGCAGTTAATGGACCATGTGCTGGCGTCGCTGCGCATCGGCGGCAGTGCCATGCTTGCGGTGCTGGGCCATTTGGTGCTGATGCCGGTGGTGGCCTACTACCTGCTGCTCGACTGGGATGTCGTGGTGATGCGCTGCCGCGCCTTGGTGCCGCCGCCGTGGCGCCCGGCGGTCGGGCGTTTTCTGGCCGAGGCCGATGGGGTTTTGGGGCAGTATCTGCGCGGCCAATTGTTGGTCATGGGGACGCTGGCGGTGTTCTACGCGGTGGCGCTTTCCCTGGTGGGTCTCAAGCTCGCGGTGCCGATCGGGGTTTTCACGGGGCTGGCGGTGTTCGTGCCGTATTTGGGTTTCGGGCTGGGCCTGGTGCTGGCCCTGCTCGCTGCGCTGTTGCAATTTCAGAGTGCGCTGGGGGTGTTGCTGGTCGCGGCGGTGTACGCGGCGGGGCAGGTCATCGAGAGCTTTTTTCTCACCCCGCGGCTGGTTGGCGAGCGCATCGGGCTGCACCCCATCGGGGTCATCTTTGCCCTCATGGCCTTTGGCCACCTGTTTGGGTTCGTGGGCGTCCTGATCGCGTTGCCCGTGTCGGCGGTGCTGCTGGTGGCGGTGCGGCGCTTGCAGGCGCTGTATGTGGGCAGCCCCTTGTACCGCCCGCGCGGCGAGGCGCCTGCGCCGGGGGAGGACTGAGTGGAGCAGCTCGTCTTGGACCTGGGCTTGGCCCCCATGCCGACCTTGGCCAACTTTGTCCCCGATGGCAACGAGCCGGTCTGGGGGCACCTGCGGCTGTGGCTTCAGGGACAGCCGCGCGCGCCGCTGCCCATGTACTGGTGGGGGCCGACTGGCAGCGGCAAGACGCATCTGCTGCGCGCCGTGGCCCAGTGCCTGCTCGCTCAGGGTGAGTCGGTGGGGTGGCTCGGAGCCGAGCTGAGCCGACCTGCGCCCTTTGACGAGCGCTGGTCGGCGGTGCTGCTGGACGATGTGCAGCTCTACACCGCCGAACAGCAGGCCGCCGCCTTCAACTGGTTCGTGAACGCCCAGTCCCCGGCGGTCGGACCGCAGCGCGCGGTGCTGGCCTGCGGCGACCGCCCCCCTGCGGATCTGCCGCTGCGCGAGGATTTGCGCAGCCGTCTCGCTTGGGGGCATGTGTTCCAATTGCGACCCTTGGACGAGGCGGCGCGCCGTGCCGTGCTGCGCCGCGCGGCCGATGCCCGGGGGATGGTTTTGTCCGACGAGGTCATGGACTTTATGCTCAACCGCTTTGCACGTGATCTGTCCAGCCTGATGGCGTTGTTGGATCGCTTGGATGGCTATGCGCTGCGAACCCAGCGCGCCATCACCATCCCCTTGCTGCGGGCCATGTTGGCCAACGGCTGAGCGCCCGACCACACCGCTGGAACGCCTTGCCACGATGAATGCCGACGCCGCGCCCATCCAGCCGTCTGCCGCCTTGGTGCCCCCCAAGAGGGCGCAGAGCCGGCTGGGCATTGCGCTATTCGACCTGGACCATACATTGCTGCCGCTGGACTCGGACTACGCCTGGGGCGAGTTCACCACCCGCATCGGCTGGACCGACCCGGTGGAGTTTGTGCGGCGCAACGATGCTTTTTTTGCCGATTACCAAGCGGGTCGGCTCGACGTGCATGCTTATGTGCGCTTTGCCACCGACGCGCTGCGCGTGCGCGGCCCGCAGGCGGCCGCCGAGGCGCATGCGCGCTTCATGGCCGAGGTGATCGAGCCGGCGATCCAGCCCGCTGCCCGCGCCTTGCTGGCCGCGCACCGCGAGCGCGGCGACCGGGTGGCCATCGTCACCGCCACCAACGAGTTCGTCACCCGGCCGATTGCCCGCGCGCTGGGCGTGCAGACGCTGATCGCCGTCGAGTTGGAGCGCGGCCCCGACGGCTGGATCACCGGAGCCATCCGCGGCGTGCCTTCGTTTCGCGAGGGCAAGGTCACGCGCGTGGCGCAGTGGCTGGCGGCCCAGGGGCTGGATTGGGATGATGTGCATGTGACCTTTTATTCCGATTCCACCAACGATCTGCCCCTGCTGGAGCGCGCCGACGTGCCCGTGGCCACCAATCCGGGGGCGGGTTTGCGTCAACTGGCGCGCGAGCGCGGTTGGCGCATCCTGGACCTGTTCGACCCTCTCCCATGATCAAGACGCTGATCGACAAACTGCTGGACAAGACGGTGCGTCCCACCCTGCGCCGGCCCCGCTTTGGCAAGCGCGAGGACGTGCCGGTGGCCGTGCACGGCATCGACCCCTCGCTGGTGGACGGCCGGGCGCTGGATGTGGTGCACACCCTCAAGCGCGCCGGCTTTCAGGCCTACATCGTTGGCGGTGCGGTGCGCGACTTGCTGCTGGGTTTGCGGCCGAAAGATTTCGATGTGGCCACCAACGCCACGCCGGATCAGGTCAAGGCGCTGTTTCGCCGCGCCTTCATCATAGGGCGACGCTTTCGCATCGTGCATGTGGTGTTTGGCCGTGGACGCGAGCACGAGGTCATCGAGGTCTCCACCTTTCGGGCCTACCTCGACTCGGCAGCCGCCGAGCCCGTGGTGGGCGACGAGCGCTCCCAGCGCGCCCTGGCGGGGGTGTCCTTGGCGGTGGATGCCAGCGGCCGAGTGCTGCGCGACAACGTCTGGGGGCCGATCGAGCAGGACGCGGCGCGGCGTGACTTCACCATCAACGCCATGTATTACGACCCGGAGACCGAGACCGTGGTCGATTTCCACCAGGGCATACGCGATGCCCGCAAACGCCTGCTGCGCATGATCGGGGACCCGTCCACCCGCTACCGTGAAGACCCGGTGCGCATCATCCGCGCCGTGCGTTTTGCGGCCAAGCTCAGCGCTCTGGGCTTCAAGCTCGACGACAAAACCCGTGCCCCCATGGTGGCACACCTGCCGCTGCTGGCCGACGTGCCGCCCAGCCGGCTGTTCGACGAGATGCTCAAGCTGCTGCAGACGGGCCACGCGATCGCCAGTGTGGAGGCGCTCAAGGCCAACGGACTGGCGCGCGGCATCTACCCGCTGCTGGATGTGGTGGTGGAGCGGGGCGAGGATCCCTTTGTGCGCGCGGCGCTGCAGGACACCGACCGCCGCGTGGCCGAGGGCAAACCGGTGGCGCCGAGCTTTTTGCTCGCCTGCGTGCTGTGGCAGGATGTGCGCACGGCGTGGCAACGTCGCCTGGGCGAGGGGGTGGCGCCGTTTCCCGCCCTCGTCGAGGCGGTGGACACGGTGTTCGAGTCGCGCATCGGCGACATCTCTGGGCGCGGCAAGCTTGGTGCCGACCTGCGTGAGATCTGGATGATGCAGCCGCGCTTTGACAAGCGCAGCGGGCAGAGCCCCTTCACATTGGTGGAGCAGCCCCGCTTTCGAGCGGGCTTCGATTTTCTGCGCCTGCGCGCCCAGGTCGGCGAGGTGGAGGAAGAGCTTGCGCACTGGTGGGAGACCTTCAGCCTGGCGGGTGAAGCCGTGCGGCGCGACATGATGGAAGCCATCCGGCTGGAGCAGCAGCGTGCCAAGGCCCCGGGCAAGGCTGCGCGCAGCCGCCGCCAGCGCGCCAGCGATACCGCCGGGGACGAGGGCTTGCCGCCCGCCCGCTGCGCCGTGTCCGATCCGGCGATGCCGTCGCCGGAGGATCTCAGTGGCGAGCCGCCTGGGCCTGCCGCGCCGCGCAAGCGCCGCCGCCGCCGGCGCAAGCCCGCTGGCGGCGGGGCAGGCGCAGAGGACGGGGTCCGTCCGAGCGATGGCGGCACACCCGATGCGTGACGTCGTCACGGCCTATATCGGTATCGGCGCCAACCTGGGCGATGCTGCGGCCCAAGTCCGAGCCGCGTTGCAGTGGTTGGACGAGCTGCCGCAGACGCGGCGCATCGCCGCTTCAGGCCTGTGGCGCAGCGCGCCGGTGGATGCCGACGGGCCGCACTACTGCAATGCGGTCGCCGCAGTGTCCACCCGCCTGAGCGCCCCCGCGCTGCTGCAGGCGCTCCATGCGCTGGAGGCCCGTGCCGGCCGGGAGCGCCCCTACCGCAACGCCCCGCGCACGCTGGACCTGGATCTGCTGCTTTACGGCAGCGCGCGCATCCAGTCCCCGCGACTCATCGTGCCCCATCCGCGCATGGAGCAGCGCGCATTCGTGCTGATGCCGCTGGCGCAGATCGCCCCCGAGCGCGTCACCATCTCCGCGCTGCAGGCCGTCGCTGGGCAGGATGTCGAGCCGATGGCGCCGCCAGTCTGAGTCTGTGGTGCAGGGACGGCTTAGGGCGCCAGCCGCTCTCGTATCCAACGAAGGCCATCCAACCGGTAGCGCAGCCGATCGTGCAAGCGGCTTTTGCGACCCTGCCAGAATTCCCAGGTGTCGGGTTTGAGGCGAAAGCCTCCCCAGTGAGGGGGGCGCGGTGGATTCATCAAGAACTGAGCGGCATATTTGGCGGCATTGGCCACCAGCACCGCACGGCTGTCGATGACCTGGCTTTGCGGGCTGGCCCAGGCGCCGATGCGGTGGTCCAGGGGGCGGCTAGCATAGTAGGCGTCGCTTTCTTCGGCGCTGACCTTCTCGACCACCCCCTCGATGCGCACCACCCGCTCCAGCTCCACCCAGTGAAACTGCAGCGCCGCGTAGGGGTTGCCAGCCAGTTCGCGGCCCTTGCGGCTTTCGTAGTTGGTGTACCAGACGATGCCACGCTCGTCGTAGCCCTTGATCAGCACCACGCGGGTGCTCGGCCGCAGGTCGCTGCCCACCGTTGCCAGCGTCATGGCGTTGGGCTCGGGCAGTTCGGCGCGGATGGCCTCATGCAGCCACTGATCGAATTGCCGCAATGGGTCGGTGTGCGAGGCATCCTCGCTGAGTTCGGCTTTCTCGTAGCTTTTGCGCAGATCGGCGATATTCATAGGGGCTCAGTATGGCACGGCTGGCCGAGTCGGTGCGCCTCGAAACGGAGGCGGCAGGGGGCCATAGGCGGTCGGCAGAGGGATAATCATGGCGCATGAATCCCCCAAAACCCCATGCCGATGAGTCCCATGACTGGATCGACGTCGATGCGCTGACGCGCCGCGGTGAGGCCCTGTCGGGAGCGTTTGCCCTGGCTCGTCTGCCGCGCGTACTGGCCGACGCGCCCGACGGACTGGGGCTGGCCGAAGAAGCCGTTCGCTGGCGCGTCCATGCCGAATGGCGCGATCCGCCTGCGGCGGTGGCGGCGGCGGTGCGCGCGTTGGCCGGCGGACGCCGCGCAGCGGTGCCGCGGCAGTTGTGGTTGCATTTGTGGGCCGAAGGTCGGGTGCCGCTCGTCTGTCAGCGTTGTTTGGAGCCGTATTGGCAGCCGGTGACGGTGGACCGCTGGTTTCGCTTCGTGGCCGACGAAGCCACGGCCGAGGCGCAAGACGGATCCTGCGAAGAGGATTTGCTGGTGCTCGACGGCCCGCGCTACCCCTTGCGGGAGTTGGTGGAGGAGGAGCTGTTGCTGGCCGTGCCGATCGTGCCGCTGCATGCGGTGTGCCCACGCCCGATTCCCCTGGCCGCAGGCGACACGCTGGGCGCCGGGCCACAGACCCCTTCCAATCCGTCGCGCCCCAATCCCTTTGCCGCACTGACGGCCTGGAAACCCCCGCGCTGAGCCGTTTGGCGACGGCTCCGCGCTGCCGAGTATCCTCACCGACCGTCGCTGCGCTGGCTTCGCGGCACAGCCATCGACACGCCCAGTCGTGGGCTTGGGCCAAATCATGCCGTCAGGCACCAGCCAGCCGCCGATCACCCGATCCAGCGCCTTTGGACGCCGCCAGATGGTGCGAGACCGGGTCGATGGCGATGCGGCGCAGGCCCTGGGGGTCGGCCGCGGTTTCTAGCGAGCGGGCGGACTCCGCCATAGCCGATCAGACCCTTGTGCAGTTGTGGTGGGCGCCCAGCCATCGAATCCTGCAACAGCTGCCAGAAGGTATCGGCAGGCGGGGCATCGGCTGGCGGCGGACGGCCGGGCAGCGCAGGGCCGATCTGCACCACCTCGTGAATCGGCCACATCCGATCGCGGGGCAGCAGCAACTCGGGGTCGTTCGGCACCTCGCCGTAGGCCGCCGTCATGATCTCGCCCACGTCGAGGTGGTTGCGCAGTGCGGGCAAGCCGCCGGTGAAGGCGCAGGCGCCGACGGCTACCAAGATCCGGCACCGGTCGCGAAAGGCGCGCAGCACCTCCGCATTTTCGGCATTGCACAGCCCGCCTTCGACGAGCCCGATGTTACAGCGGCCCACCGTCTTGATGCCCGTCAGCGGCGAGCGGTCGAATTCGATCTGCTCGATCAGGTCGAACAGGCGCTCGTCGATGTCGAGGAAGGACAGGTGACAGCCGAAGCATCCGGTCAGCGAGACCGTGGCCACACGCCATTGGCGGGCGGCGGTGGCGGGGCTCATCCGGGCGTCTCCGCATCGTCGCAGCGGCGCCGTCCGTAGTGCAGGTCGGTCATGCCCGTGCGTTGTGCGAGAGCCTGCAATTGGCAGTTTCCGCTTTTTTCACAGCAAGGACTAAAGTGGTCGCCCTCGATGAACAGCATCTGCAGCCGGTGCAGGCGGCGCGCCTGGAGCGCATCGGTGTGGCAT
>NZ_JARJMT020000005.1 GCF_029335975.1 Tepidimonas sp.
CATCGTGCGCCATCGCCCACACCACCTCCACATCGTGGGTGATGAGCAGGTATGCCAAACCGCGCTCGCGCTGCAGCCGCAGCAACAGCTCGATCACCTGCCGCTGCACCGTGACATCCAGGGCACTGGTCGGCTCATCCAACACCAACAGACGCGGCTGCACGATGAGCGCCCGTGCGATCGCAATGCGCTGCCGCTGTCCGCCCGAAAACGCATGGGGATAGCGTTGCAGCCACGCTGCGATCTCGGCGGGGGTCGCTGAGGCAGACAATAAGCCGACCTCCTGCAAGGCCGCCACGACGCGCTCGCGCCGCTCGGCGGCCGACAACTGCGGCTCGTGCACACGCAAGCCCTCTTCCACGATCTGCTCGATCGTCAGGCGCGGCGACAGCGACGAGAACGGGTCTTGGAACACCACCTGCACCTCGCGGCGCAGGGGGCGGTCCGCCGCCCTGCCCTGCCACGTCCGCCCCATCACCGACAGGCGGCCTTGGGCAGGCAGCAGGCCCAGCGCGGCCAGCGCCAGCGTAGATTTGCCCGATCCAGACTCCCCCACCACCCCCAGCGTACGGCCGGCCGCCAGCTGAGCCGATACCCCGCGCACCGCAGTGAACCGCCCGGCGCGAAACCACCCCCACCACCCGGGTCGCGGCACACGGTATGTCACGCTCACGCCGCCGAGTTCCAGGCACAGGGGGGCGTCTGCGGCCGGCGCATCCGCTTGCAGCCAATCGGGCCGCACCGGGCGGCTGCCCAGCAGACGCACCGTGTAGGGATGCGCCGGCGCGCCAAACACCCGGGCCACCGGCCCCGCCTCGACCACCTGCCCCTGCTCCATCACGACCACGCGGTCGGCAAAGCGCCGCACCAGGTTCAGGTCGTGCGTGATCAGCAAGACCGCCAGCCCCAGGCGGCGCTGCAGCTCCTCCAACAGCGCCAGGATTTGCAAGCGCAGGCTGGCGTCCAAGGCCGTGGTCGGCTCGTCCGCGATCAACAAACGGGGCTCGCCGGCCAGCGCCATGGCGATCATGGCGCGCTGGCGCTGCCCGCCGCTGAGCTGATGAGGGTACTGGCGTGCCCGCCGCGGGGCGTCGTCGATGCCCACCTGGGCCAACCACTCCACCGCGCGTGCCCAAGCTTGGCGCGGCAGCAGCGCCCGCTTCAGCCGCAGCACCTCGGCAATCTGCTCACCCACCGGATACAGCGGATCGAGCGCCGTCATCGGCTCCTGAAACACATACGCCACCGCATCGCCGCGCAAGGCGCGCAAGGCACGCTCCGGCAAGGTCAACAGCGACTGCCCGTCGAAGCGCACCTCTCCCTCGAGATGGGCATCTGGCAACAGGCGAAGCAAACTCAGCGCCGACACCGTCTTGCCCGAGCCGGATTCACCCACCAGGGCCACCTTCTCACCCCTGGCCACATCGAAGTCGATACCGTGCACCACCGGCCGCCCGCCAAACGCAATGCGCAGGCCGCGCACGGTCAGCAACGCCGTCGCCTGCCCGTTCATCAGTCGGCCTTTCGGGGGTCGAGCGCATCGCGCAGCGCGTCACCCATGAAGGTGAGCAGCGTCAGCGTCAGCACCAGCACAGCGAAGGTGGACAGCGAAATCCACCACGCATCGATGTTGTTCTTACCCTGCGCCAGCAGCTCGCCCAGCGACGGCGTTCCGGGCGGCACGCCCAGCCCCAGAAAGTCCAGCGACGTCAGCGCCAGAATCGATGCACTCATGCGGAAGGGCAAAAACGTCACGACCGGCGTCAGGCTGTTGGGCAGCACATGCCGCCAGATGATGGCCGTGTGCGACAGCCCCAGCGCCCGCGCCGCGCGCACATAGTCGAGCTGGCGGTTGCGCAAAAATTCCGCACGCACATAGTCGGCCAGCCCCATCCAGCCAAACAGGCTCAGCAACACCAGCAGCAGCGTGATGCTCGGCGCGAACACGGCGCTGAAGATGATCAGCAGATACAGCTCCGGCATCGAGGACCAAATCTCGATGAGGCGCTGCATCGTCAGGTCGAGCCGGCCGCCAAAATAGCCCTGTACCGCACCGGCGAGCACCCCCAGCACCACACCAATCGCCGTCAGCGCCAACGCAAACAGCACGCTGATGCGAAAGCCGTATATCAACTGCGCCAGCAGATCGCGTCCGCGGTCATCGGTGCCGAGCAGGTTGGCGCGGCTGGGCGGTGCCGGATGCGGCCCGGGCGCCCAGTAGTTGAGCGCTTTGGGGCCGTAAGGGTTGGGCGGATACAGCGCCCAATTGTCGCCGCTGGTCAGACGCGCGCGCACGTAGGGATCCAAATAATCGGTGGGGGCCTCGAAGTCGCCGCCAAAAGTGGTCTCCGGGTAGTCGTGCAGCAGTGGCCAATACCACTGACCCTCGTAGCGCACCAGCAGCGGCCGATCGTTGGACAGCACCTCGGCCAACAGGCTGGCCAGCACCATCGCCGCAAACAGCACCAAGCTCCACCAGCCGAGCCGATTGCGCGCAAAGCGCCGCCAGGCCCGCCGAGCCGGGCTCGGGGAGGCGTGTGGGGCATCAATCGAACTTGACACGGGGATCCACCCAGACATAGCAAAGGTCGCTGACCAGTTTGGTAAACAGCCCGATCAGCGTAAACAGAAACAGCGTGCCCATGACCACCGGATAGTCGCGACGGATCACGCTCTCATAACTCAGCAGCCCCAGACCATCGAGCGAGAACAGCGTCTCGATCAGCAGGCTGCCCGTAAAAAACGCCCCGATGAACGCGGCCGGAAAACCGGTCACGATCGGAATCATCGCGTTGCGCAGCACATGCTTCCAGAGCACCTGCCGCTCGCTCAGGCCCTTGGCACGCGCCACCAAGACATACTGCTTGCGGATTTCCTCCAAAAACGCGTTCTTGGTCAGCATCGCCGTCACGGCAAAACTGCCCAGCACCATCGACAGCACCGGCAGCGTGATGTGCCACAAATAATCGACGATGCGCGCTGGCCACGACAGCTCGGCCCAGTGGTCGCTGACCAGTCCGCGCAGCGGAAACCACTGCAGCTGCCCGCCAAAGATCACCAGCAGCGCCACTCCGAGCACGAAGCCGGGAATCGCATACGCCACCAGAATGATCAGGGAGGTGACGACATCGAAGCGCGAGCCGGCGCGCACGGCCTTGGCCACGCCCAGGGGCACGGCCACCGCATAGCTGATGACGAAGGTCCACAGGCCCAAACTCATCGACACGGGCAGCTTCTCCCAGATCAGCTGTGCCACGGGCTTGTTCTGGAAAAAGCTCTGCCCCAGATCGAAACGCACGAACTGTCGCATCATTTGCCAGAAGCGCTCGTGCGGCGGCTTGTCGAATCCGTAGAGCGCCTTGATCTGCTCCAGCCGCTGGGGGTCCACCCCCTGCGCCCCCCGGTAGGCGGAG
>NZ_JARJMT020000012.1 GCF_029335975.1 Tepidimonas sp.
CCAGCCCAAGTGATCCGCCAGATGCATCGGGGCATAGCCCGGCCAGGGGTGAAAGGCCACGGTCAGTCGCGGCTCGTCGCTGCAGCCAAGCAACCACGGCGCCGACGTTGCCGCGACCGCGAATCCGGCGCTCTGACGCAGCCAAGTTCGGCGGCGCATCCCTATTCCCCCGCCCACTAGCCCGTCATGACGCGGTTTTTGCCGGCGCGTTTGGCGCGATACATCGCCGCATCGGCACGGGCGATGGCGGCGTCCACCGGCTCATCGTGCTGCAGTTCGGTCACCCCCGCGCTAAAGGTGATCAGCACCTTTTGCTCGCCCTGCAAGAACAGGTGGGCACTCAGGTCGCGCTGCAGCCGTTGCACGACACCGGCGGCTTCATCGGTCGTGGTGTCGGGCAGGATGATGATGAATTCCTCTCCCCCGTAGCGGCCGATGGTGTCCTGTGGACGCAGACTGCGCCGGGCGACATCCGCCAGGTGTTTGAGCGCCGCATCGCCAGCCAAATGACCCAGCGTGTCATTGAGGCGTTTGAAGTCGTCGACGTCCAGCAGCGCGATGCATACCCGTGTGCCGGTGCGCTCGGCGCGGCGTGTTTCGCGGTCGATGGCGCTTTGCAGCCCCTTGCGGTTGAGCACCCCGGTCAGCAGATCGTGCGTGACCAGTTCGGCCATCTGGTCGAGCTCGGCGCGCAAGCGCTGGATTTCGGCCTCGGCGCGATCGGCGCGGTCCCGAAGGTCGGTCAGCTCGTCCACCACGCGCTGGGTGTCGGCCGCAAACGACCGCGCGGTCTGGATCGCCTCTTGCACGACTGGCGCCATATCGGCCAAGCTCTCGGCGCGCTCCAGCGCATGGGCGCACGCTTCGAATTTGGCATGGTACTGGCCGGTGCTGACGGTCGTTTGGGCCAGACGCTCCAGGAACGTGGTCAGCGTCTGGCGCATGAGCTCTTGCGCGCGCACGGTCTGCTCCCGGGCCTCGGCCTGCTTGACGATGACGTCTTTGAGCCGCGCTTGCAGGTCTTGCAGCCGCCCTTGCGTCAGCGGGGGCTCGGCGGCTTGCACCAGCGCCTGCATCTGCTGGCGCAGCCACGGATTGTCGGGGCTGATGGCGTCGATGTGCTCGAACACCAGGCGCAGCAAATCCAGCAGCGCCTGACGCACACCCAATTGATCATCGACGCCAAAGGACAGTCGGTAGGCGTAGTCGGCGAGCATGCGCCGCAACGTGGGCGTGTGGTGCTGCTCCAGCCGCAGATAGCGCACCAGCTCTTCGCCCATGTCGCGCAGACGGGTGTCGTCGGCGGCCACCAGCGGCAGCGCGATATCGATCACGCGCGCGGTCTGTTCGGCGATGTCGGGGGCGATTGGCACCGCCTCGGCCTGTGCGGTGGGGTCGGGCAAGGGGGCCGCGGGCGCATGGGTCACGGGCGCGGCCTCCACGGCGGCCGAGGGGGAGGGGTTGCCCGCATGCTGTGTGAGCAACTTCTCTAGATCGTCCCAGCTGTGGCGCGAGACGGCCTTATTGAACAACGCCTTGAAACGCACCTGGGCTGGCGTACGCTCCGGCAGCGCTTGGCCGATCTGGCGCAGCTGTGCCAGCGGGAAAGGCTGCAGCGGCCGAGTACCGGCTACCTCGTGATAGGCCGACTGGAAATTGTCCGGTGTGGGCGGCAGGCGTCGCGCCGCCAGCAGTTTGACGGCTTCGCGCGCGATTTCCTGGGGAGTGGAGGCGGGGCTACCCATGCCGCAAAGTATAGGTTGTGACCGCCCCCGAAGCCACGGGCGAGGCCTTGGCCTCGGTCAGCGCGGCTGCATCCGGATCGCGCCGTCTAGGCGGATCACCTCGCCGTTGAGCATATCGTTTTCCATGATGTGCTTGACGAGCTTGGCGTAGTCCTCGGGCCGGCCCAGGCGCGATGGGAAGGGCACCATGGCGGCCAGCGCATCCTGCACCTCCTGCGGCATGCCAAACAGCATGGGGGTGCCGAAGATGCCCGGAGCGATGGTCATGTGGCGGATACCCAGCTTGGCCAAGTCGCGTGCGATGGGCAGCGTCATGCCCACCACGCCGCCTTTAGAGGCGCTGTAGGCGGCTTGACCGATTTGCCCCTCGAAAGCGGCGACCGATGCGGTGGAGATGATGACGCCGCGCTCGCCGGTCGCTTCGGGCTCGTTGGCGCTCATGGCCTGCGCGGCCAGGCGGATCATGTTGAAGGTACCCACCAGGTTGACCTGGATGACCTTGGTGAACAGCGCCAGACTGTGCGGCCCGTTCTTGCCCACGGTTTTTTCGGCGGGAGCGATGCCGGCGCAATTGACCAGCCCAGCCAGCTTGCCCAACGCCACCGCCCGATCGATGGCAGCCTGGGCGTCGGCCTCCTGACTCACATCGCAGCGGACGTAGACGCCGCCGATGTCCCGGGCCACGGCCTCGCCGCGTTCGGCCTGCACGTCGGCGATGACCACGCGACCGCCATTCGCGGCCAGCATGCGCGCCGTGCCTTCGCCCAGGCCCGAGGCGCCGCCCGTCACCACATACACCTTGCCCGCAATTTCCATGGCCGCTCTCCTGCTTGATTGACGTTGACGTAAACGTCAATCATAGGCGAAAAAAACGCCCGCCAATGGGGCGGGCGGCAAGCACCATCGGGTGCACCACACCAGGAAAGGGTGTGGCGCCGCCATGGCGAGGCGGCGCCGGGATCATCGGTAGCCGGCTCGGTCCAACATTTGTTGCACCTTGGTCAGGTTTTTGGCGACGACGGCCAGTGGGATGTTTTCCGCCTTGAAACCCTCGCCCCCAATGGCCCGCAGCGCGGGATTGTCCAGCCGGATGCCGCGTGCCGCCGGAAACTCATTGTTGCCGTTGGCAAAATATTCCTGCGCCACAGGGGTAGATAAGAATTCCATGAACGCGATTGCCGCATCCAGATTCTTGGTGTGGCGCGCAACGGCAGCTCCGGCAATGTTGATGTGTGTGCCGGTGGTGGCCTGATTGGGGAACACCACTCGCACCCGCTCCATCACCTTGCGGTCGTCTGGTTTGTCGGACTTGAGCAGACGCGCCAGGTAGTAGCTGTTGGTCAGCGCCACCCCGCATTCGCCGCTGGCGACGGCGCGGATCTGGTCGGTGTCTCCGCCCTTAGGCGCGCGCGCCATGTTGGCCACCAGCCCATTGAGCCAGGCCTGCCCCTCCTGGTCGCCCAGTCGCTCGATCACGGTGGCAAACAGCGACAGGTTGTAGGGGTGCGAGCCGCTGCGCGTGCACAACAGCCCCTTGAGTTTAGGGTCTGCGAGTTGTTCGTAGGTGGCTACGTCCTCGGCCTTGACGCGCTGCGGGTCGTAGACGATGACACGCGCGCGGGTGGAAAAGCCCGTCCATGTCACCCCCTCGGGGGTCGGTGCAGCGCGCAGCTCCGGTGGGATGGCTGCGTCCAGCTTGGCGGATTGGATCGGGCGAAACAGCCCTTGGGCATCGGCAGCAGCCATGCGGGCCGCGTCTACCAGCAGGACCACGTCAGCCGGCGAGGCGGGGCCTTCGGCCCGCAAACGCGCGACAATCCCGGCGTCGTCGCTGTCCACCCGCTGGATCCGGATGCCCGTGGCCTTGGTAAAGGCTTCGTACATAAATTCGTCGCTCGGGTAATGGCGCGCCGAATAAAGGTTGAGTACCTTGTCTTGCGCGGAGGCGACGGCGGGCATCCACAACAGCGGCGCACTCAGCGTCAGGAGCGACAAGGCCCCTCGCATGACACGGCGGCGCGGCGGCGAGGCAAGCTTCGACATGGGCAGAACTCCGAATAAAAACTGGAATTGGTGAGGCAAACAGATGCGCAAGACCGTGCGCATCGTGGTAGCCATGATATCACAAACAAGAATCATTATCGTTATGTTTGACAGATCCAAATCGAGCCGTCTGCTGACTCCTCGTCCCGGCCTCGCTCGCCGCCGATGCCTAAGCGTTGGGGTAGCGGTGCTGGCGACTTGGGCGCTGTCGGGATGTGCCGTGCCGCCAGAGGCGCCACCGACCCCAACGGCGCCGCCAGCGACGCGTCCGCCCCGGGTGGGATTGGCGCTGGGCGGTGGGGCGGCGCGCGGCTTTGCCCACATCGGCGTCATCCAGGTGCTGGAGCGCGAAGGCGTGCGCCCCGATCTGGTGGTCGGCACGTCCGCCGGCAGTCTGGTGGCGGCGCTGTATGCCCACGGCCTGTCCGGTGCAGCGCTGCAGCGCGCGGCGCTGGAGATGGACGAGGCGACGATTGCGGACTGGACCGTGCCATTCTTCAACCGGGGGCTGTTGCGCGGCGAGGCGCTGGCGCGCTATGTCAACCGCATGGTCCGAGGGCGGTTGATCGAGGCCATGCCTTTGCCCCTGGGCATTCTGGCCACCGATCTGGCCACCGGGCAGCCGGTGCTGTTCCGCCGCGGGGACACGGGGACTGCGGTGCGGGCGTCCAGCGCGGTGCCGGGGGTGTTTTCGCCGGTGCCGATCGCAGGTCGGACCTATGTGGACGGCGGTCTGGTGGCGCCGGTGCCGGTCGAGCAGGCGCGCGAGATGGGCGCCGAGCTGGTGATTGCGGTGGACATCTCTAGCCCCGCCGAGCCGCTGAGCCAGACCGACCCGGTACGGGTGTTGCTGCAAACCTTCACGATCATGGGGCAGGTGATCAACCGCCACATACTCGGTCGCGCGGATGTGGTGATCCGCCCCCGGCTGGATGGCATCGGCAGCGCCGACTTCGCCTCGCGCGAGCGCAGCATCGCCGCAGGACGCGCCGCCATGCAGGCCGGCTTGCCGCGCTTGCGCGAGCAACTGCTGGCCCTGCGCCAGCCGCTGCTGGCTGGCCCACAGGCCGCGCGCTGATCGGCCCCGGCCGAAAAAAAACCCCGCCGAAGCGGGGCTGGTAAGGGTCCCTGAATCTGATTTCGAAGAGACCCGAGGAGACAACTCGTTACGAAGGGCCGCCCGTCAGTCCGCGGTGCGGCGCGCGCGGGCGGTGGTTTTGGGTGCCTGCGCAGCACCAGGCAGATTTTGCTGCGCCTGAGCCACCGCCTGGTGGAAATTGGCTTCAGCCAATTCCGCTGCTTGTTTGACGGCTTGTTGGACGGTTTCCATGGCCGAGGTGGCGGCGTGGACCATGTTGCGCATGGCGTCGACCGCGGCTTCGGTGCCGGCCGGGGCATTCTTGGCGACATTGTCCATCACCGCCATGGCCTTGTGCTGGACGTCGGCCGCGTTTTGCTCGGCCACCTGGGCAAAGGCGCTGCCCGTCGTGGCGGCGATGTCGTAGAGTTGGCGGCTGTAGGCGACCGTTTTTTCGGCCAGCGGCTGCAGCAAGGCGGCCTGGCGCTGAAGCAGTTCCTGCGCGTCTTTGGCCGACAGCAGGGCCTGCGTATTGTCCGCAGAGTCACGCAATGCCGCCTTGGTGGCCTGCAGGTTGAGTTCGACCAGCTTTTCTACGCCCTCGAACGCCTTGCGCGTCAGGCCAAAAAGCATCTCGACGTGGGCCTTGTGGGCGGCAGCCAGTTGTTCAGGGGTCAGCATGTCATCCTCCGCTGGTCAGGGTGGGTAATTTGTTGCACTGCAACATGCATCCGAATTATACGAGAGCCGCTAAATTTTGCAAGCCATGTTGCGCTGCAGCATTCGCTCTGGCCGGCAGGTTCGGCGCCGCGCTGGCACACTGCGCACCATGCAGGTGTTTTACGCGACCCAATTCGTGCTGCCGCTGCCGCCGGGCCACCGCTTCCCCATGGCCAAGTACGCCCTGTTGCGCGACGCCCTGGCCGACGAGCCGGACATTCGCTGGCAGCAGGCCGAGCCGGCCAGCGATGGCGAGCTGGCGCTGGCCCACACGCCGGCCTACATCGACGCGATCACCCACGGAACGCTCGCCCCGGCCCTGCAGCGCGAGATCGGCTTTCCCTGGAGCCCCGCGATGGCCGAGCGCGCGCGGCGCTCGGTCGGTGCCACCATCCAGGCCAGCCGGGTGGCGCTGGCCGGCGAGGGCGTGGCCGCCAACATCGCTGGGGGCACACACCATGCCTACGCCCACAAGGGGGGAGGGTTTTGCGTCTTCAACGATGCTGCGGTGGCCGCGCGCCTGATGCAGGCCGAATGGACCCGGCGCGGGGCGTCGGCGCGCGCCCGCCCGTTGCAGGTGGCGATCGTGGACCTCGATGTCCACCAGGGCAACGGGACGGCCAGCATCTTTCGAGATGACCCGTCGGTGTTCACCCTGTCGTTGCACGGGGCGCGCAATTTCCCCTTTCGCAAGGAGCCCAGTGACTGTGATGTGGAATTGCCCGACGGCTGTGGGGACGACGGGTATCTGCAGGCACTGGAGTGGGCGCTGGGCGAATTGGAGCGGCGCTTCGAGCCGGACTTCGTGATTTACTTGGCGGGTGCCGACCCCCACGAGGGCGATCGTCTGGGGCGGCTGCGCCTGAGCGACGATGGCATGGAGGCGCGCGATCGTCGTGTGTTCGACTGGGCGTGGCAGCGGCGCTTGCCTGTGGCCATGACCATGGCGGGCGGCTATGGCCGCGACATCGCCACCACCGTGCGCGTGCAGCGCACCACCTATGCGGTGGCGCTGTCGTACTGGCGACGTTGGCGGGCGGTGGCAGAATCGACAATCGAACCCTCGAGGAGACCGCCGCCGTGAGCCCCACCACCACACCCGAGTCCGTCGCCGACGCCGAGGCGGATCTGGATCCGCTGCGTGCCTGGGCCCAGCCCTTGGATGCGGCGCAGGTGGAAGCGGCCATCGTCGGCCGCCGCTCGGTGCGCGCCTTTTTGCCCCGGCCGGTGCCCCGGCCCTTGATCGAGCGGCTGCTGCGGGTGGCGGCGCGCGCCCCGTCGGGCACCAATACCCAACCCTGGAAGGTCTACGTCCTGCAGGGGCAGGCGCGCGAGGCGCTGGTGGACAAAGTATGCGCCGCCCACGACGCCATCCGCGCCAACCCGGCGCTGGCGGCGGAGTATCAGGAGGCCTACGACTACTACCCCAGCCAATGGGTGAGTCCGTACATCGACCGCCGGCGCGAGAACGGCTGGGGCCTGTACGGGCTGCTCGGCATCGGCAAGGGCGACAAGGACCGGATGCATGCCCAGCACCAGCGCAATTTCCGCTTCTTTGACGCGCCGGTGGGGTTGATGGTGACCATCGACCGCGTGATGGGGCGGGGATCGCTGTTGGATACGGGCATGTTCTTGCAAAACCTGATGGTCGCCGCGCGCGCGCATGGTCTGGATACCTGCCCGCAGGCGGCGTGGAACCACTATGCACGCATCATCCTGCCGCACATCGGCGCGTCCGAGCAGGAGATGCTGGTCTGCGGCCTGTCGCTCGGCTACGCCGACCCCGAGGCGACGGTCAACCGCTTCGTCACCCCGCGCGAGCCGATCGAGCGCTTCGTGACATGGCTGGAGTGACACGTTCGTTGCTTGGAGTGGACCATGCAGGATTGCGCTGTCCGTCGGCCGTCGGTCTTGGTGGCGCGCGCCGTGTTCCCCGAGGCGGTGCAGCGCCTGCGCGCGCACTTTGATGTCGAAGCCAACGAGGCCGACGAAGACTGGTCCGCCGACGAGCTGATGCGCCGCCTGCAGGGCAAGGCGGGGGTGTTGTTGACCGGCACGCAGCGCATCGATGATGCCCTGCTGCGCGCCTGCCCGACGCTGCGCATCGCGGCCAATATGACGGTGGGCCACAACAACTTCGACATCGCCGCCATGGACGCCCACGGCGTGGTCGGCACCAACACCCCCGACGTGCTGACCGAGACGACGGCCGACTTTGGCTTTGCGCTGCTGCTGGCGGCCGCGCGCCGGGTGACCGAGAGCGAACACTACCTGCGCGTCGGGGGCTGGACGCGTTGGTCCTACGACCTGTTCGCTGGGGCCGAGGTGCACGGCACCACGCTGGGCATCCTTGGCATGGGCCGCATCGGCCAGGCGATCGCCCGGCGCGGCGCGCACGGTTTTGGCATGCGGGTGTTCTACCACAACCGCAGTCGGCTCGATGCAGCCATCGAGGCCGACTGCCGCGCGACCTGGGTGGACAAGGACACGCTGCTGCGCGAATCGGACCACGTGGTGCTGGTGCTGCCCTACACGCCGCAAAACCACCATATCATCGGTGCGGCGGAACTGGCGCGCATGAAGCCCACCGCCGTGCTGGTCAACCTGGCGCGCGGTGGCATTGTGGACGATGCTGCGCTGGCCCAGGCTCTGCGCGACCGGCGCATCGCCGCCGCAGGGCTGGATGTGTTCGAGGGCGAGCCGGCCGTCCACCCGGGACTGCTGGAAGTGCCCAATGTGGTGCTCACACCCCATATCGCCAGCGCGACCCTGCGCACGCGCCGGGCCATGGTCGATTTGGCGGTGGACAACCTGATTGCCTACTTGACCGAGGGGCGTGCTTTGACACCCGTCAACCATCCCCGCCAGCCTCGCCCGTGAATGGGACAGCGGCGCGGGTCGGGGCGGGGTTGGCCGTGCAGGCATGCGGGCCGGCCCAGCGCGCGGGAACTCTCCCGCTGGTGCGGAATCCGTCGTTCGAGCACGGCACCGCGCAGGATCCTTGAGGAGGCGGGGCCTGGCGGATCGACAGCCACCCACCGACCATGGCCTACGCCCATCACACCCCGCACGCACCGGACGTCGGCCTCGGCCTCGCCGCGCGGGCGGCGTTTACCCTGTTGCCGGTGGCGGCACTGGCCTGGGTGTTGGGTTTGCTGAGCCACTACGATTTGCCGATCCAGGCCCGCTGGGCCTGGGTGCCGAGCGCGGGGATCGAACTGGCCTTCTACATCGACGGGTTGTCGGCACTGATGCTGCTGATGATCACGGGCGTGGGCGTGGCCGTGTTCGTCTATGCTGGCGGCTATCTGGCTGGTCACCCTCAGCAAGGGCGGCTGTATGGGCTGCTGTCTCTCTTCATGGCGGCGATGATCGGCTGTGTCACGGCCGACAATCTGATCACGCTGTTCGTGTTTTGGGAGCTGACCAGCCTGGTGTCGTTTTTGTTGGTCGGCTTCCACCACGAGGATGCGGCCAGCCGCAAGTCGGCACAGCAGGCCCTGCTGGTGACGGGAACCGGCGGTTTGGCGCTGCTCGCGGGTTTCATCCTGCTCGGCCAGGTGATGGGTACCACGAGCATCAGCACCATCGTCGCGCAACTGCCCCAGATGCCGGCATCCCCAGCGCTGACTGCGGCGCTGGTATTGATGCTGGTCGGCGCCTTCACCAAAAGCGCGCAGTTTCCATTTCATTTCTGGCTGCCCAACGCCATGTCGGCCCCGACGCCAGTGTCGGCCTACCTGCATTCGGCCACCATGGTGAAGTTGGGGGTCTATCTGCTGGCCCGTTTCGACCCGGGGTTCGGCGAATGGGCGTTGTGGGAGTGGGCGCTGAAGGCGGTCGGGTCGCTCACCGCGGCGTGGGGTATGGTGCTGGCGCTGCGAGAGCGTGACCTCAAGCGCATCTTGGCCTGGTCCACCGTGGCGACACTGGGGACGCTGGTGGCGCTGGTGGGCCTGCGCGGCGAGGGCGCCACGGTCGCCGTCGGGGCGATGTTGCTAGCACATGCGCTGTACAAAGCCCCCCTGTTCTTCGTGGCGGGCAACATCGACCATGGCACAGGCACGCGGGTCATCGACCGGCTGGGCAATCTGCGCCATGCCATGCCCTGGACGGCCGCTGCCGCGCTGTTGGCGGGCGCGTCTATGGCGGGTATGCCGATGTCGTTCGGCTACATCGCCAAGGACGCGATCCTGGCTGCTAAGGCGGGGGATGAGGTCTTTGCGTTCGCGCGGGCCGCCAACACCGTGTTTGGTGCCATCGCCGTGGCGGTAGCGGCGGTGGCCGCGATTCGGGTGTTCTGGCGCCACCCGGGCAGCAACGAAACACCTCAGGCCCACGAAGGGGGCTGGGCGCTGGTGCTGCCCCCGCTGGTCTTGGCGGGTCTGGGCATCGTCCTGGGTGTGTTCCCCTATGTGGTGCAGGGTTTGATCGCCGAGGCATCGGTTGCCATGACGCCGGGGACGGAAGCGGTCGTGGTTGCACTGGCGCTGGAAGTCGGGCCTTCGCTGCTGTCCTTGGCTGTGACCCTGGCGGTCGGCTTGATGGTGTTCTTTTTCTGGGATCCGTTGCACCGCCTGTTTGAGCGGGTGGCGCTGCGCGTCGGGCCCATCGGCATGGCGTCGCAATACGAGCGTGCCGTGCGGGCGATCCCCGCGGTGGCCGCTGCTGCGACCCGCTGGCTGCAGCACGGGCGCCTGCCCGGCTACGGGGTGACCATGCTCGCGGTGTCGACGGCCGTCCTGGGCGCCGTGCTGCTGGGGGGTGGGGCGGCCTGGGCGTGGCCGGCCTGGACACCGCCGGGCTGGGGCTTTGGCGGCGCGTGCGTGTTGATCGCCACGGGGGCGGTGCTGGCCCTGTTCCAGCGCGACCGGCTGGTGCTGCTGTTGGCGACGGGTTTGGTGGGTTTTGGCAGCGGCGTCGTGTTTTTGTTCGCCGGGGCGCCCGATGTGGCGTTCACGCAGTTCGTGGTGGAGTCCGTGTTCGTTATTGTCGCGGCGTCGGTGCTGATGAAGCTGCGCCAGCGTGGCTTTGGCCGTGGGCTGGATGCGCCGCAGCCACATGCGCTGCGTGCCGCTGTGGCGGTGGGTTTTGGGGCGGTGGTGGCGCTGTGGTTGCTGGTGAGTGTGGCGGTTCCGTTCGATGCCAGCTTGTCACAGTTTTTTGCGCAGCGCAGCGTGCCGGATGCGCAGGGCCGCAACGTCGTCAACGTGATTCTGGTGGACTTTCGTGCCCTCGATACTCTGGGCGAAATCTCGGTTGTGATGCTGTCGCTGTTGGCCGCGTGGCCGCTCTTGCGCGCGATCGGTGGCCCGCCTGGCCCGGTGTCACAGCGGGTGACCCACCCAGCCCGCGGAGGGACGGCACCATGAAAAAAAGCCGCTCGGTCATTCTCGAGGTCGTCTGCGGTCCTCTGTACGCCGTGATCGTGCTGGTGTCGCTGTGGGTGCTGCTGCGCGGGCACAACGAGCCGGGTGGCGGCTTCATTGGTGGGCTGGTCGCCGCGTCGGCGTCGGTGCTGTGGGCGGTGGCGCGCGGCAGTGAGGCCGCCCGCCGTCGCCTGCCATTGGGCTCGCCGCTGCGGCTGTCAGCGGCGGGCGTGGCCCTGGCGGGGCTGTCGGGCGTGCCCGCTTGGTGGCAAGGGCAAGCCTATCTGACGCATGGGTGGTGGGCGCTGGACTTGGGCGGCCTCGAGCTGCCGTTGTCCACCGTGCTGTGGTTCGATCTGGGCGTCTATCTGTGTGTATGGGGGGCGCTGGCCGGCTATGCGCTGGCGTTGCTCGCGCTGGGCGAGGCGATCGAGGCAGCGCAGGGAGACGAATCATGATTTGGATGTTGGCCATGACGGTGGGGACGACGGTCGCGGCTGGGGTTTTCCTGGCGCTGTCCCGCGATGTCTTTCGCGCAGTGATGGGGCTGGCGATCATGGGTAGCGCGATCAATCTGGCGCTGTTTGCAGCCGGGCGACTGGGGTCGACCGCCCCCGCGATCGTCGTGCCCGAAGAGACCGTGCTGCGCGATGCGGCCAATCCGCTGCCGCAGGCGCTGGTGCTGACGGCCATCGTGATCGGCTTTGCGCTGGTGTGCTTTTCGCTCGCGCTGGTGCTGCGCCTGATCCAGCGCCTCGGCACCGACGATGCCCTGGCGCTGCGGCTGGCCGAGCCCGCGCCGGCCGACGCGCTCAAGCCGCCCGTGGCAGATGCCGCGCATGAGCCAGCGTGGCCGCCCCGGGCCGATCCAGCGCCGGAGGGACGCAGATGAGCGCGCTGGCCGTCTCTCCGGTGCTGGTTCCGCTGGCCACGGTGGCCGCGACCACCCTGACCATGGGGCGACCGCGCCTGCAACGGTGGCTGGGCCACGCGGGGGCGTGGGCGCTGCTGGGCTGTGCGCTGGCACTGCTCGCACAGGCGGCGGCCGACCGCCCGGCACAGGCCGTCTTCGGCGGCTGGGGGGTGCCATTCGGCATCGAATTTTTGGTGGACCGCTTAAGCGCCGCCCTGGTGCTGATCACCGCGATCATGGGGGTGGCGTCGCTGGCGTTTCTGACCAGCGATTCGGACACGCGGCCGACCCACCCGCTGATGCTGCCGCTGCTGCACGGGGTGCTGGTCGGCGTCGGCGGCGCATTTGCCACGGCCGATCTGTTCAACCTGTATGTGTGGTTCGAGGTGATGCTGATCTGCGCGGTGGGGCTGTTTGCCATCGGCGGGCGCGCGGACCAGTTGGATGCGACCTTCAAGTATTTCGTCTTGAACCTGCTGGGCACGCTGTTGCTACTGATGGCTGTCGGCATGGTCTATGCGGTCAGCGGCCATCTCAATTACGGTGCCATTGCACACGCCTGGCCCCAGGTGGCGCCGTGGGCATCGGCGCTGGCCGTCACGGGTCTGTTGCTGGCGTTTTTGATCAAGGCGGGGGCTTTCCCCTGGTTTGCCTGGCTGCCGGCGTCGTATCACACGCTGCCGGCGCCGGTGTTGGCGCTGTTTGCGGGGCTGCTCACCAAAGTGGGGGTATATGCGGTGCTGCGCGCCTTGCGCGATGTATTTGTCCCCGTGCCGCAGTGGTTGTTCGAGGCCCTGGGCTGGGTGGCCGCAGCGACCATGTTGTTCGGGGTGCTGGGCGCGGCTTACCATTGGGACATGCGCCGCATCCTGGCGTTTCACATCGTCAGCCAGATCGGCTACATCCTGCTCGGGGTGGCCCTGGCCAGCTCGGCCGGGGATGCGGCAACGCTGTTCTATACCTTGCACCACATCGTGGTCAAGGCCAATCTGTTTCTGATCGTGGCCATGATCTGGCGCCTGAGCGGCAGCTACGACCTGCGCCAGATCGGCGGACTGTACCGCGCTCGTCCCCTGCTGGGGGTGTTGTTCCTGGTGCCGGCGCTGTCGCTGGTGGGCATTCCGCCGCTGTCGGGCTTCTGGGCCAAGCTGTGGGTGCTGCAGGAGGCTTTGTTGCAGGGGCGCATCATCTGGGCTGGGGTGGCGCTGCTGGTGAGCGTCCTGACCCTGTATTCGATGATGAAGATCTGGATGGAAGCGTTCTGGAAGGCCCATCCCCGCGCGGACTGGACCCCGCCCGCCGACGCCCGGCTGGCACCCGCATGGGCCGTGACCGGGGGGCTGGCGTTGATCACACTGGCGATCGGGCTACAGCCCGAGCATTTGTTGGCTTACAGTCTGGCGGCGGCGGACACGTTGGGGGGGCGCTGACATGGGTTGGTGGGTGCAACGCGCATGGGCGGCTGCAGTGCTGATCGCGCGGTTCTTGAGGGCGGTGGTGGTCTCGGGCGTGCAGACGGTGGCAGTGATCGCCCGTGCCAGCCTGGGGGACCGCCGGCCGCCGGCTGCGGCGTTTTTGCGGGTGCGGTTTGCCCCCATGAGCGCACAAGGCGCGGCCCTGCTGGGGTGCATGGTGACGCTCACCCCCGGCACGACCACCATCGACATCGACCTGGCGCGCTGCGAACTGCTGCTCCATGTGCTGGATGCGTCCGACACCGAGGCGGTGGTACAGGGTATCCGCCGGGACTTCGAGCCCGGGCTCGTGGCGCTGTTTGGCCGGGCCATGGACGCCCAGGGGAGGGCGCCATGAGCCCCGTGTTGTGGTGGTTGGTCGTGGCCGCGTGGCTGGCGATTGCGCTGGCCACCTGGCGCATGGTGCGTGGGCCGCGCCATGCCGACCGGATCGTGGCGCTGGATATTTTTCTGGCGGCGGCGGTCACGCTGTGCGTGGCGGCAGCGCTGGCCACGGCGCGCACGGTGTTTCTGGATGTGGCGATTGGGCTGGCGCTCGTCGGCTTCGTGGCCACGGTGGGTTGGGCCCGGCTCGTGGATCAAGGCGGTGAGGAGCAATGAGCGGGCTCGGGGCGTGGCTGTTGGGGGGTGGGGCGGTCCTGCTGGTGATCGCGGCCTGGGGCGTCTTCGCTTTGCCCGATGCCTTGACACGCCAGCATGCCGCCACCAAGGCGGGAACGCTGGCGGTGGCGTTGGTGTGTGGGGGCGCAGCGCTCGCGGCGGCCGAGCTATCTTGGATTTGGCGCCTGCTGCTGGTGATTGGCTTTTTGCTTGCGACGCTGCCCGTTGCCTCCAACCTGCTGGCGCGTGCTGCGGTGCGCGAAGCCGGACAGGAGGCCGACGCTGCACGCGCCCCGGTGGTCGGTGCCGATCCAGGGCCCGCGATACACGAGGCACGGCCCCCCGGCCGCAGCTGAGCGCTGCGCCGAAAAGGCCCCGGCGCACTTCCCTACAATCGGCGGTTTTCGACCCACCCCGCCCTGCGGCGGACCGGGCGCCGTGCGCGCCTGTCCTATGCCAGACCGATTGCCGTGCTGCTATTGATCGTCTTACTGCCCTTGCTCGTGGGCACCACTTTGACCGGGTGGCTGGGCGGCCGCTCGCGCCGCGGGACGGCGCTGGTCGCCGCGGCCGTGACCGGCTGCAGTCTGGTCTTGCTGGCCCTGCAGGCGCCGGCCGTTTGGAGCGGTGCAGGGGTGTATCAATTTCACCCCTGGGTCAATGACGTCGGGCTCAACATTGGCTTGCGGCTCGATGGCCTGTCGTTCCTGTTTGCGGGCCTGATCACGGTCATTGGGCTGTTGATCATTTTGTATGCGAGCTACTACCTGTCGGCTGAGGATTCAGCGGCCAAGTTCTATGCGGTGATGATGCTCTTCATGGCCGCGATGCTGGGCGTGGTGCTGTCGGACAATCTGCTGCTGCTGGTCGTCTTTTGGGAACTGACCAGTGTTTCGTCCTTTCTGTTGGTGGGATACTGGAGCCACCGGCCCGAGGCACGCAGCGGCGCCCGCCAAGCCCTGGCCGTGACCGGCGGCGGCGGGCTGGCGCTGCTGGCGGGTTTGTTGATGCTGGGCTGGATCGCCGGTACCTTCGAGCTGAGCGAAATGGCCGGCCGCGCAGCCGAGATCCAGGCCGACCCGCTGTTCGTGCCGGCGCTGCTGCTGATTCTGCTCGGAGCGTTCACCAAGAGCGCGCAGTTTCCGTTCCACTTCTGGCTGCCCGATGCCATGGCCGCGCCAACGCCGGTGTCGGCTTACCTGCACTCGGCCACGATGGTCAAGGCGGGCGTGTTCCTGCTGATGCGCATGTATCCGGTGCTCGGCGGCTCGGGCTGGTTCGAGGGTGTCGTCACCGCGGTGGGGTTGGCGACCTTGGTGTTTGCCGCCTTCATCGCCATCTTCAAGCACGACCTGAAGGGCTTGCTGGCCTACTCCACCGTCAGCCACCTGGGCTTGGTGACCTGTCTGGTCGGTTTGGGCTCGCCGCTGGCCGCTGTCGCTGCGGTGTTCCACGTCCTCAACCACGCCTCGTTCAAGGCGTCGCTGTTCATGGTGGCCGGCATCGTCGACCACGAGACGCATTCGCGCGATATGCGGCAGTTGGGCGGGCTGTGGGCGTTGATGCCCTGGACGGCGACGCTGTCGCTGGTCGCAGCGGCCTCCATGGCCGGGGTACCGCTGACCAACGGCTTTTTGTCCAAGGAAATGTTTTTTGCCGAAGCCGTCTCGGGCGCCGCAGCGGCGGGGGTGTGGCTGCCGGCGGCGGTGACGATCGCGGGTATTTGCAGCGTGGCCTATTCGCTGCGCTTCGTGCACGACACGTTTTTCAACGGTCCGCTGGGCGAGGTGCCCAACCGCCATCCCCATGAGCCGCCGTTGGGTATGAAGCTGCCGGTCATCCTGCTGGTGGTGGTCTGTCTGGCGGTTGGGGTGCTGCCGAGCGCGACTTTTGGGCCCCTGGTCCATGTGGCGGCGACGGCCATGGTCGGGCGCGCGTTGCCCGACTATCACCTGGCCATCTGGCATGGTGTCAACCTGCCGCTGCTGATGAGCGTCGTGGCGTTGGTGGGCGGCGGCCTGTTCTACGCCCGGCTGGCCCGGGGTCGGCGCCTGCACCGCATCCAATCCGAAGCCTGGTTTGGGCCACTGACCGGTCGGCAGATCTTCGAGGCTGCGGTCGATGCGACCTTTGCCTTGGCCGGGCGCGTGTCCGTGGCACTGGAAAACGGTTCTCTGCAGCGGTATGTGGCGTGGATGCTGGGGGCTGCCATCGTCGTAGCGGCGGTCCCGCTGATGGGGCAACACATCGGCACTGGCGCGCGCGCGCTGCTGCCGGCCAATCCGCTGGCTGTCGTGGTTTGGCTGCTGCTGGCAGCCACCTGCGTGGCGCTGGTGATGACGCACCACCAGCGCTTTCAGGCCGTCGTGCTCGTGGGGGTGGTGGGGCTGGTGACCTCGCTGGTGTTCGTGGGCTTGTCGGCGCCCGATCTGGCGCTGACGCAGTTGTCGGTGGAACTGGTCTCGACGGTGCTGCTGCTGATGGGCCTGGCGCTGCTGCCCCAGCACTCCCCGCACGAATCGTCGAGCAATCGCCGCTTGCGCGATGCCGCGCTGGCGCTCGCTGGGGGCGCCGGGATCGCCTGGATCGCGTGGGTGATGCTGACGCGCGACCACGCCTCGATCGCGTGGTATTTCCTCGAACAGTCGCTGCCCACGGGGGGCGGCGCCAACGTCGTGAATGTGATCCTGGTCGATTTCCGCGGTTACGACACCTTTGGCGAGATCACGGTGCTGGCCATTGCGGCGATCGGCGTGCTGGCGCTCATGGAAGGGATGCGCACCCACCGTCCGATCGTCGATGCGCAGGGACGCCGCTGGACTTTCGCCCAACATCCCCTGCTGCTGCGGGTGGCGGCGTCGGTCGTGCTGCCGGTGGCGTTGGTGGTGGCGATCTACATCTTCATGCGCGGCCACAACATGCCGGGTGGCGGCTTCATCGCCGGGCTGGTGACCGCTGTAGCCCTGGTGTTGCAGTACATGGCGATGGGCCAGGAGCGCGCCGAAGCGCTGCTGCGTGCGCAGGGCGGGCGGCGCTTCGTGCGCTGGATCGGCTCGGGCCTGACGATTGCGGGGCTGACAGGGGCCGGGGCTTTTGTGTTCGGGCGTCCCTTCCTCACCAGCGCGCATGGCCATCCGCAGGTGCCGCTGCTCGGTGAGCTGCCGCTGGCCAGCGCCGCTTTGTTCGATCTGGGGGTGTATGCGACGGTGGTGGGCGCCACGCTCTTGACTCTGTCGGTTCTGGGGGCGGCCAGCGCGGAGGCGCCCCTATCCACCCCGCCCCGCGGAGGACGTCACCCATGAGCATGGAGTTTCTCGTGGCCACGGGCATCGGTCTGGTGACCGCCTGCGGTATCTACCTGCTGCTGCGCGGACGGACCTTTGCGGTGGTGCTGGGTCTGTCGCTGCTCAGCTACGCGGTCAATGTGTTCATCTTCGTCATGGGGCGGCTGTGGACGGATGCGCATCCGATCCTAGGTGACCACAAGGCCGTGGCGGATCCGCTGCCCCAGGCGCTGGTGCTGACGGCGATCGTGATCGGCTTTGCCACCACCGGCTTCATCGTGGAACTCGCGCTGCGCAGTCACCACGAGACGGGCACCGACCATGTGGATGGCTGCGAGTCGGGCAGCCGCCACGCGGCGGGGCCGGGCGCGCATGGCGGAGGACCAGCCTGATGGAGGCGTTGCTGGGTTTTTGGGGGCAGCACGCCCCGGTACTGTCGGTGTTGCTGCCGTCGTTTACCGGGATGGCCCTGCTGCTGTTGGGCGATCACGATGGGATGTCCGCCCAAGGGGGCGGACACGAAGTCGGCCGAGCCCGTTGGCGGCGGCGTCTGAGCTTGGCGTCGGCGCTGCTGGGCTTGGCTCTGGCCGTGGCCCTGGTGGGCCGGGCGAGCGGGGGCGAGCTGACCGTGTACGAACTGGGCGAGTGGCCAGCGCCGTTTGGCATCGTGCTGGTGCTCGACCGCCTGTCGGCGCTGATGGTGTTGCTGACCTACCTGGTGGCGGTTCCGGTGCTGTGGTATGCCTGCGGGGGTTGGGACACGCGCGGTCGGCATTTCCACGCCATCCTCCATTTTCAGCTCATGGGGCTCAGTGGGGCGTTCCTCACCGGCGACCTGTTCAACCTGTTCGTCTTTTTCGAGGTGCTGCTGATCGCGTCGTATGTGCTGATGCTGCACGGCCTGGGGCGCGAGCGCTTGCGCATGGGGGTGCACTATGTGGTGCTCAACCTGACGGCATCGGCGCTGTTTCTGATCGGGCTGGCCATGTTCTACTCGGTGACCGGCACGCTCAACATGGCCGACGCCGCCCTGCACGTGGCACGGTTGGACGGCGCGTCGCTGCGGCTGGCGCAGTCGGCGGCGCTCATTTTGCTGGTGGTGTTTGGCCTGAAGGCGGCGCTGGTGCCACTGTACTTCTGGCTGCCGGGGACTTACGCCGCAGCCAGCGCCCCCGTGGCCGCGTTGTTTGCGATCATGACCAAGGTGGGCGTCTACAGCATCGTGCGCGTCCATTGGGTGATTTTTGGGATCGATGCGGGCGCGGCGTCGCTGACGGTGCAACCCTGGCTGTTGCCCGTGTCGCTGCTGACCAGTGTCTTTGGGGTGTTGGGTGTGCTGGCAGCACACACCCTGGCGCGGCTGGTCGCGTACCTGACCGTATCTTCGGTGGGCACGATCGTCACAGGCGTGGCCCTGTTCACGCCCGAGACATTGTCTGCGGCGATGTACTACCTGCTGCACAGCACCGTTGTCATTGCCGGGCTGTTTTTGTTCGTGGAACTGGCCGCGGCCCAGCGTGGGGCCATGCACGACCGTCTGCAGCCGGCCCCCGCGGTGCGCGAGCCCGTGCTGCTTGGTGTCATGATGCTGTTTGGCGCGGCGTCGGCAGCGGGGCTGCCACCGCTGCCTGGTTTTTTGGGCAAAGTGATGTTGTTGCAAAGCACGGCGGGACTGCCCGCGCAGCCTTGGGTGTGGAGCGTGCTGATCGGGGTGGGCTTTCTGACCCTGTTGGGGCTGGCCCGCGCCGGTGTCGTCATGTTCTGGCATGTGCAGCCTGCCGTGGCACCGCAGGCGTCGGGCACCAGTGTTCGCTTGCTGGCCGCCCCGTGGGCCTTCATGGCCGTGACCGTGGCCATGGCCATCTGGGCCGCGCCTATCAAGGATTACACCGACGCTCTGGCCCAGCAGTTGACCGACAAGGCCCGCTATGCCAGCGCCGTCCTGGCCCGCCAGGGCGGCGCAGGCGTGCCCACCACGCGACCCTACGACGGCCGCCGCCCAGCCGCGCCAAGCAGCCCGGCGGAGCCGCCGACCGATGCACAGGAGAGCCGGCCATGAGCGCCATCCCCCGTGAGCCGACCCGCCCCGGCATGCCGCCCACCGGCTGGCGGGTGCTCTTTCCCCATCCGGTGCTGTCGCTGCAGCTTGGTGTGACATGGTTGATGCTGTCGCACAGCCTGACGCTCGTGCATGGGTTGTCGGCGCTGGCGCTTGCCTGGGCCGTACCGCGCCTGCTCGCCCCCTTTCTGGGCGATGCGAGCCGCCTGCACTGGCCGACGGTGGTGCGCCTGCTGCTGGTGGTGTTGTGGGACATCGTCGTTGCCAATATCACGGTGGCGCGGCTGACGCTCGGGTCGATGCAGCGGCCGCGCCCCGCGTGGTTGCGCGTGCCTTTGGCCACCGACCATCCGCGCGTCAATGCGCTGTTGGCCAGCATCATCACCACCACACCGGGGACGGTATCCATGACCATCGACGAAGCCCGGCGCGAAATCCTGGTCCACGCCCTCAATTGCGAGGACCCGCAGGCGATGGTGGCCGACATGAAGGCCCGCTATGAGGCCCCGCTGATGCGGATCTTTCGGGTCGAACTCGACAGCCTGCACGGTGTGCGGACGGGGGGGCAGGCATGAGCAGTCCATTGCTTCTGTGGGCACTCAACATTGGCATCGTTGTGGTGGCGCTGTCGGTACTGCTGTGCGGTTGGCGCCTGCTGCGCGGCCCGGAGTTACCCGACCGTATCTTGGCGCTCGACACCCTCTACATGGGGATGGTGGCCTTGATCATCCTGCTCAACATGCGCTTGGACACCGAACTGCTGTTCGAGGCAGCCCTGATCGTGGCCATGCTGGGCTTCGTTTCGACCGTGGCGCTGGCCCGCTATGTCACCCGTGGTGACGTGATCGAGTAAGAAGGGGGCGAATGTGAGCGTCGTACTGGAAAACCTGGCTGCAGTGCTGATCTTGGTCGCGTCGTTTTTTCTGCTCGTCGGGGCGATCGGGTTGATCCGTTTCCCCGACTTTTATATGCGGTTGCATGCGCCGACCAAGGCCTCAACCTTGGGGGTCGGGGGGGTGCTGATCGCGTCGATGCTGGTGGCATTGGCTCATGGCCGGCCCGGCATCGCAGAACTGTTGATCACGCTGTTTGTGTTCGTGACGGCACCGGTGTCCGCCAGCCTGATGGGGCAGGCGGCGCTGCACCTGCGCTTGGCGTCCAAAGCGCCGGTTCCGCGCGACGCCGTGCCGGAACGCCGCGCGGCAGACCG
>NZ_JARJMT020000029.1 GCF_029335975.1 Tepidimonas sp.
CATGGCCCGCGCCATGGCCGTCTGCTCGGCGCGGAAGGCGTGCAGCCGCTCGTGCAGCGCCGTGTCGTGGCGGGCCAGCATCGCCACTGCGAACAAAGCGGCGTTGGCTGCACCGGCGGCACCGATGGCAAAGGTGGCCACGGGGATGCCTTTGGGCATTTGTATGATGGAGTGCAGTGAATCGACCCCTTGCAAATGGCGACTCGGCACCGGTACGCCCAGCACCGGCACGGTGGTCTTGGCCGCCAGCATGCCGGGCAGATGGGCCGCGCCACCCGCACCGGCGACGATGGCCTGCAGACCGCGGCCCTCGGCCGCTTCGGCATAAGCGAACATGTCGTCTGGCATGCGATGGGCCGAGACGACCCGGGCTTCGAACGCGACACCGAACTGTTGGAAAATGGCAGCCGCGTGCTGCATGGTGTCCCAGTCACTGCTGGACCCCATGACGACACCGACCTGGACGTTGCTGCTGGACATGGCGACCCCGGGAAAATCCCATCATTCTAGAGAATCGGATGCAGCAGACATGATCGACGTCACGCTTGCCAATTTCCAGACCGAGGTGCTCGAAGCCTCGCTGACCACACCGGTGCTGGTGGATTTCTGGGCACCGTGGTGTGGCCCCTGCAAAGTTCTCGGCCCCATTCTGGAGAAGGTGGAGCAGGCCTATGCTGGCCGTTTCAAGCTAGCAAAGGTCAACACCGAGGAAGAGCAGCAGCTCGCCAGCTATTTCCAGATCCGCAGCATTCCGACCTGCATTCTGTTCATCGGTGGCCAGCCGGTCGACGGTTTCATGGGGGCGCTGCCTGAGGGACAGATCAAGGCTTTCCTGGACCGCAGCTTGCCCACACCGGAGCAGCTGGAGGCGCAAGCCGAGGTGCAGGAGGCGCTGCAGGCTGTGGCCAGTGGCGACACCGAGGCGGCGCTGCAGCGGCTGCGCGAGGCGCTGGCACGTGATCCGGACAACGAAGAGGCCCGCTACGATTTGGTGCGCTTGTTGGTGGAAAATGGTCAGCTGCAGGAGGCCTCGGCTGCGCTGGCACCGGCGTTGGGCAAATTGCCCGTGCTGCTGCGCTTCGAGGCGCTGCGGCACTGGATCGATGCATTGGAGTTCGCCGCGCACGATCCCCGTGGTCAGTGGCCGCTGGAGAAATTCGACGAGCTCATCGCCGCCAACCGGCGCGACTTCGAGACGCGCCTGGCCAAGGCGCGCGTGCTCATCGCACGTGGCGACTGGACCGCGGCGATGGACGAGTTGGCCGAGATCATCATGCGCGACAAAAAGTGGGGCGATGAGGTGCCGCGCAAGACCTACGTGGCGATTTTGGAGCTGCTGACACCGCCGCCGCGCGACGCCGGGGCCGCGCCCAAGTCAGCCGCCGGTCTGGAAATCACCGGGCATGTCGCGGCGGCCCAAGATCCGCAAGCCGAGCTGGTTTCGCGCTATCGACGCAAGCTTAGCATGGCGCTGAATTGAGCCGCTGGAGGATGGCCGATGATCACCGTGCGCTTCATCACCCCCGGCCCGCACGGGCCCGTGCAAGACCGCGAGGTCGAGGTCCTGGCCGATGGCCGCAGCTTGATGAAGGCCGCGGTGGATGCGGGCATCGATGGCATTGCCGCCGACTGCGGCGGCAGCTTGACCTGCGCCACCTGCCACGTTTTCGTCACCGAGCCGTGGCTGGGGCGGCTGCCGCCAGTCTTGGCGGACGAAGACACCATGCTGGACTACACGGCAGACGAGCGACGCGCCAACAGCCGTCTGAGTTGCCAAATCCACCTGACCCCCGAGCTGGACGGCCTGACCGTGGAACTGCCCAAGCGGCAATACTGACGGCAGCGCCGGCGTGGGTTGACATTTCTTTACATACGGATCAAATACCCTTCACGCGGGGTTGTAACCATGGGCGCGGTATTGGCGGTTTCCACGGCAGCCACTCCGTTGGCTTGGGCCCATGGCACACGGGCTGGATACGGGCCTATGGGTGGCGGCCCTGGCGGCCAGCTTTAACCGCGCGGCCGATCGCATCGAGACCCTGGTGCGCTCGCATCAGTCGCTGCTGGCCAATGCCTCGCACGAATTGCGCTCGCCCCTGGCGCGGCTGCGCATGGCGCTGTCGCTGTGGGAAACCGATGCCCCTGAGGCGCGCCTGGCCCGCCGTGCTGAAATCGATCGCAACATCCGCGAGTTGGATGCGCTGGTGGAGGAGGTGTTGCTGGCCAGCCGCTTGCAGGCCGCGCCGCCGCCCAGCGTGAAGATGGTGCGTTCGGGTGATGTGGCCGAGCTGCGCGTGTGCGACCGCGGACCCGGCGTGCCGGCCGATCAACGCGAGCGCATCTTCGAGCCCTGTTATCGCCTGCCCGGGCGTGCGGAGTACGCCGGCGGCGTTGGCCTGGGTCTGAGTCTGGTACGCCAGATCGCCCAGCGCCACGGCGGGGAGGCGCGGTGCGAGCCGCGCGACGGCGGCGGCAGCTGCTTCGTGCTGCGGCTGCCGCGGGCTTGATCAGCCGATCAACCGTGTCAGCGCCTCGCGGTATTTGGCTGCGGTTTGTTCGATCACTTCCTTGGGCAAGCGCGGGGCGGGTGGTGTTTTGTTCCACGGTCGGCCGTCCACCCGGACCTGCTCCAGCCAGTCGCGCAGGTACTGTTTGTCAAAGCTCGGGGGGTTGCTGCCTTCGGCGTAGGACTCGGCCGGCCAGTAGCGCGACGAATCGGGCGTGAGCACCTCATCCATCAGCGTCAGGGTCCCGTCCGCATCAAGCCCGAACTCGAACTTGGTGTCGGCAATCAGGATGCCTTTGCTGGCCGCATAGTCGCTTGCGGTCTGGTACAGGCGGGTAGAAATATCGCGAATGCGCTCGGCCAGGTCACGGCCGATGCGCTTGGCCATCTCGTCGAAGGTGATGTTTTCGTCGTGCTCACCCACGGCCGCCTTGGCCGCTGGGGTGAAGATGGGCTGCGGCAGGCGGCTGGCGTTGCGCAGGCCCGGGGGCAGCGGCACGCCGCACACCGATTGCGTCTGCTGGTACTCTTTCCAGCCGCTGCCGGCCAGATAGCCGCGTACCACGGCTTCCACGGGGATGGGCCGCAGGCGCTTGACCAGCATCGAGCGGCCGCGCACTTGCGCTCGTTCCTCGGGGGTCACCACGCTTTGTGGGTCCTCGCCCGTCAGGTGGATGGGGCACAGATTGGCCCCCCGGGGCCCCAGCTTGTCGAACCAGAACAGGCTCAACGCGGTGAGCAGCTCGCCCTTGCCGGGGATGGGCTCGCCCATGATGACGTCGAATGCGCTGATGCGGTCGGTGGCCACCATGAGGATACGGTCTTCGCCCACCGCGTAGTTGTCGCGCACCTTGCCGCGCGCCAGCAGCGGCAAGGAGGTCAGGTGTGAAGTGTGCAGGGCATAAGCCATATCAGTCAGCAAAGCAACATTGGATCGGTCCGTCATCAGCCGGTGTTGCGCAGCCCCGCCGCGATGCCGTTGATCGACAGGTGGATACCGCGTTTGACCTTCTCTTCCTGGTTGCCGGCGCGGTAGCGGCGGATCAGCTCCACCTGCAGATGGTGCAGCGGGTCGATGTAGGGGAAGCGGTGCGCGATCGAGCGCGCCAGCGCCGCGTTGTTGGCCAGCCGCTGGTCATGCCCGGTGATGGCCTGCAGCGCCGTGTGGGTGCGGTGCCACTCGGCCTCGATGGCGCCGAAGACGCGCCGGCGCAGACGCGCATCGGGCACCAGCTCGGCATACAGGGCGCCGAGCGCCAGATCGCTCTTGGCCAACGCCATGTCGATGTTGCTGAGCAAGGCGGCAAAAAACGGCCAGCGGGCGTACATGTCGCGCAGCAGGGCGTGCGCAGCCTCGCGGCCCAGGTCCGCCTCCAGCGCGGCCACGCCGCTGCCCAACCCGTACCAGCCGGGCAGCGTCAGGCGGCACTGGCCCCAACTGAAGCTCCAGGGGATGGCGCGCAGATCCTCGATGCGTTGCGTGGCCTTGCGCGACGCAGGCCGCGAGCCGATGTTGAGCTCGGCAATCTCGCGGATGGGCGTGGCATGAAAGAAGTATTCGGCAAAACCTGGCGTTTCGTAAACCAGTGCGCGGTAGGCCGCCTGGCTGGCGCGCGACAGCGCCTCGGCGGCCTGCAGAAAACGCGCCGGCACCGGCCGTCGGGGGGGCAGCAGGGTTGCCTCCAGAGTAGCGGCCACCAGCGTTTCCAGATTGCGCCTTCCGATGTCCGGATGTCCGTATTTGGAGCCGATCACCTCGCCCTGTTCGGTCAGCCGGATCTGGCCGCGCACGGTGCCGGCAGGCTGAGCCAAGATGGCCTCGTAGCTCGGGCCACCACCCCGGCCGACTGTACCGCCTCGACCGTGGAACAGGCGAAACCGCACCGGGCGTCCGCTGTCGGCTGCCAGGCGGTCGAACACGGCCGCCAGCGCCACCTCGGCCTGGTAGAGCGACCAGTTGCTGGTGAAGATACCCCCATCCTTGTTGCTGTCGGAGTAGCCGAGCATGATGTCTTGCTCGCCATATTCCAGCGGCCCGCCGGCGTGCACCAGCGCGGCCACGCCGGGCAGCGCGTAGTACTCGGCCATGATGGTTGGGGCCTGCTGCAAGTCTTCGATGGTCTCGAACAGCGGCACCACGATCAGCTCGGCCCGTGCATCCTCCCCCCATTGGCCGTGCAGCAGACCGGCCTCCTTTTGCAGCACCAGCACTTCCAGCAGGTCGCTCACCGACTCCGTGTGGCTGATGATGGCATGCCTGATGGCCGCCGCGCCGTAGCGCCGGCGCGCCTCGCGTGCGGCGCGGAAGATGGCCAATTCACGCTGTGTGACATGACTGTAGGTGGCATCGGGCAGTCGCAGCGGCCGTGGATCGGCCAGGATGTTCAGCAGCAGATGGCGGCGCGCGGCCTCGTCGAGTGCGCTGTAGTCTGGGGCCACCCGCGCCCGGGCCAGCAGCTCGGCCACGGCCAGCTCGTGTTGGTCCGAGCTTTGGCGCAGGTCCAGCGTCGCGAGGTGAAAGCCGAACACCTCTACCGATCGGATCAGGGGTTTGAGGCGCGGCTCGATCAGGGCTGCACAACCTTGCTCGATCAGCGCCGCTTCGATCACGCGCAAATCGGCCAGAAAGGCGGCTGCATCGGAGTAGGGGTCTTGCGGTGCGACGGCGTGGCGCGCTGGCTCGCCGCCGCTCAAGGCATGCAGCGTAGCCGCCAGCCGCGCATACAGGCCCACCAGCGCGCGCCGGTAGGGTTCGTCGCGGCGGTGCTCGTTGGTGTCGGGCGAGGCCTCGGCCAATGCCTGCAGCGCCGCCGGGGCGGGCAGCAGCATGGCGGACAGGGACAGTTCGGCGCCGAGCGCATGCACCTCGCGCAAATAGTGGCGCAGGATCAAATCTGACTGGCGCTGCAGCGCCAGCGCCAGCGTGTCCGCGTCCACATTGGGGTTGCCGTCGCGATCGCCGCCAGTCCATTGGCCCAGTCGCAAGAACGGCGCTACCGCAGCGCCACCCAGCGCCGTTTCGATGTCGGCATACAGACGCGGGACCTCGGGTATAAAGGTGCGCTCAAAGTACGCAAGCGCATTTTTGATTTCGTCGGACACGGTCAGGCGCGTGAAGCGCAGCAGCCGGGTATGCCAGAGTTGGGTGATGCGTGCCCGCAGCAGGGCTTCGTTGGCGGCCAGCTCGCGCTCGCTGACGCGGTCCCCACGTCGGCTGCCCGCCGCCAGCGCGCGCGCCCGTATCGCATCGCGCTGCGCCAGCAGCTGGGCGATGTCGCCTTCGGCCTTGCGGATGCTGGTGCGCTGCACCTCGGTCGGATGCGCGGTCAGCACCGGTGAGACCAGGGCATGGCGCAGGGTGTCGGCGATGGTCTGTCCGTTCACCCCGGCACGGCGCAGGCGTTGCCAGGTGTGTGCCAGGCTACCGGGCTGTACATGGCCGGCGCGCTCGTGCACCTCGCGCCGGCGGATGTGGTGCCGGTCCTCGGCCAGGTTGGCCAGGTGGCTGAAGTAGGTGAAGGCACGGATCACGCTGACCGCCTGGGCATCGGTGAGCGCATGCAGCATGCGCTGCAGTTCGCGGTCGGCCTGCGGATCGGCATGACGGCGAAATGTCACCGAAAGCTGGCGTATGCGCTCGATCAGGGCAAAGGTAGCCTCGCCTTCGTGCTCGCGGATCACGTCGCCGAGCAGCCGGCCCAACAGCCGGATGTCCTCCACCAACGGTTGGTCTTTGGACGGGATCGCAGCGCGGGCGGCGGAGTCGGCCGAGGGGGCGGGGGACGGGTCGCGGCGGGGCGTGGCCATGGATGGAAATTGCGTCAGGTCAAGCAAGAGAAAGCGAAAAGATGGTTTCAACCCGCAGCGCCGTCGCTGCGCGCCAGGGTATGCAGCAGTGTTTTGCCCAGCTCCACACCCCATTGGTCGTAGGCCTGGATGTCCCAGATCGCGGCTTCGCAAAACACTTTGTGCTCGTAGGCGGCCATCAGTGCGCCCAGAGCATGCGCATCCAGCCGAGGCAGCCACAGCAGGTTGCTGGGGACGTTGCCGGGGAAGGTGCGGTGCGGGGTGAGCGCTTTCACGGTTTGGGCATCCAGCCCCTCGGCCCGCAATTGGGCACGGGTTTGCGCCTCGTCGCGGCCCAGCGCCAGCGCCTGCGCCTGCGCGAGCAGGTTGTCGCGCATGAGGCGATGATGCCGCGCGGCCAGCGGCAAGGGTGTATCTTCGGTGTCGACGCCGATGAAGTCCACGGGCACGCGGTGGCGGCCCTGGTGTAACAGCTGAAAGTAAGCGTGCTGCCCTTCCAACCCCACGCCGCCCCAGACGATCGCCTCGGTGCCGACGGCGCAGGCGGTGCCGTCGCGGTGCACCCGCTTGCCGTTGGACTCCATCGCCAGCTGCTGCACATACGGCACGAAGTGGCGCAGCCGCTCGGCGTACACGGCCACTAAGTGTGTCGGGCAGCGCAAAAAGTCGCGGTTCCACACCGACAGCAGCGCCAGCGCCAGCGGCAGGTTGCGCTCCGCTGGCGCGTGCCAGAAGTGCGCATCCATCGCGCGAGCCCCCGCCAGCAGCTGCCGAAACGACGCCGCTCCGATGGCCACCGCGAGCGGAAAGCCGATCGCCGACCAGACCGAATAGCGCCCACCAACCCAGTCCCAGAACACGAAAATGTGTGCGGGGTCGAACCCTTGTGCCCGCGCCAGATCGGGCCGAGCCGTCACCGCCACCAGATGCGCGGCTTGCGCGGCTGGATCGAGCTCGGCATCGGACAACCAGCGGCGTGCCGTATCGGCCATCAGGCGGGTTTCGGGGGTGGTGAAGCTTTTGCTCTGCACGACAAACAGGGTCTCGTGCGGGTTAAGGTCGCGCAAGGCTTCGTGCAGCGTCCAGGCGTCGGCATTGGGCACATAGCGCACCGCCACTGTCGGCGTGGCCAGGGCGGCCAGCGCAGCCGTGGCCATGCGCGGTCCCAGGTCCGAGCCGCCGATGCCCAGGTTGACCACCGTGCGGATGGGCAGCCCGCGGTGTCCGTGCCATGTCCCGCTGCGTACCCGCTCGGCCGCCGCCAGAAAACGTTCCCGCTCGTCGCGCACGGCGGCGCTGATGGCGGGCCCCCAGGGGGCCGACAAATCGTCATCGCCCCGCAGCGCCGGGTGCAGGGCGGCACGCCCTTCGGTGGCGTTGATGGCTTCGCCGCGCCGCAAGGCTTCGGCTTGTCCGGCCACATCCGCTTCGCGCGCCAGCGCCAGCAGGGCATGCCAGATGGGCAGATCCACGGCCTGCCGCGTGGCATCCAGCCGCAGCCCGGCGGCTTCGAAGCGCAGCGCTGCATCACGCGCCGCATCTGCCACGGTCAAGCGGTCCCGCAAATGCGGCTGGGGCGCCGCCGCCAGGGTGCGCAGTCGGCCCCAGGCGGGCAGGTTGGCTGGCGGGTGCGCTGCCAGGGACGCACCGGCAGACGGGGCGGAGGAGCAGGGCGACGGTGTCGTAGCGTGCATGGGCCAGGAGTGGATAAGCACCATCCGCGATCATACGGCCCAGGCGACTGTGCACCGGCGCCCTCCGATCTCAGTCCTCCTCCTCGGTGGCACCGTATTCGATATCGAGCCGGTTCATGTACCCAGCGTAAAAGCCGATGATCAGCATGTAAACCACCAGCGCGCCCTGTGCACCGACCCAGAAGCTGAAGGGCCAGCCGAAGAAGGTGAAACTCAGCTCGCGGGCAAAAAAGCCGACGACGAATGTCACCACGAACCAGATGGCCAGCAGGACCCCCGTGATGCGCAGGTTTTTCTGCCAGTATCGCTGCTCTGGTTCCATCGCTTGCCTAAGGGCTGTGCACCTCAGTGCACCTGTCCCACCTTGAGCATGTTGGTGCCGCCCGGCTGGCCCAGCGGCTCGCCAGCGGTGATGACATAGCGGTCGCCAGCCTGCACCGCACCGTACGTCTTGAGCTGCTGCACCGCCTGCTCCAGCGCGGTGTCGCGGTCCGCGCTGCC
>NZ_JARJMT020000101.1 GCF_029335975.1 Tepidimonas sp.
TCTTTGAAGATAGGAGTAGGACTGTGAGTACGACTAGGCATACGGACACTGTTGAAGTCATCTTGAAAGACCAGCGCCGCAGGCGCTGGTCCCCTGCGGAGAAAGCCGCGCTGGTGCGGCGCACCTACGAGCCGGGCATGAGTGTGTCGCTGGTGGCGCGGCAGGAAGGCGTCGCAGCCAGCTTGCTGTTCCAGTGGAGAAAGCTCGATCGCCAAGGCGCCCTGACGGCCGTCAGGGCCGGGGAAGCAGTGGTTCCGGCCTCGGAACTGGCGGCTGCCCGAGCCGAGATCGCCAAGCTGCAGCGGGTGCTGGGCAAGAAGACCCTGGAGAACGAAATCCTCAAGGAGGCCGTGGAGTACGCCGCCGAAAAAAAGTGGATTGCGCGCTCGCCCTTGTTGCCCGGGGACGACCAATGAAGTCGGTCTGCCGGGCATTGGGCGTGGCGCGCTCTCATGTGCATGAGCGGCACCACCGCAGCGAGGACGGGCGCGATGCTCGCAAGGGGCGAACGCCAGCGAGCGATGCGCAACTGCTGGCGCAGATCCGGGAGCAGATCGCCGATCTGCCCAGCTACGGGTATCGACGTGCCTGCGCTCTGGTCAACCGTCAGCGCAGCGCACAGGGCGAAGAACGGGTCAACCCCAAACGGGCCTACCGCGTGATGGCCCAGGCCGGTCTGTTGCTGCCCAAGGCACCTCGACGGCGCCATGGCAGCCGCAAGCACGAGGGTCGCGTTGCCGTGGGGCGCAGCGAGCTGCGCTGGTGCTCCGATGGGCTGGAGATCAAGTGCGACTCGGGAGAGACGGTGACGGCCACGGTCTCCAAAGATTGCTGCGACCGCGAAGTGATCGCCTGGCGGGCATGGGAGGGCAAAGGGCTGCCCGGTGAGCCGGTGCGCGAGATGTTGATCGAGGCGGTGGAAAAACGCTTTGGCTCGGTAGAGGCGGTGCCCCCTGACCACTGGTTGGAATTCCTCAGCGACAACGGCAGCGCGTACATCGCGGCCGACACCCGAGGGGTGGCCCGCTCACTGGGCCTCAAGCCGATCAACACGCCGGTGTGCAGCCCGCAGAGCAACGGCATGGCCGAGAGCTTCGTCAACACGTTCAAGCGTGATTACGTGGCCCGCATGGACCTGAGCGACGCGGCCACCGTGCTGGCTCAGTTGCCGGCCGCCTTCGAACACTTCAACGAGGTACATCCGCACTCGTCGTTGAAAATGCGTTCACCCAGAGAGTTCCGGCGGCATCAGGCCGCCCAGGCACGCCGCTCAACCGTCAAGGACGCGGCGTTACGTTGCGAATAGGACGGGTCCGGGAATACGGGGGCAAGATCATCGAAGGCATACAGCCAGCCGTCCTGCATAACGTAGCCCGTGGGGACGAAATCTTCGCCACAGCCCACGTGCACGGGGCTCAACGGCGTGACCGCCAGCGCGATGCGTTCGGTTCGAAGGGCGCTGTTCATACCGTGGATTCAGCGTACAAGGGTTGCACGGGCGCGTAGCCCTGGTGGACGGTGGCGGGCAGCGCACCCGAGATCGGTTGTTGCTCGCCCCCCAGCCCGCGGCCGAAAAAGGGCAAGGTCCAATCCCCGTGTGCGGCCCACACCGCACCCGTCGCAGCCAAGAGAATCGGCCGCTTGAAGGGTCCACCGCCGCCGCCGAGTGCCGCACTGCCGCCATGGCGGCCAAAGCGGGTGACGGGCAGCCAGCGGCACAGTTCGGCATGCAGCACTGCGGGGTCGGGCGCGCACGGTGCCAGGGTCATGAAGTAGCGGGAGGCGGGCGGCGCGGTTTTTTCCGTCAGGGAGACGACCTCGAATTTGCCGAGCCCGGTGGAGGCGTCGCGCCCGAAACCGGTGGCACCGACATCGGCCAGCAGCTGCCGGACGTCCTCGGCAGGGATGCGCTGCGGGTCGTAAACGAGGTGAACGTCGACGCACGCGCCCGGGGCGTACCCCTGCAGTGCCAGCTGTCGCGGCGCAAAGAGTCCGCTCCCTGTGGTGCCGGTGAGGCGGTTGATGGTGTTTTGCGTGCGGGTCGTGTCGCGGCTGAGAGAGACGTTTTCAGCCGAGCGCAACCACTGCCGCAACGGCTGTTGTGCACCCGACAGCGGCAACCAGCGTTTGCGGCGTTCTTCCTTGCGATTTTTGGGTTCCAGCGCCGGCTGCATCGAGGCCGTGGTGGGCAGCGTAGGACGCGGCAAATAGCCGGACGGAAAGCCGTCCGACACCACGAGGAACGGCCGGTCGGCGGTATAGCCCTCCAGCGCCGCGCGCAGCGCAGGCTCACCGTGGCGTAGTCGCAAGGCCCAGCAGAGGTGGCCAAACAGGGTGTCGCCCGCCATCGGGGTGCCAAACGCCGTCAGGGGCCGCAGCGTGACGAGCAGCGTTTTCATGCGGCGAAGGGGTCGATTTGGTCAAACTCGGCCTGGATGTCGCGCCCATCGAGCTGCAGGTCGCGGAACTTGACCTTGCCGTAGCCGCGCGAACCGGAGCCCCCCAGGCTGTCGAGCTCCAGCAGCCGCATGCCCTGCAGCACAACCCGCCGCAGGTCTGCCCCGTCGTTGCGGTCGATGTTGAGGACTTTGATGGAGAGGCGAAACTCGAACAGCGCGCCAGCCGGCACACGCTCGGTTTGGCGCGGGTGTTCTGCCACCCCTCTGATGCGGTCGATGCGGTTCTCGGTTTTGACCTCTGTGAGCAGAAGGTTGTCGTCTTTGATACGCCTCACCCACTCGGGCTTGAGTGGCGCATCCCAGAAGGACAGGCGCGTCGGGCCCAGCTCGGCCGCTTGTGCTTCGCTCAACTGATCGCCACCCCCGACGCCGAAGAGCTGCAGGATGTCGCGCACGAGCGGACGGTTGGGGTGCTGTTTCATGTCGGCCACGCCGAGTGGCTCGGGACGCACGGCACCGCTGCGCCACTCGAGCAGGCTGCGGATCTTGCCTTTGAGGCTGGAGCCGGGGATGTAGGGCTTACCTTCGTCGTGTGCGTTACGGATGACTTGGTTGTCGACACCGCCGATGCGGATTTCCCCTTCGCTGGCACCGATGCGCATGCCAGACAGGAGTTCGATGGTGCCGCTCAGGCGCTCGATGCGCAGCAGTTGGAGTTGGCTCATGATGGGGCCCCTTATTTGTTGTTGTACACCTTGTAAAACGCCATGAAGGCCTCGAAGAACAGCTTGCCCAGGCGCAAGCGCTCGGCGCTGGTGCATTGGTCGAGCAGATGCCGCAGGAAGGCCTCAAAGTTTTGATCGACGTGATCGCGCCCTTTGGCATAGGCGACCTTGGCTTTGAGCATCATCACGAACGGCAGGTAGTGCTGGAACCGCTCTTCGGAGTTGCCGACCTTTTCCTGCCACATGACGAACTCGTCGTAGAAGCGGCGTAGCTGCGAGGACTTGTTCTTGGTCGTGCTCGCCCCTGCGGCGACTGCTTGCGCAATCCGTTCCGCAACATCGGAAAAGAGCTGGGGATTGAGCTTGTCGTCGAACCGCAGGTCTTTGAGGTCAACGGTCGGCGCCCGATCCCTTTGCCCATCCGGAGCCCCCCTACGGTCTTGTGAAGGTCGTCCCGCATAGTGCGTTGCGCCGCGGTACTGCATGTTCATGTGGCCTCCTTTCAATGCTCGCGGTGACGGTACAAATGGGTGAAGAGCGGAATGCGGTATGCCCCCCGCAGCCGGGCAATGCCGTCTTCCGCAATCTGTTGCATCAGGGTGTTCTGCCAAGCCCGGCGTGCGGCTTCGTCTTTGACCTCGCGCTGTAGCAGGCGGCGTGTGCGGTAGGCCAGCCGCGCCCGCCAGATCGCGGCCTTGACGTCGCCTTTGTCTTGGGCTTCGGCCATGTCCACAAAGGACAGCAGTCCGTACACGTAGGCGGTGGGCAGTCCCAGTTCGGCCCGCAGTTCGTCGAGCTTGGCAGCCATGTCCTGCAAAAGGGGCCAATCGCGGTTGCCAACCGTCTCGCCAAAGCAGGTGATGGCGTCCTTGCCGTCACGGCGTTTGGACTGGGCCAGGGCTTCCTCGGCGGACTCGGCCAATGTCTGTATGGGTGCGCCGGGTTTGATGTTGACGATGCCCACCGAAAAGTGAATGCCCGGATTGTGGGCGACATATTGCGTAAAGGTCTCGCGCATGCGCTGCACCAAGCGCTGGATGGTCTGCCACGGCCCGAGTAAGAAAAAGTCGTCCCCTCCGGCAAAGACGGTGTAGACGTGGGGAAACTCCCGCGCCAGCATCCACGGCAGGTAAATAGCAAAGTAGGCGTTGACCTGGCGGGACAACGAGGCCCACTTGGCAAAGCTGGGCTGCGCCAGGCCGACACGGAAGATCTCCCCGAGGTCGTCGATATCGCCCTTGAGGGCAGCCAGCGCCACCACGCCCTTCCACTGCCCATCGGCGTCGAGGGCAAGGTCCTCGCATGCCAGCATGTCCAGGGTGCGCAGTTCACCGGGCTTCGGAAAGGCGTCGTCATCCCGACGGTCGTCCCCATCACCTCGGCCGCCACCGTCAAAGCGGTATTTCCCCGCGGGCCATTGCTCATCTGGCCCCACCCGCGGAACGTAGCCGCTGACAAAGCGCCGCGCATATCCCCCAAACAGCGGTTGTGTGCCGCCTTTATCGTCCGCCGCCGGCAGCGAGTAGTCCCAGCAGCGGCGCAGCGCCCCCTGCCCCACCAAGTTGCCGAATTGGCCGGTGACATCCTGCGCCCGCGTGAACGCAAGGCGGTAGCCAAACAGCTCGGTTTCCAGCAAACGTACGTCTGCCGACGCCTGCAAAGCGTCTTGCATCCCGTCGGCCAGCACGAGGAGACGGTCATACCCCTTGACGATGGCCTCGCCAATGGCAATTTGGTCACGCGACAGCGCGCAAGAGGCGATCTCTACCCCGCCGGGCAACGTGTCAGTCCGGTCAGCCGGCAAACGCCCGTTCCAGCCGCAAGGACCATGGGAGTAGTCGGCATCGGAGAAGACCTGGGCACCCTGCTGCGCAAGGTCGAAGCGGCGGTACTTCTCGCGCTCGAGACTGGCGTGCAGCCGTTCCAACATCCGCGTGAAAGGGGTCGGTTCATCTGGGGATTGCGCCTTGCGCAGCAGGTCGCGACAGGCCGCAGGTTCCCACGCCAAGCCAATTCCGGCCAGACCATAGGCTTGTTGCTCGAACCACCGATTGAGTTCGACGCGGATGCGGTTCAGAGCCTCACGTGTGTCGGCCGTGTTGGGGGCCACAATCAAAAACTTGCCCGCTGCGTTGATCACCATGCTGGTGGACGGCAGGCCCAGGGCTTCCAACACGTGCAGCGCCGCCACCTCGGTAAAGAGCGAAACCTGCAGCGACCGCCCCCGAAGGAGCTTGGCGATTTGACGCCGGGTCTGCCCGCCCGCCGCAAAGATGAAATCCTGTATGCCGAAAAAGTCCCCTTGCACGAGCAGCAGCTTGGGCTCGTCGAAATCGCTGCGGTCGCGCAGCCGTTGTGCGGCGCGTTCGTCGGTTTGTTGGTGGGCTTCGTGCCAACGCCACAGGGCGGCCGCAAGGGCGGCCGTGGTGCGCGAATGGTCGTACAGCGACACCTCTGGCCGCACGTTGAACGCCGTGGCGGAAGGGATGGCGTGCGCGGCGGCCAGCCAAAGGCTGTCAAAGTGGTCAAACCACAGCGCCAGTTGGGAACGGTGACTGCGCGGGATGGTTTCAATTGCCTGCGTAAACCAGCGCCACACGTGAGCGTATTGTTCCCGCGCGACCGCATCGGCCGACGGTTCGCACTCTTTTGCCGGCTTGGGAAAAATCGCCTCGGGCGTGAGCGGCTGCAGAGGGTAACGCCATTGCAGCGTCCTCGCGCCGGGTACCGCACTCTGGCCGTTCGGGCGGATTTGCTCGAAGAGCGTCAGCAACCGGGCTTGGTAGTGGTTTTTGCCGGTCTCGGTCTCGTCGCGGGATGCATTGTACTGGTCAAACTCCTCGCGTTCGAAGCCCGAGGCCACCCGATCGGCAGTGGCGATGATCCATTGCAGGAAGGTGGTGGGCCTGTGGTGTGCGGCCGCGGCGTTGACCAGGGAGTCGGTGGGCTCAACTTCAGACAGTGCCGCATCGCCGCGTTTCTGCCGCCCGACAAACGGGTAGCTGTCCGCCAACAGCATGTCGGGCAAATGCCGCTCCAGCAGATCGATGGCCAGCGCGGTGTGAGCGGCGTGTCGATGGCTGAACCATTTCCCGGCAGCGTGATAAGGGGAATAGAGCTGCAAGTTCACTTCCAGCCGCGGATCATCCGCAAACACGCCGGCCCGCTCGGCAAACTTGCCGATGTCATGCAAGTAAGCCGCCAATGCGACACGGGTTGTCGGATCGAGAAGGGGGTGTGCAGCCATGGGTTTGTTCAACTCGCCTGAATATGCTGTCGTCCGTCAAAGTATGCCGCATCGATAGGGTCAACCGCCGCATTGGCAACGTTGCCATTTGGAGTTACCGCCATGATGCGATCGAGCTGCACGACGTGGGCCCCCACGTCCATCCAGTTTTCCGGGTGGCAGCTCAGTAGTCGCCCCTGAAATATTCCTAACCCGTTGATAAAGCGTTCGTTTTTGGCTGTTTTGCGGTACAATTTCTCCCAGCTTTTTGCCACCCTCGACGCGGTTGCTGGGAGTTCTGACCATGGCCGAGTGCATGCACAGCGAG
>NZ_JARJMT020000114.1 GCF_029335975.1 Tepidimonas sp.
GTCACGCATGTACAGGGCTACGCCGGTACCGCCAGCCCGATCACCTTCAACGGGCTGGTGCGGCAGTACTATCTGCGGGCCGATGCCGAACAGGGTGACCTGCAGGTCAACCTGATCGACGCCAAACACCGCAAGGAGCAAAGCCACGCCATCGCGCAGCGGCTGCGCCCCGGGCTGGAAACCATCGCACAAGCACATGGCGGACGCATCAAGGTGGTGGAAGTGCCGCCGGGGCCGCCGGTGCTGTCGCCGATCGTCGCCGAGGTCTATGGTCCCGACGAGGCCGGCCGTGCCGAACTCGCCCGCCGCGTGGCCAAGGCGTTTGCCGATACCCCTGACATCGTCGGCATCGACACCACGCTGAAAGAGGAAGCCCCGCGCGTGTTCCTGCGCATCGAGCGCGCGCGCGCCGAGAGCCTGGGCATCCCGGCACAGGTGATCGCACAGACGGTCTACACGGCGCTGTCCGGCAGCGACGCGGCCTACTTGCACGACGGTCACGCCAAATTTGCCGTGCCGGTGCGGCTGCAGCTGCCGCGCGAGCGCCAGGTCGGGCTGGACGCGCTGCTGGCGCTGCCGCTCAAGGCCGGCGACGGCCGTATGGTGCCGCTGTCGGAGCTGGTGCGCGTCGAGCGCGGTGTCATCGACCCGCCGCGCTTTACCAAGGACCTACTGCCGGTGGTGTATGTGCTGGGCGACATGGCTGGCAAAACCGACTCGCCGCTGTATGGCATGTTTGCGATCCGCGGCCGGCTGGCCGAGGCCGCGCTGCCCGACAGCGGCGACTTGGGCGAGTATTGGATCCGCCAGCCGGTCGATCCTTGGCGTGAGTACGCAATCAAATGGGACGGCGAATGGCAGGTCACCTACGAGACCTTCCGCGACATGGGCGCAGCGTACGCGGTCGGGCTGGTGCTGATCTATCTGCTGGTGGTCGCGCAGTTCCGCAGCTACCTCACGCCGCTGATCATCATGGCGCCGATCCCCTTGACGATAATCGGTATCATGCCGGGGCACGCGCTGCTGGGTGCGCAGTTCACCGCCACCAGCATGATCGGCATGATTGCGCTGGCTGGCATCATCGTGCGAAACTCGATCCTGCTGGTCGACTTCATCGAGCTAGAAAGCGCCAAGGGCATGCCGTTCAAGCAGGCGGTGATTCAATCGGCGGCGGTGCGGGCGCAGCCGATCGCGCTGACCGCCCTGGCCGCGATGCTGGGGGCGTTCTTCATCTTGGACGACCCGATTTTCAACGGTTTGGCGGTATCGTTGATTTTTGGCATCGCTGTCTCCACCTTGCTGACGCTGGTGGTGATCCCGGTGCTGTACTACGCGGTGTACCGGCGCCACCATGAGGAGGCCGGCGCACCGCGCACCGCCTGATGTTCATTTTTTCCTCAACCTTGTCACAACTGTTGCAACTCAGGAGCACACCATGACCGTCGAGCGCTGGATTCGTGTCATCGCAGGCCTGTTCGTCTTTTTGTCGGTGGCGCTGGGCGCGCCCGCCAGCCCGCTGTTCATCAGCGAATGGTTCTTGGCCTTCACGGCCTTCGTCGGACTCAATCTGTTCCAGTTCGGCTTTACCAACTTTTGTCCGCTGGCCATCGTCTTGAAAAAGCTGGGAGTGCCGGAATCCGCCATTCCTTGCAAGGCCTGCTGAGGCACGTACGATGAACGGTGCTCATGTTAACCCGCTGAAATTTCTGCATCCGGGCTGGTTCACGCCTGTGATGGGCTTGAGCGGCCTGGCGCTGGCTTGGCACGCCGCCAGCCCAGTGCTTGGCCCCTGGGCCGAGGGCGCTGCGCTGATCGTTGGCGCGTTGGGCGCTGCCGTTTTTGTCGCTGTGCTGATTGGCTCACTGTTGCGCTGGCAGCGCTATCCCGAGGCGGTGGCCGAGGATCTGCGTCATCCGGTGCGGCATGCCTTCCTGGCCGCCGCACCGGTTGGGCTGCTGCTGGTGGCGACTTGGTTGCAGGCGGTTGAGCTGGCGCTGCCGCTGGCCGAAGCTTTGTGGTGGATCGGCGCGGTCAGCCAACTGGGAATCACGGTGTGGGCGTTGGGACGCTGGTTGGCCCCGACCGTTGCGCATGCGCCGGACGCTCAGTCGCTGTGGAACAGCGTTACCCCGGTGCTCTACATCCCGGTGGTCGGCAATGTCGTGGTGCCGCTGGCGGGCGTAGGCTTCGAGCATGCCATGTGGTCGGCGGTCCACTTTGGGATTGGGGTATTCTTCTGGCCGGTGGTATTTACGCTGCTGGTGGCGCGACGACTCGCCCACGGGCCTATCCCGCCGCGTCTGCATCCGACGTGGTTTATTTCGCTGGCGCCTGCGGCGGTGGTGGGCTTGGTTGCGATGCGCTTTGGCTGGCCGCCGGGCATCGCTGCAGCGATCTGGGGTGTGGGCCTGTTCTTGCTACTGTGGGTCGGCACGCAGGCGCGGCGCTTTTTTGCCCAACCCTTCGGTCTGCCGTTCTGGGCCGTATCGTTTCCGCTGGCGGCGTTTACCCGCTTGACATTCAAACTGGCGACGGCCCTGGCACTGCCAGCGCTACAGTGGACGGCGCTGGTGATGCTGGCCCTGGCATCGGTCATCATCGCGGCGCTGGCGTTGGCCACGGTCAAGGGCCTGCGAGACGGCACCCTGTTGGCGCCCGAACCCGTGGCCCAGATCGTGCCAGCATCCCCTTGATGTCATGTCCCCAGCCGACGCCCTGCTGCTGGCTGGCGCCGCCTTCGCGGCGGGCGTGCTCAACGCCATTGCGGGCGGCGGCAGTTTTTTGACCTTCCCCGCGCTCGTGTTCACGGGTGTGCCTCCCATCATCGCCAATGCCACCAGTGCGTTGACCGTCAGTCCGGGCTATCTGGGCAGCACCCTGGGCATGCGCGAAGAGCTGGCCCGGGTTGCACCGCAACGCCTGCGCGCAGAGGCAAGCATCGCCGCAGCGGGCGGGGTGGTGGGAGCTTTGCTGTTGCTGATCACCCCGGCCAGCGCCTTTCGCGCCATCGTACCGTGGTTGCTGCTGTTTGCCACGGTCGTCTTCATGGCCGGGCCGCGGTGTGTGCGCTGGTTGGCGCAGCACCGCGGCGGCACCCCGGGCCGCGGCGCACGGATCTGGGGACTGCTGGCCGTGTCCGTCTATGGGGGCTACTTCAACGGCGGACTGGGCATCCTGCTCATGGCACTGTATACCGTAACGGGCGAATCGCGCATCCACACCGCCAACGCGCTCAAAAACCTCAATTCGCTGGTGCTGTCGCTGCTGTCGGTCGTGACGTTTGCATTGGCTGGCGCCATCGCTTGGGGGCCAGCGCTGCTGATGATGGTGGTCGCGACCGCTGGAGGTTTTGTCGGCGCACGCGGCGCCCGGCGCCTCCCCGCCTCCGCCGTGCGGGCGGTGGTCATCGGCACCGGGGTCGTGATGAGTGCCGTGTTCTTTTGGCGTGGCTAGGTGGCGGGTGGGTTATGGGCCCTGACAACATCCTGGAAAGCCCTCATTGGGTGGGCCACACAGAGCGCGCGGACTGCGCTACGATTCAAAGATTGTGTGTTCATCCTATCTTTGCCATGGACCGCATACCTGATGTTCTGAGTGGGCGTATCGAATAAATCGCCCACCCCCATATCCGGGAACGTCTGCTGCAGCTGCAAGACGGCCAGGCAGCCATGCTGGAATACATCAACCATCTATTCCTGCACACGCGGGACGGCGCGTGACGCGGCTTCGATTTCGCGACCACAACTGCGCTGATGGATATCAGACAGGACCTGATGGTGCGCATGGATGGGTTCGCCGGCCTGCGCGACCAGGTGTTGCACCGCGACCCGCAGTTCACCGTCGGCGCTGGCAAGCCGGTCAACGGTACAGCCCGGTCCCGCTGCCCAAGCACTGGTGATGCCGGCGCCATCGCCAGACGATCCGCGGCCGTCATTCCCGCCCTAGGCGCCACCCCAGGCACGATCCAGCGCGGTCCAGGCGGCTTCGATGGTCGGCTCGCCCTGTCGTTCGGCCAAGCCGACGAAGCTCAACACGCACCCCAGCGCCACCCGGTCGGCCAGCGGCAACAGGGCCGCGCTGTCCGGGGTCAGGCGCATGCCGCGCGGGGTGCTCTCGAACAGCCGCACCCCAAGCCGTGCCTGCAAGGCCTTGAGCTGCAGGCTCAAGGCCGGCTGCGTCAGGTGCAGGCGCTGCGCCGCCCGCGACAGGCTGCCTTCGCGGGCCACGGCGGCAAAGGCGCGCATGGCGGTGTGGTTCATCTGGATATTAGATTACCTTATGTCTGACTTTTGAAAAACTCGCTGGTCAGGCGGGCTGCGCTCTTCTACAGTGGGGCTTTTCGCATGAGCCGGATTTAAGACCATGATCCTGACCCCCACCGCCATCGGCCACCACATCGGCGGCCGCCCCCTCGCTGGCCAGTCGGGTCGCCAGCAGGACGTCTTCAACCCCGCGACGGGTGCCGTCACGGGCCGCGTCGCGCTGGCCGATGCGGCCGAGGTACAGGCGGCCGTTGCAGCTGCGCGCGCCGCCTTTCCCGCGTGGGCCGAACTGCCCCCGCTGCGCCGCGCACGCATCCTGTTCCGGTTTCTGGAGCTGCTCCATCAGCACCGCGACGAGTTGGCTGCCCTGATCACCGCCGAGCACGGCAAGGTATTCACCGACGCGCAGGGCGAAGTCACCCGCGGCATCGAGATCGTGGAATTCGCCTGCGGCATTCCGCAACTGCTCAAGGGAGACTACACCGAACAGGTCTCCACCGGCATCGACAACTGGACCCTGCGCCAGCCCTTGGGCGTGGTCGCCGGCATCACGCCGTTCAACTTCCCGGTCATGGTGCCGATGTGGATGTTCCCGGTCGCGCTGGCATGTGGCAATACCTTCGTGCTCAAGCCCAGCCCCATCGATCCGTCGCCGTCGCTGCGCTTGGCTGAGCTGCTCCAGCAGGCGGGTCTGCCCGATGGCGTGTTCAACGTGTTACAGGGCGACAAGGTGGCGGTGGATGCGTTGCTGGATCATCCCGATGTGCGGGCGGTGAGCTTCGTCGGCTCTACATCGATTGCCAAGCATATCTACGAGACTGGCGCACGCCAAGGCAAGCGCGTGCAGGCCCTGGGCGGGGCCAAGAACCACCTGGTCGTCATGCCCGATGCGGACTTGGATCAAGCGGTCGATGCGCTGATCGGTGCGGCCTTCGGCTCGGCCGGCGAGCGCTGCATGGCCATCTCCGTGGCCGTTTTGGTGGGCGACACAGCCGACCGGATCATGCCCCAGCTGGTCGAGCGCACGCGGGCGCTGAAGGTGCTGGATGGGATGAACCGGCAGGCCGAGATGGGCCCCATCGTCACCGACGCCGCGCGCCAGCGCATTGCCGGCTACATCGAGGCCGGTGTGCGCGAAGGGGCGCAGCTGCTGGTGGACGGCCGCAGCTTCGACGGCCGCAGCGCAGGCCCGGGCTGCGACCACGGCTTCTGGCTGGGCGGCACGCTGTTCGACCACGTCACCCCGGAGATGTCGATCTATCGCGATGAGATCTTTGGTCCGGTGTTGTCGTGCGTGCGGGTACCGGACTTTGCCACCGCGGTGCGCCTGATCAACGAGCACGCTTACGGCAACGGAACGGCCTGCTTCACCCGCGACGGACATGTCGCGCGCGAGTTTGCGCGGCGCGTGCAGGTCGGCATGGTGGGCATCAACGTGCCGATCCCGGTGCCGATGGCCTGGCACGGCTTTGGTGGCTGGAAAAAAAGCCTGTTCGGCGACATGCACGCGTATGGTGAGGAGGGTGTGCGCTTCTACACCGCACAAAAGAGCGTCATGCAGCGCTGGCCAGAGGGCACGTCCAAGGGTGCCGAATTCGCGATGCCGACGTCCCAGTGAACACCTTCGACTACATCGTGGTCGGCGGGGGCACCGCCGGCAGTCTGCTGGCCAATCGCCTGTCGGCCAATCCGCACCATCGCGTGCTGCTCATCGAGGCCGGACAGAAGGATGACTACCCCTGGGTGCACATCCCAGTGGGCTACCTCTACTGCATCGGCAACCCGCGCACCGACTGGCTGTACACGACCGAACCGGACGCGGGCCTCAACGGGCGGCGGCTGCGCTACCCGCGCGGTAAGGTGCTGGGTGGCTGCTCCAGCATCAACGGCATGATCTACATGCGCGGCCAGGCGCGCGACTACGATCAGTGGGCGCAGATCACAGGGGACGACGACTGGACGTGGGAGCGCTGCCTGCCTGACTTCAAGGCGCACGAGGACCACTACCGGCTGGATACAGACACCGACCCCGCATTCGCCGCCCTGCATGGGCACCGGCGCACGGGCAGCACGGGCGAGTGGCGCGTGGAAAAGCAGCGCCTGCGCTGGGATATCTTGGACGCCTTCGCAAAGGCGGCCCAGCAAGCCGGTATCCCTGCGACCGACGACTTCAATCGCGGCACCAACGAAGGGGTGGGCTACTTTGAAGTCAACCAGAAAAGCGGCTGGCGCTGGAACACGGCCAAGGCTTTTTTGCGCCCGATCTGCGAGCGTCGGCCCCACTTCACCCTGTGGACCGGCGCGCAGGTCAAGCGGCTGCTGATCGAGCGTCGCGCCGGCGGCGCCCTGCACTGCCGGGGCGTCGAGGTCTGGACCGGCCAAGGCAGCGTGACCGCCCATGCGGCGCGCGAGGTGGTGCTCAGCGCAGGCGCCATCGGCAGCCCGCAGATCCTGCAACTCTCCGGTATCGGGCCGGCGGCCGTGCTGCGGCCGCTGGGCATCGAGGTGCTGGCCGACTTGCCAGGCGTAGGTGTCAACCTGCAAGACCACCTGCAAATCCGCGCCGTCTTCAAGGTGCAAGGGGCCGAGACGCTCAACACCCTGGCCCGCCACTGGTGGGGCAAAGCCCGCATCGGGCTGCAGTACCTGCTGACGCGCAGCGGCCCCATGAGCATGGCGCCCAGCCAACTGGGCGCCTTCACGCGCAGCGGGCCTGGCTTTGACTGGCCCAATGTGGAATACCATGTGCAGCCGCTCAGCCTGGATGCCTTTGGCGAGCCGCTGCACCCCTTCCCGGCCTTCACGGCCAGCGTGTGCAACCTCAACCCCACCAGCCGTGGCACGGTTTACCTGCGCAGCCCGCGCTTCGAGGACGCGCCGGCCATCGCCCCCAACTACCTGTCCACCGGGCAGGACCGCCAGGTCGCCGTCGATAGCCTGCGCCTGACGCGGCGCATCGTCGCCCAGCCCGCGCTCGCCCCCTACCAGCCCGAGGAGTACCGCCCCGGCTCCCAGTACCAAACCGACGAGGAACTGGTCCGGCTGGCCGGCGATATCGCCACCACCATCTTTCATCCCGTGGGCACCACGGCGATGGGGCGCGACGGTGACCCGATGGCGGTCACCGATCCCCATCTGCGCGTGCGCGACGGGCGGGGCGGGCGCATCGGTGGGCTGCGCGTGGTCGATGCTGGCATCATGCCCACCATCACCAGCGGCAACACCAACAGCCCCACCCTGATGATCGCCGAGAAGGCCGCCCGCTGGATCCTGGCCGGCGCATGAGTGCGTTGCGGGTAAGTCCCTAGTCTGAGCAAGGTTGTCGCCGCCTAGAATGCAGTGAATCGGACATCAGCGCCCGTGCGCAGCCGATCAGTTCAGAGGAGACCGAGGAGACAAATCGATCGTCCAACAGCGCCGATCCAGCTGCCGCCGGCAAAGGCGGCTTGTCACAACACCGGCAGCCCTGCTCCCGGTGTTTTTTGTTGTCACCCTGATCCGCCAGCGCCGCGTCGGCTGGGTACGGCGCTTCATGCTCGGGTGTCCAGCAAACGCCCCAACACCTGGTCGGCGGCCAGGTCGGCCGCGGGTTCGGGCGCGGACCTCAGCCCGCCGAGCGCCGGTTGAGCAGCGCGTACAAGCCAATGGCGCCAAAGGTCGCCGTGCCGATGCCGCCCAGGGCAAAGTCACCAAACTTCAGCGTGAAGTCGCCCGTGCCCAGCACCAGCGTGATGGCCGCCACCACCAGGTTCTTGTTGTCGGAAAAATCCACCTGGTTGTCCACCCAGATCTTGGCGCCCGCCACCGCGATCAGGCCAAACACCACGATGGAGACACCGCCCATCACCGCCAGCGGAATGGCCTGGATCAGCGCGCCGAACTTCGGGCTGAAGCCGAGCAAGATGGCCATCAGGCCTGCCAAGACGAAGACTGCGGTGGAGTAGATCTTGGTGGCCGCCATCACGCCGATGTTCTCGGCATAGGTCGTCACGCCGGTCCCCCCCGCGCTGGCGGCGACCATGGTCGCCACACCATCGCCCATGAAAGCGCGGCCCATGTACACATCCAGGTTCTTGCCCGTCATGGCCGTCACGGCCTTGATATGGCCCAGATTCTCGGCCACCAGAATCACGGCCACCGGCGCGATCAGCAGCATCGCTTGGCCGCTGAACACGGGGGCACTAAAGTTGGGCATGCCCAGCCACGCGGCATGGGCCACCCCCGACAGGTCGAGCGGCTTGCCCAGCCCCAGGCCGTTGGCCAGCAGGGCATAGATGACGCTCGCCACGATCAGGCCCATGAGGATCAGCAGCCGCTGCACCATGCCACGCGTCAACACCGCCACCAGCCCCACGCAGACGAAGGTCACCGCTTGCATCCAGGCGTCGAACGGTGTCGGCGCCATGTTCTTGACCGGAATGTGCGCCAGGTTCAGGCCGATCACCGCCACCACCGCCCCCGTCACCACGGGCGGCATCAGGCGCTCGATCCAGCCAGTGCCCACAGCCTGCACGATGGCCCCGATGACGAAGTACAGCGCCCCGCAGGCGATGATGCCGCCCAGCGCCACGCCAATGTTCGGGTTGGGCCCCTGCCCGGTATAGCCCGTGGCTGCGATCACCACACCGATGAAGGCGAAGCTCGATCCCAGGTAGCTGGGCACCTTGCCACCCGTGGCCAAAAAGAACAGCAGCGTGCCGATGCCGCTCATCAGGATGGCGACGTTGGGATCGAAGCCCATCAGGATGGGTGCCAGCACCGTCGCGCCAAACATGGCGATCAGGTGCTGCACGCCCAGCATGGCGGTCTGCGGCCAGGGCAGCCGCTCGTCCGGCCCAATGACGCCGCCGGCCAGCAGGGCGGCGTCGGATTTTTCTGTCCATTGGAACATGATGGTTCTTGCTTTTGGTGGGAGTTTCGGATCCACGGGCATATCCTGTGTGCACGCGTGCGACGGGCAGATATGATCGCGACAGTAGGATAGCGTGACTCGACTCACGACGCGCCGTTGAGCGCGTCATTGCGACCCCACCCGAGCCGGCCGGGCATACTGGCTGCGATCGATCATGTCCGACTCCTCCGTTGAAAGCGAATTGGACCTCGCCCGCAGCCGCGGGCCTGTGCGCGACATCGGCATCCCGCCCTGTCCCGAGTTGCTGCGCCAATTGCAGGACGCCACCGCGCACGGCGAGCCCGACCCTGCGGTGCTCGACATCATTGCCAGCAGCGACGTGGCCATGGCCGCCGCCCTGATCCGGCAGGCCAACAGCCCGCTCTATGGCCTGAGCCAGCCCGTGGCCACCGTGGGGCAGGCCCTGACCGTGCTGGGCGTGCGGCCTGCGGTGCAGTTGCTCATGGGCTTTCTGACACGCCATGCGCTGCAGGTGCATTCGCCGGTGCTGGCGCATTTTTGGGAAAGCTCCACGCGACGCGCCATTGCTTGCGAACACATCGGCTGCCAACTCTACGACTTGGACCCTGGGCTGGCGTACAGCTTTGGCTTGTTTTGCCACGTGGGCATGCCCGTGCTGTTGCGCGGCGTGCGTGGCTATGCCGCCACGATCACCGAGGCCCTGGCACGCAAGGACCGCACCTTTACCCAGACCGAGAACGCCAACCACCGCACCGACCACGCCGTGGTGGGCGCCATCGTCGCACGCACCTGGCGCCTGCCGCCCTCGGTGGCGGTGGCCATCCGGCTGCACCACGACTTCACCTGCCTGGAGGACACGCGCTACTCGGACACGGTGCGGCATCTGGTCGCGATGGGCCTGATCGCCGAGCACCTGGTGCAGCAGCACGAAGGGGTGCCCCCGTCGCCCGACTGGACCCGGCACGGGCAGGCGGCACTGGCACACCTACAAATTGGGCAAGCCGAGGTGGAGCACTGGATCGACGCGCTGCACCCAGCCTTCGAGGCCGTGCAGGCCCCCTGACCCAGCGCAGCGCTTCACAGAGGATGTTCGGTGTAGAACCGTCCGCCATGATACAGGAGCGGTGAGTGTGCGCTGTCGTAATGGCAGCGCAGCACCTCGGCCACCAGGATCACATGATCCCCCTCCACATAGCGGCTGCGGCTGCGGCATTCAAAGACGGCGGCACAGTCCGGCAGCAGCGGTACGCCCTCGGCGTTGGGTGTCCACGCCAAGCCGGCCCAGCGGTCCCCGTGCTGGCTGGCAAACCGTTGCGCCAGGGCCTGCTGTGCCACACCCAACACATGGATGGCGTAATGCGCCGCCGACTCGAAGACGGGCAGCGCCCGCGAGCGCAGCGCCAGGCTCCAGAGCACCAGTGGCGGCTCCAGCGACACGGAGTTGAACGAGTTCACGGTCAGGCCGACGGGTGCGCCATCGGCCGCGCGCGCGGTGACGATGGTCACGCCGGTGGCAAAGCGCCCAAGGGCAGCCCGAAACCGCTCGGGCGAGGGTTCGAACATGGACTGCGATTTTGCCTTGTCACCGCCCAGCAGGCGACAGGACTGCACGATACCCTGGTTCGCGCTGGGCTTGTGAACATGGGCGTCGGACAGCTTGGCCCGACAGTCAGGCCGCGGCGGATGCCGCAACAGGGCGGGCGGTGCGATCCCGCGCTGCCGTCAGTCCGACGAAGTCCATGGCGACAGCCGGCCACTCGCCGCTGATCAGCTCGGCCAGCGCGCGGCCGGAGCCGGCGCCGTGCGTCCAACCCAGGGTGCCATGGCCAGCGTTGACCCACAGCCGCCCCAGCGGCAGTCGGCCGATCAACGGGATGTTGGTGGGCGTGGCCGGCCGCAGACCGCACCAGAAGTTGGGCTCCCCCCCCTGCTCCGGCGTGCGCGTGTCGGCCACGCCGGGAAAGAGCTGCTCGATGCGCTCGAGCAGCATATGGCAGCGCGCCCGGGCGACGGGCGTGTCCAATCGCAGGTCGAAGCCGCCCAACTCGATCGTGCCCGCCACGCGCAGGCGGTCGCCCAGGCGCGAGATGGCGATCTTGCGGCCATCGTCGAGCAGACTGACCTGAGGCGCCCGCGCCGGGTCGCGCAGGGCCAGGGTGGCGCTGTAGCCCTTGCCAGGGTAGATGGGTACGCGGATACCCACCGTGGCCAGCAGCGGCGTGGTGTACGAGCCGCAGGCCACCACGAAGGCGTCGGCCTGCAAGGCTCGCGGCTGGCCGGTCGAACGGCTGCGGACCTGCACCCGCTGCACGTCGCCGCCTGCGGTTTCCAGTCGTTCGATATCGTGGCCGAACAGCAGCTCCGCTCCCTGGGCCGCGCAACGTCGGGCCAGCGCCTGGGTGAACACACGCGCATCGCCGTGCTCATCGGTGGGGGTGTAGGTGCCTCCGGCGATGCGCTCGGCAAAGGACTGCAGGGCCGGCTCGATGCGCAACAGCTCCTCGCGCGAAACCACCCGGCGCTGCACCCCGTGGCGGCGCATCAGCTCGGCCGCCTCAGCCGCCTCGGCAAAGGCCCGTGCGTCGGTGTAGATGTGCGCGATGCCGCGCTCGCTGCGCTGGTACTCGATCCCGGTGTCGGCCACCATCTGCTTGAGCGTGGCGTGGCTGAAGGCGCCCAGCGACACCAGTTGCGCCACGTTGCGCTCAAACGCACGGTCGGTGCACTGGCCCAGAAACTCCAGCAGCCAGCGCCATTGCGCGACGTCCCACTGCGGGCGCCACAGCAGCGGGGCCTGCTTGTCGAACATCCATTTGAGCGCCTTCAGCGGCGCCCGGGGGTTGGCCCACGGCTCGCAGTAGCTCACTGAAATCTGCGCCGCGTTGGCAAAGCTGGTCTCCAGCGCCGCATCGGGCTGGCGATCCACCAGCACCACCTCGTGCCCGCGCTGCAGCAGGTGCCACGCCGTCGAGGTGCCAATGATGCCTGCGCCCAAAACCACCACTCGCATATTCGCCTCCTGGAGCGGCCTGGCCGCGCCCGCGCGCGAATCGTCAGCCGCCATGGGGGCAAGTGTGCGTGATGGCGCGAAAAAAATTAAGCGATATTCACAAAATCGCCGTAACATCAAAAAGTCTAATGCAGATGCGCCATGACCGCCTCTTTTGACCCCGAAGCCCTCGAATGCCTGGCCGCCATCGTCGAAGAAGGCGGTTTTGAACGCGCCGCCCAACGGCTGTCCATCACGCAGTCGGCGGTATCGCAGCGGCTGCGCGCGCTGGAGGCGCAGGTGGGCACGGTGTTGCTGGTGCGCAGCCGCCCGATCAAGCCGACACCAGCGGGGCAGTTGCTCATCAAACACGCCAAGATGATGCGGCTGCTGCGCGCGGACCTGGAGCACGACCTGCGCGAGCTGGCGCCCACCGTGGCACGCCGGCCGCGCGACGAGGGGCGCATTTCCGTGGCGATCAACGCCGACAGCATCGCGAGCTGGGCGCTGCCGGCCATCACGCCATTGGTGCACGACGGTGTGCCGCTGGAAATCATCCACGACGACCAGGACTTCACCCACGAATGGCTGCGCGAAGGCCAGGTGATGGGCTGCGTGACCTCGCTGGCACAGCCGTTGCGCGGCTGCCGGCTGGAGCCGCTGGGCCGCATGGCCTACGTCGCGGTGGCCAGCCCCGCCTTCGCCGCCGCGGCGCTGGAGGGGCGGCTGACGCGCCACAACTTCCACCGCGTGCCCTTCGTCGCCTTCAACCGCAAGGATGACCTGCAGCGCGACTTCGTCTGCCAGGCCTTCGGGCTGCCGCAAGTGGTGCTGCAGCAGTGCTACGTCCCCTCGTCCGAGGGGCAGGTGCGCGCGGCGCTGGCCGGCTGGGGGGTGACCGTGGTGCCGCGCCTGCTCGCAGAGCCGGCGCTTCAAGCCGGCACGCTGGTGGATGTGGCCCCGGGCAGCGCCTATACCGTGCCGCTGTACTGGCACTGCTGGAACCTGGACTCCGATGTGCTCACCCGCCTGAGCCATGCCTTGCGCGACGCCGCGGCGAGCCTGCTCGAACCCATGGCCTGAGCCACGGCCCGCCGTGGCCGGGTTCAGCCGCGCCCCAGCCCCGGGATGCCCGACCAGATCTCGTCGAGATCTGGGATTTTCCATTGGGCCGGGTCCTCGCGCTGCACCACCTGCACCGTGCAGCCCGGTGCCGACAGATCGATGCTCTCGGGCACGACGCGCTCACCACTGCGGGTAGAAAACACGGTCTTGACCACCGGCTTGAGGAGGCTGCGCGGCGAGGGCTCGACCACGACCGCCAGGCGGCCATTGCTCAGCCGCACCAACGAGCCGACCGGGTAAATGCCCAGGCTGCGCACGAACGCCTGGAAGACGCGTTCGTCGAAATGCCCTTTCCAGCTCGCCATGCGCTTGAGCGACTCGGCCGGATCCCAGCCCGCCTTGTCAGGGCGGTTCGAGGTAATGGCGTCGTACACATCGCACACAGCGCCCATGCGCGCCAGCAGCGTCAACGCCTCGCCCTGGAGCCCGTCCGGATAGCCGCCGCCGTCCATGCGCTCGTGGTGGTGCAGGCACACCTCCAGCGCCGCCTCATCCTCGATGCCCGCGGCGCGCAGCCGCTCCCAGCCCTTGCGCGGGTGCTCGCGCACGATCGCGAACTCCTCGTCGCTCAGGCGGCCGGGCTTGTTGAGGATCTCCAGCGGGATGTCGGCCTTGCCGACATCGTGCAGCAGGCCGGCAAAGCCTGCCGCGCGCGTCTCGTCGTCGGGCAAGCCGAGCTGACGCGCTCCAACAGCCGTTGCACGCGCTCATCGTAGGCCTGAAGCGGCGCGATGTCCTGCGACGCCGGCACCGCCTCGGCCACCGGTGCCTCGCGCGGCACATCGGCCCCTTGGCTGACATCGATCCACACCTCGCGCACGGCGCTGGCGCGGATGCGCGCCAGGTCCTGCGGGTCTTCCAGCAAAAAGCGATTGCGCCAGAACGGGTGGTCCAGCCACGAACCCACAAAGCCGTGGATGAACATGCCCAAGCGCAGGTCTTCGACGTGGATGCGTTTCAACATGCGGGTGTGTCCAATTTTGGATTATGACGCCGCGACGCCGCAGTCGCGCATGCATCAGTGTGCCTCGTCGGGGGCGGGGGCGCTGGCAACGGCGCGCACCACCGCCTCGCGCAGCCAGCGCTGGGCGCTGCCCAGCTCGGTTTGCCGGTGCCACAGCATGTCCACATGCACCGTGGGCACATCGATGGGCAGCGGCTGCACGGCCAGCTCGGCCGCGCGGCCCGTGCTGCTCAAAAAATGGTGGGGCAGCACCGTCAACAGATCGGACGTGGCCACCACCTGCCCAGCCGTAAAAAACTGATTGACCGTCAACACGATACGGCGCCGGCGGGACAGAGCGGCCAGCGCCTCGTCCACGAAGCCGAACGGCCGGCCAGAAAAGCTCACCAGCAGGTGCCGCGCGGCGCAGTAGTCGTCCAGCGTCAGCGGCCCTTGGGCAAGGGGATGCCTGCGGCGCATGACGACGACGTAGTGCCCTTCATACAGCCGGCGCGACAGAAAACGCGGTGCCTGTTCTTGCAGATGGGTGGCGCCCAGCTCGGCCAACACCCCTGGAAAGTGGCCGATGGCCAGATCCACCCCGCCATCCTCCAGCAGCGGGCGCGGGTCGCGCGTGGTCAGGGGCAGCACGCGCAGCGTCACCCCCGGCGCCTCCCGGTCCAGAATCGCGACCAGCCCGGGGACGATTTTGGAAGCGGTGGCGTCGGCCATGGCGAGCACGAACGCATCCTGCGCCTGCGTGGGGTCAAAAGGCCCCGGTGCCAGCGACTCGCGCAAGCGTTGCAAGGCGTCGCGCACCGCCGGCCAGATCTGCAGGGCCAGCGGCGTGGGCTCCACGCCATAGCCGGAACGGCGCACCAGGTCGTCACCCAGCAACTCGCGCAGCCGCCGCAGGGCGTTGCTGACGGCCGGCTGCGACAGCGCCAGGTTGTGCGCGGCCCGGGTGAGGTTGCGCTCGGCCATCACCTCGTCGAAGACACGCAGCAGGTTCAGGTCGAGGGTGCGGAAGTTGAGTCGATTGATCACCCCGATGAATGTATGACATTCCAAAAATTAAGTTGCAACCCATCAGGGCAAACCCTAGTATGCGAACCACGCTATTGCTGCAACGCAGCATCTTGGAGTCACATCATGAGCACCACGCTGATTCGCTCCCCGAACCCAGCCCCCGCTGTCGGGGCTGGCACAGACGCCTCTCACGTGCAAGCCGCACGCCGCGCCGTCGCGCCGCGCGCGCTGGCCACCTTGCTGCTGGCAGCGGGTGTGGCCGCGCTGGCGGTGGTGACGGATCGCCTCATCGACACCTGGGCCGACGGCCATCTGCTGGCCGCCTGGGTGCTGATGTGGGCGGTTGTGTTCTTGGGCAGCTTGTTGCTGGCCTCGCCCGCCCGCCACGCCGCCCAGCGCTTCATGGCCGGCCTGGATGGCTGGGCGCTGCGCCGCGCCGTCGCCCGCGCTGAGGCTCGCACCGCTGCGCTGGCGCAACGGGACGCCCGCCTGCAGGCGGACCTGAATGCCCTGCGCCAGCGCGCAGAAAC
>NZ_JARJMT020000098.1 GCF_029335975.1 Tepidimonas sp.
ATTTTTTTTGCATAGTCGTCGGGCAGGGTAAAGCCGTAGAGACGATGCCAGCCCAGCATCATCGTTTCATCGGTGACGAATGCGTCCTTGGGGTCAACAATGATGACCTTGGCCGTGGGATTGCGCTGCAGCAACCATTCGGTCACCAGCGCTGCCCGTTCATAAGGGCCTGGTGGACACCGGTATGGATTGGGTGGTGCGGCCAAGACGAAAACGCCGCCTGGCCGCATGGCCTTGAGTTGCCGAGCGAGTAAAGCGGTCTGTTCACCCGCGATCCAGCCCGACGGCACCACGGTGCGCGCCAGCGGTTCACTGTAGCCGGGGTAAGCCTCATACAGGAGCTCAATGCCGGGCGAGACGATCAGCCGGTCGTATTCGAGGCGCTGCTTGCCCGCAGTGGTGACGACGCGCTTTACCGGGTCGAGCGCGACTGCCGTGTCGAACACGAACCGGATTCCATACTTGTCACGCAAAGTGTCGTAGCGCACCTCCAAGTCTGCCATCGTGATGTGCTCGGTGAGCACCTCGGACGAGCCATACGGCCGGATGTAGATCGGATTGCGCTCGATGACCGTGACGTCGAGCGCTGGGTTGAAGAGCTTGAGATATTTGGCGGCCGTCGCACCGCCGACGCCGCCTCCGATGATCACGATGCGCGCGGGGACGTTGGCAAATGCCAACGCCGGCGCTGCAGCGGTAGCGAGCAGCGCCAAGGCTTGCCCCATCCAGGCGCGCCGGCCCACGGCCGCGGCGGGATCGGAAACGTTCATGGTTGTCCTCCTTGCAGCGACTTTTGCGCCGCGAAAAATTCAGCCATCGCCAGCAGTTCGGCATCGTTGAAGCCACGTGCCACATGGCCCATCAAAGTCGATGGGCGCTTGCCCTCTCGAAAATCCCGCATCGTGCGCACGAACTGCTCGATCGGCATACCCGCCAGCGGCATGAAAGCCTCGTCGCCGAGCTGGCCGTAGGTTCCATGGCAGGCCGCGCAGCTGTGCGCCATCACGTCACCGCGCAGCACTGGTTCCGCACCGACCTCGGATGGACCAGTCATCGCAGATGGGGTGGGGCGGGTCGGCGCAGCGCTGGGCGACATGGCAGTGGCCACCGCCATACCGATGCCACTTAGCCCGGCGATCAACAGCACCGTCCTCAGCGCGCCCCCCCAGGCGGTTTGTGAGAAGATATTCATGCTCTGCGTGCTCCTTGCTGGGTGTGCGCTTCCTCAGCGCAGCCAAACCCAAAGTCCAATCCCGAAATAGGCCAGCGTCCACAGCACCAGCAGCCGTACCGACCATTGGCCCAAAGCGGTCACCCGCGGCCCAGGGGTATAGACCCCATCCCGATGTTGTCCGGCCTGCCAAGCCACGGTCAGTAAGTAGCCCAGCGTCACCCCGCCGACGGTGGCGAAGGTGATGAAAAACAGCACCGTGCTGTACCAGTCCATTTGAATGCGGTAGTCCAATGCGTCGTAGCCGTGCGTGCCGAGCAATGTGGCGTAGCGCAAAGCCTCGCGCGCTGCACCAATCGCGAGCAGCGCCACGACGTTCAGTCCCAAAACGCCATAACCCCAGTAGCCTCGCTCCAGCCGCTGTCCCATGCTCAGCGGCAGCGCCGCCATCGCCAGCAGTGCAGCCGCAGCCAAAGCGGTCCAGGGCGACGTCGCAAACCAAGCCATCTTGGTCGGCAGCGTTGCCATCCATACCCCTCCCATCAAGGCAGCCACCGCCCCACCCGCCAGGGCCAGCCGCAGCGCCAAAGCGCGCAGCCATGCCAAATAGGCGACATCGGTCTCAGCCGCGCCGATCAGATAGCGGCGGTAAGCGAGCAGCCAGGCACCTGTCACGGGAGCCGCCAGCGTGATGAAAAATCCAAAACGAGCCAGATTCCACTCGTGCAGGCTGCGCCCGCTCGGGTCGATCGAACCGTTCGGGGCATACCATTGCATCCAGGCTTCTGGGTACAGCATCTGGTTGCTCAGGCTATGCACGATGAAGCCCACCAGCAGCAGCAGTGCCACCGACACGATCATCCACGGCGCGCCGCGTCCGCCGTCGCGCGCTAGGTCCGGATTGCCCCAGTAAAACCGGTACATCGCCAGATAGCCGCCGATCAACGCGACGATGAAACCGATCACCCACCAGGCCGACAACACATTGGATGTGTACCAAAACGGGTCATAGATCACTTGTACGAACAGCAAGGGAGCGACGCCCAGGACGATCGCGACCGATACAGCGATCTTCGCGGTCGTCAACATCGCCGCCGCGAGCCGGCGCCAATTCGCCTGAGTGCTCATTGCACCGCGCAAGGTCAGCGCCGAGGCGCCCAACATGATGTGTACGGCTGCAATATGCAAAGCAAAAGTTACGACGCCCAAAACGAGGAACAACAACGGGTGCGAAGGCACCCCTGCGGGGTCGCGCAGGGCATAAAGCATCTCTGAGGTCATGACATCACTCCTCGATCGCCAATTCAGCCGAAGCCGCCGCGGTGGCAGTGGCACGGTCCGGCATGGTGGATATGATGAAAGCGGCCAGGGCCTGCGCCTCCTCATCGCGCAGCGGAATCTGCGGCATGTACAGCGTGTTGCCGCTGGTCAGCGCGGCTTGTAGATACTGCGCGATGTCGTCTTGGCTGGCTTGTGCGCCGATATAGCGGGTCAGCGGGCGCATGCCCGTCGCCGACAGCGAGTGGCAGTTGGAGCAGGCCGCCAGCGCCAGCGCGCGCCCGACTTCGATGCGATTGTCGTCGCCAACCGTCCGCAGCGGCTGCGGCAGGAAGGGAAGGGTAGTCAGCCAGCCATGCGCCTCGAGTTTGGGGATTTCCGACGTCACCCCCATACCCGGCACGTCGCGCCCCAACACCTGATTGGAGTACACATATTGACCAGCGACCCAGGGCTTACGCAAGGATTCGCGCGCGACTTCTTCGGGCCACAGCCCCAGCACCAAAATCGCCATCGTCATGGCGGCCGCCAATCCGGGTTTCATCCATTGCGGCCGCGCCCAGGTCAGCGCGAAATACAGCACCGTGCCGCCGACGGTCGCTGCCAGCATGGGCACGAAACGCGATGGCAGACGATTTTCCAGCACGATGGCAGCGGTTTGCGGCAGGGTAGCCAGGTACCACTGCAACAGTGCAACCCCCGCCACTGCTGACACGATGCCGATCACCGCCAATGTCCGCGCCACACGGCGCTTGAGCTCGGCGTCTTCGAAGCGCGAGGCCACGATGCCGCCCACGACCGCCATGATGGTGAACATGAAGGCGGTGCGCATACCGAGATGTGCAAAGGTGTTGCCCCCGTAGAAGGCGTTGAGCACCCCGCCCGTTTGCTCCCATTCCGGGCGGGCCGGCCACATCATGAAACTGAGGATACCGACGATGATCAGCATCGTCGTGTACGACGTCAGCCCGAAAATCACCGCGATGCGGGTGTGGGTGCGCACATCGACCTTGCCCGCCAGGTACACCAGCAAATACACACCCGCGACTTCGATAACGAAGAAGACCCACTCGGTCGCCCACATCCACACGAAGCTGTGAATCAGCGCCGAGATGCCGCGTGGGCTGGCGACCGTGGTGGAGAACCAGATACCCGGCCCGGTGATGGAGCCCAGCACGTAACTGAAAACCAGCAAAAACATGCCGTAGCGCCGAACAAATTCCAGCAGTCCAGGCTGGTTGTGCCGATAGGCATGGTTGACGAGCCAGGCAAAGAAGATCGCTGCCGCTACCGAAGTGTGAGAAAACAGCACATGGGCGGTGGCGATGAGACCAACGATCCATCCGCTGCCGATGTTGGTATCAAGCCAGGTCGGATACAAGCCGATGAGGTCCATAGGGTTTGCTCCTGTCACGATGCACGGTGGGGGCAGAAGATGCCGCCCCCATTGCCGACGTGTACAGTGATACAAAAAGCGTGCCAAGCCTACAGCTGACGGGTATCGCTTGCGCGAACAGTTCGGTTTCGATGGCCGCAGAGGTCGCCAGAAGTCAAAAGATCACGGCGGGTTTTCAAGGCTGTCATTGATGACTGCCAGGATGGCGGTCGTGCAAATGGCGTTGTGACAGAGCTGACAGGCCAGGACAGCAGATGGCCAAGACTGCCGCTGGACTTTCTGCTGTTTCAGCGTCGGTTCGTACTAAGCTTCCTGCGCGCAGGTATCCGCTGACGGTGTCCACAGAGTCGCACCTGGCCAAAGATCGGCAGGAGCACCGCTGCCGGATCCTGATGAGCACACAGTGCCGAGGCGGACGGCCTCGTTGCGGATCTCTACTCGTGGCAAGGAAGCGTGGGCAGCGGGATGGCCACAGCCTGCCAATCGGTCGCAGGCCCATCTGGGCAGGATGTGATCACCGCGGGCGGCGCATTCAATGAAAATCCCGCGAGCGGGTGACGAGATTTCCCAACAGAGGCGTCAGATCGCGGAGATGCCCAGCGATGAGATGCGCCACTTCGCCCCGCCGCTCGAGTTTTCCGCACACCATCAGCAGACGCGCGCCCAGCAGCGCGCGCCGCTGCCGCTCGGCCAGGTCGCGCCAGACAACGATGTTGATATGCCCGGTCTCGTCCTCTAGGGTGAGGAAAGTGACGCCGCTGGCTGTGCTGGGGCGCTGGCGGTTGATGACCAGGCCGGCCGCACGCACGAGACGGCCGTGTGGCAGCTCGAGCAATGCCTTTGCGCAGACCACTCGCTCGCGCGTTAGGCGCGTGCGCAAAAGGGCCAACGGATGGCCGCCGAGGCTCAAGCCAAGGCTGGCGTAATCGGCAAGGATATTTTGCTCCTCGGTTGGCGGCTCAAGAGCGGGCTGCGGCTCCTGGACTTTTTCCATGGCGAGGGGGGTGGGGCGCTCAAACCCGGCGACATCCCAGTAGGCTTTGCGGCGGTGACCGGCGAGCCGCTCGAGAGCACCGGCCGCAGCAAGGCACTTGAGATCGCGCAGGCCAATGCCGCTGCGCAGGGCGAGATCGTCGACACTCGCAAAGGGTTTTTCCGCACGGGCCGCGCACAGGCGTGCCGCGCCTTCGGCAGACAATCCGCTGACCAGGCGCAAGCCCAGGCGAAGGGCGGTCGCCTTCTCATGCCCCCCCGTCCTGAACGACTCAGTTGCCCGCTGCGCGCAGGGCTCCAGCGTGCAGTCCCAATCGCTGGCCAGCACGTCGACCGGCCGCACCTCGACGCCGTGGCGACACGCATCCTGCACGATCTGCGCGGGCGCGTAAAAACCCATGGGCTGACTGTTCAGCAGTGCACAGGCGAAGGCCGCTGGCTCATGGCATTTGAGCCAAGCCGAGGCGTAGACCAACAGCGCAAAGCTGGCAGCGTGCGATTCGGGAAATCCGTATTCGCCAAAGCCCTGGATCTGTAAGAAGATCTGCCGTGCAAAGTCTTCTGGGTAGCCGCGCTCGCGCATGCCGTCGATGAGGCGTCGCTCGAAATGCTCAAGTCCGCCCTGCTTGCGCCACGCCGCCATCGAGCGGCGCAACTGGTCGGCCTCACCCGGGGTGAAGCCGGCAGCCACGACCGCGAGCTGCATGACTTGCTCCTGGAAGATGGGCACACCCAAGGTCCTCTCGAGCACGCCGCGCACCGCCTCGCTCGGGTAATCGACTGGCTCGGCGCCTTCGCGCCGACGCAGATAGGGATGTACCATGCCGCCCTGAATCGGGCCTGGTCGCACGATGGCGACTTCGATCACCAGGTCGTAAAAACAGCGCGGTTTCATGCGCGGCAACATCGCCATCTGTGCGCGCGACTCGATTTGAAATACGCCAAGCGTGTCGGCTCGGCCGATCATGTCGTAGACCGCCGGATCCTCGGACGGCACGTCGCTCATCGCGAACGGGCGCCCGCGCCGCGCGCTCACCAGATCGAGCGCGCGGCGGATCGCCGAGAGCATGCCGAGCGCGAGTATGTCGATCTTCAGCAGGCCGAGCGCGTCGAGGTCGTCCTTGTCCCACTGGATGAGGGTGCGCTCGGGCATCGCTGCGTTCTCGATCGGCACCAGCTGCGACAACTGGCCGCGCGCGATGACGAAGCCGCCGACGTGCTGCGAGAGGTGGCGCGGAAAACCAATCAGCTCATCGACCAAGCGGATCAGCAGCGCGACTTTTTTGTTTGATGGGTCGAAGCCAGCTTCCATTAGGCGTTCAGGCTGGACCCGTCGCCCGTCCCACCTGGCCATTGATTTCGCCAGTCGCTCGACCTGCTCAGAATCGAAGCCGAGCGCGCGGCCGACGTCGCGCATCGCGCTGCGGGGCCGGTAGCGGATCACCGCGGCGGCGAGCGCGGCGCGCTCGCGCCCGTATTTGGCGTAGAGATATTGAATCACCTCCTCACGCCGCTCATGCTCGAAGTCGACGTCGATGTCGGGCGGCTCGTTGCGCTCGCGCGAGATGAACCGCTCGAACAGCATCGCCATGCAGGCAGGGTTCACTTCCGTGATGCCCAGCGCGTAGCACACCGCCGAGTTAGCCGCTGAGCCGCGTCCCTGGCACAGAATCCCGCGTGAGCGGGCGAAGCGGACAATGTCTTGCACGGTGAGGAAATACGGCTCGTAGTGGAGCTGCTCGATCAGCGCGAGCTCGTGCTCGATCTGCGCGCGCACGCTGTCGGGCGTGCCATTGGGGAAGCGCCACCGCAGACCCGCTTCCGTCAGGTCACGCAAATGCTCAATCGCACTGTCGCCCGGCGGTACGACGTCTTCTGGATATTCGTAGCGCAGTTCCTCGAGCGAAAAAGTGCAACGCGCAGCGATCGCGAGCGTCTCGTCCAACAGCGCCTGCGGGTAGAGCTGGGCTAGGTCGTCTAAGGTGCGCAGATGCCGCTCGCCGTTGGGGTAGAGCGCATCACCCGCCTCCGCCACCGGCACGCCGAGTCGAATCGCGGTGAGGGTATCTTGCAGCGCCTGGCGCTCGGGCAGGTGCATATGCACATCACCAGCTGCCACTAGCGGCAGGCCGGCCGACTGGGCCAGTTCGGCCGCCGCGGCGAGTCGCTCGGCGTCATCGGGCGCGCGGAACAACCCCAGCGCAAGCCAGGCGCGCTCAGGGAAACAGTCGGCGATGATTCGGGCCTGCTCCAGGCTGGGCAGCGGATCGGCCAGCAGCAGCGCCAGGCAGCCTGGCAGACCATCGCCAAGATCGTCGAGCCCCAGCGCGTAGCGCCCTTTGCGCGCATCGCGCCTGCCGCGCGTGATGAGCGCGGATATGTTGCCGTAGCCAGTGCGGTCGGTCGCCAGCAACACGATACGCAGACCTTCCGCAAGGCGGACTTCGCTGCCAATGATGAGCTGCAGTCCAAGCCCTTTGGCCGCTACATGGGCGCGCACGGCACCGGCGAGCGAGCATTCGTCGGTGAGCGCAAGTGCCGCATAGCCGAGCTGGTGTGCGCGCTCGACCAGCTCGTGCGGATGCGAAGCGCCACGCAGGAAGCTGAAATTGGAGACACAGTGGAGTTCGGCGTAGCCCTTCACCTGGTTTTGTCCCACCGAATTGGGCTGGAGCGCGCGCGGTGTTCGCGGCTCATGCGAACACCCCATGCACATACCACTTTCCGCTCGCGCGATCGCAGTACACCCATAGGCGCGTCCCGTTGCAGTCCTGCGCCACATAGTAGTCGCGGGCGATGTCGCCGCCGTCCCACCAGCCGCTCTCAATGCGCTCGGGGCCTGAAGCCAGCGTGATCGCGTCGACGCAGCGCGGCAGCGGGCGGGGCAAGAGCCACAAGGGGCGATGGCGGTTGGCCTTGGCTGCGCGCTGTGTTCCCTGCGCAGGGCGCCAAGCGTGCTCGGGGCGATGGTCGTCGGTGGTCTCGATGCCGTGGACTGCGTCGCGTCCAAGGCGGATGCGCAGGCGCTCGAGCAGCCACTCGCCGTCAGCCTCGCGGGTTTTCTGGAAGAGGTCGGTGTTCGCCGCCGCAAGCGGCAGCACCTGAGGAGCGCGCAGCGCAAGCGTGTGCACCGGCGCTTGCAGCCGTGTGCGTCCAAGCGTCTCGCGCATGAGGAGCTGTATGCGCGCCGCGTCGCGCATCGGCTTGGCCAAGCCGAGCTTGAGTACGGTGGCGTCGCGCCGCTCGTGGTGGCAAACCCATTCCAGCGCTGCGACCCCGGCCTGGCGTTGCATGAGAAAGCCTTCGAGTTCCAGCAGCAAGCGCCGCATGGCGAACTGCAGCGCTTCGGCGGCGTGCGCTGGCGTGGGCAGTTCGATCGAGCGCTCGAAGCTCGGCGGCGGCACGAAGCGGGCGCGCGCCTCGGGTTGTCGGCCGAGTGCACGGTCGATTTCGTCGACGAGCGCCTGGCCAAAACGGCGTACGATGCCGCTGCGCGGCAGGCGCAGGCAGTCGCCTAGCCGTGATACGCCGATGTGGTCCAGCGCTTCGATCACCGCCGGCGGCTGCTCAAGCAGCGCAAGCGGTAGCCCAACGAGCAATTGTTCCAGCTGAGCGAGATCGCTCACGGTTTTCTCGAGACCAGCCTTGGCCAGCAGCCAGGCGCCGTGCGCCGTGGGCGCACAAGCCATCGCGGCCGTGTAGCCCAACTCGGCCACACCGACTCGAACCTGCTGCAGCAAATCAGCCAGGCCACGGTGCAGGCGCAGACAGCCGCCGATTTCGAGCAGCAGCCCGTTGGGTGGCGCGAGCGTCACTGACGGCGTAAAGCGACCCGCCCACATCGCCATCCCCTGCAGCGACGCGCGCTCGGCCTCTGGGTCGCGCGGACGTATGATGAGGCCATCGGCCAGCGCTTGTGCTGCAGACGCCGCCATGCCGACATGTATGCCGCAGGCGGCCGCGACCTTGTTGCAGGCGATGATCCGGATGCGCTGGCCTTGCCAGTCGACCACGACCAAGGGTTGGGTCACGGCCGCGCCTCGGGTGAAGACATCAAGAGGCAGACTATGGAAATGCAGCGCCAGCCAGAGCATAACGGCAACCCGTCGGACGGAATTCGAAACTCTGTATTCGAGACTCTGTGTTTCAGGACTGAGCCATCGACAGCACGGATGCCTGCCGCTTTGGCCAGCGAATCTCGTCCGCTTGCCAAAGCGCCACGATCACGGGTTGGCTCACCGGACCGCCGCGACGCTTGAGGACGTGCACCGCGAGTCCTTCGTGGGCTGGCTCAAGCAGCAGTCGCAGCGCAGCGGGCGAACGCGTCTCGGCTGCCCGCGCATGGCGCAACAGCACGCCCCAGGCACAGCCGGTTTCGGCCGCCAGCTGCAGGCGGCGCATGCGGCGCTCGTCGGCCCCGCGCAGCCATGCCAGAAGCGCGCTGCAACTTCCCGAGCGCAGCGCCTGTTCGGCTGCCCACCAGGCGTCGTCTGGTCTGGTGGGCTTCGCGATCAGCAGGCGTTTCAGATCGACGCCCGCGGCCGCCAGCGCTGGGGCGTAGGGCACATAGGGCGGGGCCACCCAGGCAAGCCAGCCGTCGGTGATGGACAGCCGCGCCAGCGCTGGCATCAACAGCTGCAGCTCTCCGATCCCATGTCTGGCGATCAACAGCTCGGTCAATGCGCCGCGCGGCCAGCCGCCGCCTGGCAACACCGCATCGAGCGCAGCAAAGCCAGTCGGCAGCGCGGCTTCGCTCGCCTGCGCGGGCTGATTGCCGCGCCAGATACTGGGGTGCTGCAAAATCGATTCCAGCGATGGGCTCATGCGGTCAATCTCCCTGGAGCGAGCCTTGGCAAACAGCCTCCTAGGCTCAACCCCTGCGGATTACACCCACCGCAACGCCCTCGATCACCAGGTCCTGGTGGGCCAGATCGATCACGATCGGCTCGAAATCCGGATTTTCTGGCAGCAATTGCACCGTGTGGCCGCGCTTTTTGAAGCGCTTGACAGTCACCTCGTCGCCTAAGCGCGCCACAACGATCTGTCCAGCATAGGCCTCGGTGCTGCGGTGCACCGCCAGCCAATCGCCATCGAGGATGCCAGCGTCCTTCATGCTCATGCCGCGCACTGTGAGCAGGTAGTCAGCACGCGGGCTGAACAAGGCCGGGTCGAGCCGGACATGGCGCTCGATGTTTTCTTGCGCGAGGATGGGGCTGCCAGCGGCGACTCGGCCGACTACCGGCACTGCGCCGCCGCCATCCCTGAGACGGATGCCGCGAGAGGTGCCCGGCACCAGATCGAGCATCCCTTTCTTGGCCAACCCCTTCAGATGCTGCTCGGCGGCATTCGGTGAGCGAAAGCCCAAGCGCTCGGCAATTTCGGCGCGCGTGGGCGGCAGTCCGGTGGCCTCAATCCATTCTCGGATGAGGCCGAGGATTTCTGCTTGGCGGTCGGTCAGTTCTCGCATGAATCCTCCAGATACTGTATTTATATACAGTATAAGCGTCACGCTGACCAATGCCAAGCGCCACCTTATGCCGCAGTGGACTCATGGACAGTCTGAGGCGGTAGGGCGCAGCCGCAGCATCCATGGGGACGTGGCGCAACGATCCATCCGTCCTGACGAAGGGCAAGGCGCTTCGAGGCGCTGCACAACAGTGCCGAGGAACGCCCAACGATCTGTCAGGGCTCCGTTGCTTTGTCCCATGTGGCCGGGGGAGAGATTGGCCACTGCGTGAGGAGACCTTCAATTTGATACTTATAATTCATTCTCAATAACAGCCGTTCCAGAGATTGATCATGAATATCTTCCGTCATTCCTCTTGCTCGCCGTTGCGGCGCCGCTTGTTGCTTGGCGGCCTGGCGGCCAGTGCGATGCCTCGGCTTGCGGCAGCCCAGGCCGTTGAACCGCTGCGCGTAGTAGTCAGCATCTTGCCGCAAAAGCAGTTCGTCGAACGCGTGGCGGGCAACGCGGCGCAGGTCGAGGTGTTGGTGCGCCCCGGCCAAAGCCCTGCCACGTACGACCCCACGCCCGCGCAGCTGGTGGAGCTCGGCAACGCGCAGGTCTACTTCCGCATCGGTGTGCCTTTCGAGGCCAACTGGGTGCCGCGGTTTCAGTCGCAGTTCCCCAAGCTGCGCATCGTTGATACGCGCCAGGGCATCGAGCTTGCGCCCATGCGCGGTGCCGACGGACAACCCGCCGCCAGCGGCGCGCGTGACCCGCACATCTGGACCAGTCCGCGGCTGGTCAAGCGCCAGGCGCAAACCATCCGCGATGCGCTGATCGAGCTGGCCCCGGCGCAACGCGAAGCGTTTGAGGCGGGCTACACAAGCTACGCAGCCGAGCTCGATGCGCTCGATGCCGAGTTGCGCCAGACGCTCGCAGGCAAGACGCAGCGCCGCTTCATGGTCTTCCACCCGGCCTGGGGCTATCTGGCGCGCGACTACGGACTGGAGATGATTCCCATCGAAGTCGAGGGCAAGGAGCCCAGCCCCAAAGCGCTGACGGCCCTCATCGAGCAGGCGCGCTCGCTGGGTGTGCGGGTGATCTTCGTGCAAAGGCAGTTTTCGCGCACCGCAGCCGAGTCGGGGGCGCGCGCCATCGGCGGCGAAGTGGTCGAGCTCAACCCGCTCGAAGAAGACTTCATCGGCCAGGCCCGGCGCGCGGCCGCCGCCATCGCGCGCGGCATGGTGTGAGCCCGTCCGACGCTCTGCGCTTCGAGGATGTGGACTTCGCCTATGGCGAAGCGCCCGTCCTGCGTGCCGTGAGTTTTTCCGTCCCCCTGGGCAGCGCCTGCGCGCTCGTCGGACCCAATGGGGGCGGCAAAAGCACGGTGCTCAAGCTCGCGCTGGGTCTGCTCGCGCCGCAACGCGGTCGCATCCGGGTGTTGGGCGCCGCGCCCGAGGTCGCACGGCCCCGGGTGGGCTATGTGCCGCAGTTTGCGCAGTTCCAGCGCGACTTTCCGTTGCGCGTGCGTGACGTCGTGCTGCAGGGCACCTTGCGCGGCATGCCCCTGGGCGCACGCTATGGCCAGCGGGCCCAGGCGCGCGCGGAGGATGCCTTGCGCGCCACCGACACGGCAGACCTGGCCGAGCGCCCCATCGCGGCACTCTCGGGCGGACAGCTTCAGCGCGTGCTCATCGCGCGGGCACTCGCTGGCGAACCCGATCTGCTGCTGCTCGACGAGCCCACCGCCCACATCGACAGCCACTCGCAAGGCAGTCTGTTCGACCTGCTGGCTGCCGTGCGCGGCACGCGCAGCATCATCATGGTCTCCCACGACCTGCACGCCATGACGCGCTGGGCCGACCACCTGATCTGTCTGAGCACCACGGTGCGCTGGGCAGGCCAGCCGGCGGAGAACCCGGGCTGGGAGCGCGTTTGTGGCCATGCCGCAGCGGCACCCGGGCCGACACGGGAGGCGCCATGAGCTTTTTTCACGCCGTGGCCGAGCACGGCTTTCTGCAATGGGTGCTGCTGGCCGGCTTGCTCGCTGCGCTGGGCAGCGGCGTGGTGGGCACGCTGGTGGTGCTCAAACGCGTGAGCTTCATGGCCGGCGGCATTGCGCATGCGGTGCTGGGCGGCATGGGGGTGGCGCAGTGGCTGGGCGGCTCGCCGCTAACGGGCGCCACCATCGCGGCGGTGCTGGCGGCGCTGCTCATCGGCTGGCTCACCCGGCGCGGTCGCGAGCGCGAAGACATGATGATTGGCGCCATCTGGGCCGTGGGCATGGCCGTGGGCATTCTGGCCATCGCCCGCACGCCGGGCTACCAGAGCGAACTGATGAGCTACCTGTTGGGCAACCTGTTGATGGTCGGCCGCGAGCAGGTGCTGGCCATGGTGGTGCTGGACGCCGCCTTGCTGCTGGCCCTGGCGCTGCTGTGGCGGCCGCTGGTGGCGGCGCTGTTCGACGAGGAATTCGCCCGCGCCCGCGGCCTGCCGGTACAGGCGCTGCAACAAGGCCTGCTGGTGATGATTGCGCTGGCCGTGGTGGTGCTGGTGCAGGCGGTGGGCCTGGTGCTGGTGCTGGCCCTGTTGACGCTGCCGGCCGCCACGGCCTTGCGCTTGGGCCGCGGCATGGGCGCAGCCATGGGTCTGGCGGTGGCGGTGGCCGCCGTCGAGATCGTGGCCGGTCTCGCGCTCGCCTACGAGGCCGACGCGCCGGGGGGTGCCGTCATCGTGGTGCTGGCGGCGCTGGCGTATCTGACCACGCTGGCCCGGCGCCGCGGCTGAGCCGGCGCGGCTCTTCGGCGCACCAAGCGCCTCCCGCCCTACCGCCGCCTTCAATCCCGGCGCTTGCCGCGCCGAGGCAAGGCTACTGACTTAGGGAACGCCGGCAAAACCCGCCTCGACAGCGGGCGGATGTGAGACAGTGTCGGCATGAAACAGATGAGCCTTCAGAGCAGTGCGACGGGATTCGAACGCAAGACCAAGAAGACGCGCAAGCCACACAGGCCCATGCCCTGCTGCACGGTGGAGAAACCGAC
>NZ_JARJMT020000122.1 GCF_029335975.1 Tepidimonas sp.
CACCCGGACCCACCCGCGCACACCCATCACGGCTGCTCAAACCCCCGGCTGCAAGGCCACCGTCACTTCCCGCGTTTGCTCGCCGCGGCGCACACTCAGGCGCACCGTGTCGCCGACGCGAAAGTCGTCCAGCCGAACCAGCAACTGGCCTGGGCTGTGGACCGGCTTGCCCTCCACCGCCACGATGACGTCGCCGGGCATCAGCCCCTCGGGCGTCATGCGCACGCCCTGCAGGCCAGCCTGCTCGGCCGCGCCGCGCGGCTGCACGCGCAGCACGTAGACCCCTTCCACCCCGGTGGCGGCTGCCAAGCGCTGATTGAGCGTCTCATCCACCTCGATGCCCAGCGCCGGGCGCACATAGCGGCCATGCTGGATGAGCTGTGGCACCACACGCGCCACCGTATCCACCGGCACCGCAAAGCCGATGCCGGCCGAGGCCCCCGACGGGCTATAAATCGCGGTGTTGATGCCGATCAGCCGCCCGGCGGAGTCGAGCAGCGGCCCGCCGGAGTTTCCAGGGTTGATCGCCGCATCGGTTTGGATCAGATGCTCGATCGGTGGTCTGCCTGAGTCCGCGTCGAGGGTGCGATCCAGTGCCGATACGATGCCCGTAGTCAGCGTCCAGTCCAGCCCGAACGGATTGCCAATCGCAAACACCTTCTGACCCACCTTTAGATCGCGGCTCGTGCCGATCGGCACCGGCGGCGGTCGCTTGAAGCCCACCCCGATGCGCAGCACTGCGATATCGTGCGCCGGCGACGCACCAACCAGCGCAGCGCGATAGTCGCGGCCATCGGCCAGCCGCACGGTGGCCGACGACGCCCCCTCGATGACGTGGTAGTTGGTCACAACGTGACCGGCATCGTCCCAAATGAAGCCCGAGCCGTTGCCGCGCGGCACCTCCCAAGCATTGCGCGTCCAGGCGTCACGCACCACCCGCGCAGTGGAGATGAAAACCACCGAGTCGCGCGCCTTTTCGAACAGCTCGATAGTGGCTCGTTCGTCAGCCGCCAGGTCGCCACGCGGTGTGACGGTGCGCTCGACCGCTGGCGCAGCAGCCGGCGCCAGCCAGCGCGCCTGCAACACCGGCAACCACTGCCACAGGACCATCAGCGCGGCCACCACCAGCGCCAGCCACAGCAGCCGACGCACGAAGCTGTCGCTGCGCCGAGGCGCGGGCGATCCCCACGGATCAGGACGCATGGTGCCCCCCCTTCTGCGCGGCCGCCGCAGCCCGCTCGGCATCCAGCGCGCGTTGGTCACGCTCGCGCATCAACCAGTAAACGACGCCGAGCGCCAGTGCCGCGCCCGACAGCGCCGCCACCTTGGCCGGGGAGGTGTCCGGGTCCAGGATGACGAACTTGCGCGACAACGCGATCAGCGCGATCAGCACCACCGTCTTGACCTGCACGATGCTGTCATGCCCCATGACCACGCGCACGATGGAATGCTTGAACTCCATCGCGATCAGGACCGTCATGATCATGCCGAAGACGGTCTGGAAAATTTTGTGGTCCAGCGGATTGAAAGCGTCCAGCACCAGCAGCATGAACACCTCGCGGATGAGCTGCACCAGCGAGGTGACGACGATGACGGCAATCACGGCGGACAGCACGATGGCGACGACCTGCTCGAAGCGCTCGTACAGCGTCATCATCGGCCAGCGCTCGCGCAGGCTCGGCACCGTGGGGTGGGGACGCGACTCGGTGGCAAGGGGGGTGGACATGGTTCCTCCTCGGATCAGGGGCGGCGCGAGCCGGACCAGCCGGTGCCGCTGTCGCGAGTCTAGCAAGGCCGCCCGCCCCACCGGGGATAATCGTCAGCATGGACGACACCGCCCCTTCCCCCTCGCGCCCCGGCCTGCAGCGCTGGCTGGCGCTGGACACGAGCGCTTCGATGCTCAGCGTGGCCGTGGGCGCGGCCGGCGCAGCCGAGCCGCTCGCGTGGTACGAGGGGGCGGGCGGTGCGCATGCCTCGGCGACGCTGCTGCCGACCGTGATGGGGCTGCTGCAGCGAGTCGGCTGGCGGCTGGCGGAGCTGGACGGCATCGTCTTCGGCCATGGGCCGGGTTCGTTTACCGGGCTGCGCACCGCCTGCGCGGTGGTGCAGGGGCTGGCTGCTGGGGCGCGGCCGGGCGGCGTACCCGTGCTGCCGCTGGGCACCCTGCTGGCGGTGGCGGAGGCCGCGCGCGTGCGCCACGCGCCGACTGCCGCGCAACTCACCGTGCACGCGGCGCTGGACGCGCGCATGGACGAGGTCTACGTGGCCCGCTACGCTTGGGGCGCTGCGCAGGGCTGGCGCGAGTTGGAAAGCCCGCACCTGCGCCGTCCGCAAGACCTGCCCCACGCGGACGGCGCGCTGCACGCTGGCAACGTCGCTGGCGTCTACGGGGAGCGATTGCCTGCCGTCTGGCGCACCGAGATCGGTGGCGCGACGCTGCCGTGCGCGCGCGCCCTGTTGCGCCTGGCGGCCGCGGGCGTAGCGGCCGGGTGGTGCGTCGGCGCGGCCGGGGCTCAGCCGCTCTACGTGCGCGACCAGGTGGCGCTGTCCCCGGATGAACAGGCCGCGCGGCGCCCCCGCCGCACGGGCGGTTGACCGGGGCCGGCGATGTAACCCGTGATGGACGGTGCTTTGCCAACGGCCCCCGCCCCCACCCCCGCCCCCGCGCAGCGGCTGGGCAGGCGACCGCTGGGCACCGCCCACCAGGACCCGGTCGCGGAGGTGGGGAA
>NZ_JARJMT020000135.1 GCF_029335975.1 Tepidimonas sp.
TTGCTCCTTGCGGTGTTTGGCGTCGATCAGGTTGACCTGCAGGTCACCCTGTTCGGCATCGGCCCGCAGATAGTACTGCCGCACCAGCCCGTTGAAGGTGATCGGGCTGGCGGTACCGGCGTAGCCCTGTACATGCGTGACTTCCGGCTGCTGCGCCAAGAACGCCGTCATATCTTGCAGCGCGGCGGCCGTGTCCTCCAACGCCGTGCCCGCCGGCATCTCCAGCACCACCTGAAATTCGCTCTTGTTGTCGAACGGCAGCATCTTCAGAATGACCGCCTGCACCGCCGCAAGCCCGACCGACAAGAACAGACCGGCCAGCACGCCCAGCGCGAGCAGCCAACGGTGGCGCGCGCTTTCCAGAAATGGCGTCAGCACGCGCGCGAAGAAGGTCTGCAGCCCGCGCGTCAGCGCGGACGGCCCGTGCGCTGCTGTGGGGCCGGCGCCGTGTTGGCCCATCAGCTTGTGCGCCAGCCACGGTGTCACGGTAAACGCGATGGCCAGCGAAATCGCCATGCCCATGCTGGCGTTGATCGGGATCGGGCTCATGTAGGGGCCCATCAGCCCAGTGACGAAGGCCATCGGCAGCAGCGCTGCGATCACCGTCAGCGTGGCCAAGATGGTCGGGCCGCCGACCTCGTCGACCGCGCGCGGGATGATGGACAGCAGCGATGCCTCGGGCGTGAGCTGACGATGCCGGTGGATGTTTTCCACCACGACGATGGCGTCATCCACCAAAATGCCGATCGAGAAGATCAGCGCAAACAGCGACACGCGGTTGAGTGTAAAACCCCACGCCCACGAGGCAAACAGCGTCGCCGTCAGCGTCAGGATCACGGCCACGCCGACGATGACTGCCTCGCGCCGACCCAGCGCCAGCCCGACCAGTACGATCACGCTGCCGGTCGCAAAGATCAATTTGCTGATCAGCTTGTTGGCCTTGTCCGCTGCGGTTGCGCCATAGTCGCGGCTGATCGTCACCTCTACGCCGTCGGGGATCAGCGTGTTGTGCAGGCGTTCGAGCTGTTGCGTGGCTGCGCGCGCCACATCGACGGCGTTCTCGCCCGGCTTTTTGGTCACGATCACTGTCACTGCCGGGTAGGCTTGTCCGGGCTGCGCGCCATCGGGCAAGGCGCCAGCCTGCCCGGGCGTGTGCCAGACATAGCGGCGCGGCAGTTGCGCGCCTTCCTCGATGCGCGCCACCTCGCGCAGGTAGACCGGACGGCCCTGGTGCACGCCGACGACGATGTCACCGACATCTTGCACGCTTTTTAGAAATTCGCCGGTTTCCACCGTCAGCAAGCCGGGCTCGCCGGGTTGTTGGCGAGGCTGCGCCACGGCGCCGGACGGCATCGCTTGGTTGGCGGCAGCGATGGCCTGATGGATGGCCTGCAGCGCGACGGCGCGTGCGCGCAGCCGCTCCGGCTCGATCCAGACGTGGATCGCGCGTCCTGGACCGCCGATGGTCTGCACCTCGCGCGTGCCGGGCACGCGCTTGAGTTCGGTCTCGATCGCGTGCGCGACGCGCTCGATCTCCCACGCGCTCTTGCCCGCAGGGCTCCACAGCGTGGCAGCCAGCACCGGCACGTCGTCGATGCCCTTGGGCTTGACGATCGGCGGCAAAACGCCCAGACCCTGCGGCAGCCAGTCTTGATTGGCATTGAGCACGTCGTACAGACGCACCAGCGCCTCGGTGCGCGGCACGCCGACCTTAAACTGCACCGTCAGCACTGCCACACCGGGGCGCGAGACGCTGTAGGTGTGCTCGATGCCGTGGATCTGCGACAGCACATGCTCGGCCGGCTGTGCCACCATCTTTTCGACATCTGCGGCAGAGGCACCCGGAAACGGGATCAGCACATTGGCCATCGTGACATTGATCTGCGGCTCCTCTTCGCGCGGCGTGACCAGCACCGCAAAGAGGCCCAACAGCAGCGCCACCAACGCCAGCAGCGGTGTGATGGCGTTGGCCTGAAAGGCTCGGGCGATCACACCCGAGATGCCCAGCCGTTCGGCCTGGGTACCGGTGGGGGGGATTGGGGATTCGGCATTCATCGGCCGTTCTCCTGCATCAGGGGCAAGGGACGATGGCCGATCACTGCGCGGCCTGCGCACCGCGCAGCCCGGCGCGCACCGGGTCGAGCGCCACGCGCTCACCCGGCTGCAGGCCCGACAAGATCTCCACCCCAGCCTCGCCGTGGTCGGCGCCGACACGCACCGCGCGCAGCACAAAGCCCGAAGGGGCGCCAGCAGGCGCCGCCACATAGACGGCGGTCAACTCGCCGCGGCGCAGCAGGGCGCTGGCTGGCACCACCAGCCGTTCGTCGCTGCCAGCGGCAAAGCGCACCTTGACCGCCTGCCCGGGCAGCACGCCCTGCGCGTCGGCGGGCGCGAGCGACAGGCGCCACTCCACCGTCTGTGCCACCGGGTCGGCCGCCGGCAAGCGGCTGCGCCCGCTCGGTTGCACCCAGCGCCCATCGGGCAGGTGCACCTCGATGCGCTGCGCGCGCTCGGCCAGCGCCGATTGCGATGCAGGAACATGCACCGTCGCGCGCAGCGGCTGCGGTGCGTAGATCGTCAGGATCGGGCGGCCGGGTGCGGCCAGGTCGCCGGCCTCCGCGTGCGTGGCCAGCACGAAACCGTCGAACGGTGCAGTCAGCCGTGTGAAGCCCTGCGCCAGCGCAGCCTGTGACTGCGCCGCCTTGGCCTGCTGCAGCGCGGCGCGTGCGGCAGCGGCCTGCGCCTCGGCGGTGTCGACCGCTGCCTGCGAAACGAAGCCCTGCGCGCGCAGTTCGCGCGTGCGCTTGGCATGGGCCTCGGCGTTGCGCAGCTCGGCTTCGACCTGCGCCACTGCGCCACCGGCGCGCTGCACGCCGGCGCTGGTCTCGCGGTCGTCGATCACCGCCAGCACCTGTCCAGCGCGCACGCGGTCGCCGGCCTTGACCTGCAGCTGCACGATGCGGCCGCTGGCTTGGGCGGACAGCGTCGCCTGCTGTTGGGCTTCGATCGTAGCGTCCAGCAGCAGCGCTTGACCAACCGGGCGGCGGGCGGCTTCGGTCACTGGCACGCGTGGGCCGGCAGTTTCGCCCTGCGCCCAGGCAGGCGCGAGCACCGTGCCACCGAGCAATCCGGCAGCGGCCACGCCGAGCCAGCGCCGACGGGCCAGTGGGGAGAGAGGCATCGTACGTCCATCCATGGTCTGATCCTCCAATGGGCCGTGAGTATAGCTTGATACCCCCAGGAGTACAAGTCTAAGGGGTCTCAAGGACGCCTGTCTCGCCCGCCCCGTCGACAGCGAAGGGTACCCGCGCGGCCACCGCGCACATCAGCTCGTAGGCGATGGTGCCGGCGGCCTGCGCCACGTCGTCGATCGGCAGCACCGCGCCGCTGGCGCTGCGGCCCCACAGCACCACCTCGTCGCCGGGGCGGCACGGGCCGCCGGCGGCTTCCACTGGGGTCAGGTCCACGGCCAACATGTCCATGCTGACGCGGCCCACCAGCCGCGTGCGCGCGCCGCGCACCAGCACCGGCGCGCCGTGGTCCTGCGACAGACTGGCGTGGCGCGGGTAGCCGTCGGCGTAGCCACAAGCCACGATGCCGACGCGCAGATCGCGCGGCGCGGTGTAGATCGAGCCATAGCCGACCGTTTCGCCGGCGGCCACCGGCTGGATGGCGATCAGCCGGCTGGCCAGCGTCATGGTCGGCTGCAGGTTCCACCCGGCAGCGGTGTGCGCCGGATGGTCGGGTGCGCTGCCGTAGAGCGCGATGCCGGCGCGCACCCAGTCCGCCGCCAGCGCCCCGCCGTCGTCGCCTAGGCGCAGCTGCCGTGCATGGCGCAGCGTGGCGGCGCTGTTGCACAGGCTGCGCTCCCCCGGCAGGTCGCGCGTGGCGCGCACGAATGCCTCCACCTGGTGCAGCACGCCCTCGCGCCCCAAGCGCTGCCCATCGGCGTCGGAAAAATGCGTCATCAGCCCAATCTCGCCGACTTGCGGCAGCGCCTGCAGCCGCGCCCAGGCGGCGCGGTAGGCCGGCGGGCGAAAGCCGAGCCGGTTCATGCCCGAGTTCATCTTCAAGAACACGTGGTGCGGCTGGTGCGTCTTGTGCGCTGCCAGCCAGTCGATTTGCTCCTCGGTGTGCACCACGTGCCACAGGTCCAGGCGCGAGCAGGTCTCCAGGTCGCGTGGCTCGAAGCAGCCCTCCAACAGCAGTATGGGACCGCGCCAGCCCAGCGTGCGCAGCCGCTCGGCCTCGGCCAGGTCGAGCAGCGCAAAGCCGTCGGCGGCGCGCAGCGCCGGCCAGACGCGCTCGATGCCGTGGCCGTAGGCGTTGGCCTTGACGACGGCCCACACGCGCGCGTCGCCGGCGGCGGCGCGGCAGCGGTTCAGGTTGTGGCGCAGGGCATCCAGGTGCACGGTGGCAAGGATCGGGCGGGGCATGGCAGGCGATGGGAAAAAGAGGGAGGCGGATGGCGCTGGCGCGGGCGCATGCTATAAACCGCGCACCCTGCGCCAGACGCGACTTTCGCACAGCCGGGTGGTGTGCACACCCCCGATACGAGGCTATTTCGGATATTTCGCCCCCATGAAGCGCGGCTTCTACACCATCATGATGGCGCAGTTTTGCAGCTCGCTGGCCGACAACGCGCTGTTCGTGGTGGCGGTGGAGCTGCTGCGCAGTCGTGGCGCGCCGCCGTGGCAGGCCGCTGCGCTAGTGCCAATGTTCGCGCTGTTTTACGTGTTGCTGGCACCGTGGGTGGGGGCGTTTGCGGATTCGCGGCCCAAGGGGCAGGTCATGTTCATCAGCAACGCCATCAAGGTGGTGGGCTGTGTACTGATGCTGACCCCTGTGCACCCGCTGCTGGCCTACAGCCTGGTGGGTCTGGGCGCGGCGGCGTATTCGCCGGCCAAGTACGGCATCCTGACCGAGTTGCTGCCGCCGTCGCAGCTGGTCAAGGCCAACGGCTGGATTGAGGGGCTGACGATCGCCTCCATCATTCTCGGTGTCGTGCTGGGCGGGCAGCTCGTCTCGCCCGCGGTGGCAGCGTGGCTGGATGCGCAAGAGGCGGTATGGCTGCGCGCTTGGCTGCCGACGGCGGTGGAACTGGCCATCGTCGGCCTGGTGGTGGTGTACGGGCTGGCGGCGGCGTTCAACCTGCGCATCCCGCGCACCACGACACCGTTGCGCCACCTGCCGCCCAATCCGCTGGCGCTGCTGCCAGACTTCTGGCGGTGCAACTGGCGCCTGTGGCGCGACCACCTGGGCCAGATCTCACTGGCGACGACGACGCTGTTCTGGGGCGTCAGCGGCAATCTGCGCTACATCGTGCTGGCCTGGGCGGCGGCGGCGCTGGGCTACAACACCACGCAGGCCTCCAGCCTGGTGGGCGTCGTTGCGGTCGGCACGGCGGCGGGAGCGGTGGTGGCCTCGGTGCGCATGCGTATTGAACAGGCCCCGCGCGTGATGCCGCTGGGCGTGGCGATGGGGCTGCTGGTGGTGCTGATGGTGGTCATCCGCGACGTTTGGGTGGCCGCGCCGTTCCTGGTCCTGCTGGGGGCGCTGGGCGGTTTTCTGGTGGTGCCGATGAACGCTCTGCTGCAGCACCGTGGCCACAATCTGATGGGTGCTGGCCGCTCCATCGCGGTACAAAACTTCAACGAGCAGGCCTGCATCCTGGGCCTGGGCTTTCTCTACAGCGCCGCCACTGGGGCGGGGCTGTCGGCGTTTGGTGCGATCATTGCGTTCGGGCTGCTGGTGGCCAGCGTCATGGGGTTGATCATGCTGTGGCACCGCCGTAATTTGCGCTGCCATTCGCACGAATTGGCTCGCTTATTCGAAATCGCCCGCCGTGACGATCTGCACGGTTGATCGAGTGAGGCCCAGCGGCGCCCGCGCCGCCAGCTCCCGTCTCAGCGCATCAGCAGCGCCAGCAGGCCGTGCATCAGCCAGGGCAAGGCGACGGCGTTGAACAGGGCCGCCAACCCCATCGCCAGCCCGGCAAAAGCCCCCATCGTCGCACTGACCTGAAAGGCCCGCGCGGTGCCGATGCCGTGGGCCGTGACGCCGAGGGCAAAGCCGCGCACCATCGGGTCGGCGATGCCCAGCCGATCGAACAGCCAGCGCGCCGTTACCGCTCCCCAAATGCCGGTGACCACGACCAGGACGGCGGTCAGAGACGGCAATCCGCCCAGGCCCTCAGCGATACCCATGGCCACCGGTGTGGTCACCGACTTGGGGGCCAGCGAGGCCAGGGTCTGCGGGCTAGCGCCCAAAAGCCAGCCCAAGACCACGGCGCTGACCGCCGCAGCCAACGCCCCAGTCACCAGCCCCACGAGCAGCGGCAGCCAAGTCCGTCGCAGCAGCGGCCACTGCGCGTGCAGGGCGACGGCCAGCGCCACCGTCGCTGGGCCGAGCAGAAAGTGCACGAACTGCGCCCCTTCAAAATAAGTGGCGTAGGGTGTGCCGGTCAGGGTCAACAGCCCCCCGAGCAGCGCGATGGCGACGGCCACCGGATTGGCCAGCGGGTGCGCGCCACAGGCCAGGAATAGACGGTGCGCCACGCCGTAGGCCAACAGGGTGATCGTCAGCCCCAACAGCGGTGAGGCGGCCAGATAGACCCAAACTTCTCCCAGACGGGTACCGTCAAGTGCAATGGCGAAGGTGTTCACGGGGGGCGTACAGGCGAAGATACGGGTGGGGG
>NZ_JARJMT020000157.1 GCF_029335975.1 Tepidimonas sp.
ATCTTCCTCAACCGCAAAAACCTGATCGTGCTGCTGATGGCCATCGAGCTGATGCTGCTGGCCGTCAACCTCAATTTCGTGGCGTTTGCCCACTACCTGGGCGATCTGCACGGGCAGGTATTCGTGTTTTTCATCCTGACCGTGGCAGCGGCGGAGTCGGCCATTGGCTTGGCGATCCTGGTGCTGCTGTTCCGCAACAAGTCGTCGATCGACGTCCAGGCGCTCAACACCCTCAAGGGTTAAGGCGCATTCCGGATACCACGCGACCTTCACCATGACGACCCTCTCTGCAAGCATGCTGCTGGCGGTGCCACTGGCCCCGTTGATCGGGTCCGCCGCCGCCGGCATATTCGGTACCAAGTTTGGCGGTAACTGGATCGGCCGGCGCTGGTCGCACAGTTTGACCATTCTGGGTGTGCTGGTTTCGTTCATCCTCTCGGCGATCACGCTCAAGCGCGTGGCGCTCGACGGGGCGTATTTCGATCAGACCATATATCAGTGGATGGTCATTGGCGGCCTGAAGATGGAGGTCGGCTTCCTGGTCGATGGCCTGACGGCGATGATGATGTGCGTGGTGACCTTCGTGTCACTGATGGTGCACATCTACACCATCGGCTATATGGAGGACGACCCGGGCTACAACCGGTTCTTCGCTTACATCTCGCTCTTTACCTTCTCGATGCTCATGCTGGTCATGAGCAACAACCTGCTGCAGCTGTTTTTTGGCTGGGAGGCGGTGGGCCTGGTGTCGTACCTGCTGATCGGCTTCTGGTTCAACAAACCGTCGGCGATCTTTGCCAACATGAAGGCTTTCCTGGTCAACCGAGTCGGCGATTTCGGCTTCATCCTCGGTATCGGGCTGCTGGCGGCCTACACTGGCACGCTGAATTACAACGAGATTTTCGACCAGGCCGACAAGCTCGCGACGATCGAGTTCCCGTGGTACGTCTTCGGGCAGGAGGCGATGTTGGTCACGGTGATCGGCATCTGCCTGTTCATCGGCGCGATGGGCAAGAGTGCGCAGTTTCCGCTGCACGTCTGGCTGCCAGACTCCATGGAAGGCCCGACGCCGATTTCGGCGCTGATCCACGCCGCGACGATGGTGACAGCCGGCATCTTCATGGTCGCACGCATGTCGCCAATCTATGAGCTGTCGGACGCAGCGCTGAACTTTATCCTCGTCATCGGCGCCATCACCGCGCTATTTATGGGCTTCCTTGGCATCATCCAAAACGACATCAAGCGCGTGGTGGCGTACTCGACGCTGTCGCAGCTGGGCTACATGACGGTGGCGCTGGGCGCGTCGGCGTATTCGGTGGCGGTGTTCCACCTGATGACGCATGCGTTCTTCAAGGCGCTGCTGTTCCTGGCGGCCGGCTCGGTCATCATCGGCATGCACCACAATCAGGATATTCGCTACATGGGCGGTGTGCGCAAGTACATGCCGATTACCTGGATCACGTTTTTGCTCGGCACACTGGCCTTGGTCGGTACGCCGCTGTTTTCGGGGTTTTACTCCAAGGATGCGATCATCGAGGCGGTGCACTTCAGCAACCTGCCGGCCTCGGGCTTGGCTTACTTTGCCGTGCTGGCCGGGGTGTTCGTGACGGCGTTTTACTCATTCCGGGTGTATTTCCTGGTTTTCCACGGTACGCAGCGCTATGACCACAACCCGCAGGCGCACCACGGCCACCATGAAGACCACGCCGGCCACGGCGACGACAAGCCGCACGAGTCGCCATGGGTGGTGACCGCGCCGCTGCTGTTGCTGGCGGTGCCCTCGGTGGTGATCGGCTACCTCACGGTCCAGCCGATGCTGTTCGGCGACTTCCTTGCCGCTTCGATCGAGGTGCACGCCGACAAGCACCCCGCGATGGCCAAGTTCGCCGAAATCTTCCACGGCCCGCTGGCAATGGCGCTGCACGCCTTGAGCACGCCGCCGTTCTATCTAGCGCTGGCCGGGGCGGTGTCGGCGTGGTACCTGTACATGGTGCGCCCGGATCTACCTGGCCGCATCGCCCAGGCGCTGCGGCCGCTGGTGGTGGTGCTGGAAAACAAGTACTACATGGACTGGATCAACGAGCACGTGATCGCGCGCGCGGCGCGTGGCATCGGGGTCGGATTGTGGAAGGGAGGCGACCGCGGCGTGATCGAGGCCGGTGTCGTCAACCTGAGCTGGAAAGTCGTCGGGGCGCTCGCGGGAGTGGTGCGCCGTGTGCAGACCGGCTACCTGTACCACTACGCCTTCGTGATGATTCTTGGCGTCCTGGCCTTCATGACCTATTTCGTTTGGCTCGCCAAATAAGGAGAACGACAGCATGGGTTTGTTGAGCCTTGCGATTTGGACGCCGATCTTTTTTGGCGTCGTGCTGCTCGCCATTGGGCGCGACGAGCACGCCAACACGGTGCGCTGGCTGGCGCTCGTTGGCGCGCTGACGGGGCTGGTCGTGACCGTGCCGCTGTACAGCGGCTTTGAGGTTGGCTCCGCCGCGATGCAGTTTGTCGAGAAGGCGCCGTGGATCGAGCGCTTCAATGTCCACTACCACCTGGGGGTGGACGGGATTTCGCTCTGGCTGATCCTGTTGACGGCGTTCATCACGGTCGTCGTCGTGATCGCCGGCTGGGAGGTGATCACCGAGCGCGTGCACCAGTACATGGGCGCATTCCTGATCCTGTCCGGTCTGATGATCGGGGTGTTTGCGTCGCTGGATGCGATGCTGTTCTACATTTTCTTCGAGGCGACACTGATCCCGATGTACATCATCATCGGTATCTGGGGGGGGCCGAACAAGATCTACGCGGCGTTCAAGTTCTTCCTCTACACCCTGCTGGGCTCGCTCTTGATGCTGGTGGCGTTGGTGTATCTGTACAACGCCTCGGGCGGCAGTTTCGATTTGGCGACATGGCACAAGCTGCCGCTGGCCGCAGGTGTGCAGACGGCGCTGTTCTTTGCCTTCCTGGCGGCGTTTGCGGTCAAGGTACCCATGTGGCCGGTGCACACCTGGCTGCCGGATGTGCACGTCGAGGCGCCCACCGGCGGCTCTGCCGTCCTGGCGGCCATCATGCTCAAGCTCGGGGCCTATGGTTTTCTGCGCTTTTCGCTGCCGATTACGCCGGATGCAGCCCATGAGTGGGCAGGATTGATGATCGCGCTGTCGCTGGTGGCGGTGATCTATGTCGGCCTGGTGGCGATGGTGCAGCAGGACATGAAAAAGCTCGTGGCCTACTCGTCGGTGGCGCACATGGGCTTTGTGACACTGGGTTTTTTCGTGTTCAATGACCTGGGGCTGTCGGGTGCCATCGTGCAGATGATTGCCCACGGCTTCGTGTCTGCGGCGATGTTCCTGTGCATCGGCGTGCTGTACGACCGGGTACATTCGCGCGAGATCCGCGATTACGGCGGTGTGCTCAACACCATGCCGGCCTTCGGTGCTTTTGCCTTGCTGTTCGTGATGGCCAATGCCGGTTTACCGGGCACGGCGGGCTTCGTCGGCGAGTGGATGGTGATCCTGGCGGCGGTCAAAGCCAACTTCTGGGTCGGGCTGCTGGCGGCCACATCGCTGATCCTTGGGGCCGCATACTCGCTATGGATGTTCAAGCGCGTCTATCTCGGCGCGCCGGTGCACGAACATGTCAAGGCCCTCAAGGACATCAATGCGCGTGAGTTTCTGATGCTGGCCCTGCTGGCGATCATGGTGCTGTACTTCGGCATCCATCCCAAGCCGTTCACTGACGCGATGGATCCGGCGGTACAGCAGCTTCTCCAGCACGTGGCCGTATCCAAGCTGGGCTGACCGTGCTGGCCAACCATTCGAGAAAGCGTTCGTCACATGATTGATACTGTCAGCTGGGCCACAGCCACTCCCGAGCTGTTGCTGCTCGGGATGGCGTGTGTGATCGCCCTTTACGATCTGTTCGTCGATACCCCGCTGCGCGATGCGACCTTCCGCCTCACGCAGCTCACGCTGGCCGTGGTCGCGGTGTTGGAAGGTTATCTGGCTGTCAGTGGACAGACGCTCACGGGTTTTGGCGGGATGATCGTCAGTGACCCCATGGCCGCGTGGTTGAAGTGCTTCGCCACCGTGGCGCTGATGGTGACCCTGGTCTACGCGCGGCCCTACGCCGGCGCGCGCGACATGCTGCGCGGTGGCGAGCTGTTCACGCTGTCCCTGTTTGCGCTGCTGGGTATGTTCATCATGATCAGCGGTCACCATTTCTTGGTGATTTACCTAGGGCTGGAGCTGTTGACGCTGTCCAGCTATGCGCTGGTGGCGCTGCGGCGCGACGATGCGCGTGCAACCGAGGCAGCGATGAAATATTTCGTGCTCGGGGCGCTGGCCAGCGGCTTTTTGCTGTATGGCCTGTCGCTGGTTTATGGGGCCACCGGCAGCCTGGCTATTTCCGACGTAGCGCGGGCCATCGAGGCCGGGGTAGGCCAGCCGCAGGTGCTGATGCTCGGCGTGGTGTTCGTGGTGGCGGGGCTGGCGTTCAAGCTGGGCGTGGTGCCCTTCCACATGTGGGTGCCGGACATCTACCACGGCGCGCCCACGTCGATCACGCTGCTGATCGGCGGCGCGCCCAAGCTGGCCGCTTTTGCGATTGTGGTGCGGCTGCTGGCCGAGGGACTGCCCGCGGTAGCGACGGATTGGCAGCAGATGCTGGCCTTCCTGGCCGTGGCGTCGCTGCTGGTGGGCAACCTGGCGGCAGTGGCCCAGAGCAACCTCAAGCGGATGCTGGCGTTTTCCACGATTGCGCAGATGGGCTTCATGCTGTTGGCCCTGGTCGGCGGCGTGGTTGCCGGGGACCGCACCGGCATGGGCGGGGCGTTCGGCGCGGCCATGTTCTATGTCGTGACCTATGTCCTGACCACGTTGGCGACCTTTGGCGTGATGCTGCTGCTGGCGCGCGAAGGCTTCGAGTCGGAGGAGATTGCCGACTTTGCCGGTCTCAACCAGCGCAGCCCGCTGTATGCCAGGGTGCTGGCGGCATGCATGTTCTCACTCGCGGGGGTGCCTCCGCTGGTCGGCTTCTACGCCAAGCTGGCCGTGCTGCAGGCGCTGCTGGCGGCGGGAGGCGGGCTCTACGTCGGTCTGGCGGTGTTCGCCGTGCTGGCGTCGCTGGTGGGTGCGTTCTACTACCTGCGCGTGGTCAAGGTGATGTATTTCGATGCGCCGACGCAGACGGCACCGATCCAGGCGCCGCTGCAGGTCCGTGCGGTGTTGTCCGTCAACGGGGCGCTGGTCCTGATCTTGGGCTTGCTGCCCGGGGGACTGATGACGCTGTGTATCCAGGCCGTGCGCGCGGTCTTGTGAGGCGCGTTAGAGTCGCGACATGAGTCTGGATTTGGCCGTCGGCCTGGTGATTGCCTTGGCAATCGTAGGTGCCAATTTGCCCTTCGTCAACGAGCGCTGGATGGTCTTGTGGCCGGTGCGCGGCGGTGTCAAGCCGCTATGGGGACGGGTGGGCGAGTTGGTGTTGCTGTATTTCATCGTCGGGGCCGTGGCCCTGGGGCTGGAGCAAAACCTCGGGCAGATTTACCCGCAGGGATGGGAGTTTTATGCCGTGACGGCGTCGATGTTCCTGACCTTGGCCTTTCCGGGGTTCGTGTTCCGCTACCTGATGCGCCGCTGAAAGCCGGGAGGGACACGGTGTCCGATGTCGCGCTCGTCCCCGAACGACATCCTGCGCACCTGGTCGAAGTCTGCCGCGAGACCTCGACGGTGTGGAAGGGGCATTTTCTGTCGCTGTGCCGAGACCGTGTCCAATTGCCCGATGGTCGCGAGGCTGCACGTGAGTATTTGCAACATCCCGGCGCGGTGCTGATCGTGCCGATGTTGGCAGATGGACGGCTGGTGCTGGAGCGACAGTACCGCTATCCGGTGCGGCGCGCGATGATCGAGTTCCCCGCTGGCAAGCGGGATGCGGGTGAGTCGTCCTTTGTCTGCGCCGCGCGCGAGTTGCGCGAGGAAACGGGCTACCAAGCCGGTGAGTGGGCGCGCGCGGGCGTGCTGCATCCTGCCATCGGGTATTCGGACGAGGTCATCGAGATCTGGTTTGCCCGCGCGCTGTGCGCGGGCGAGCGCCGGCTCGACGAGGGGGAATTTCTGGACGTGTTGGCAGTCAGTCCGGCGACGTTGTTGGATGCCGTCTGGCGCGGCGAGGTCACCGATGGCAAAACGCTGGCTGCGCTGCTGTGGTGGCAGAACGTGGCGACTGGCGCCAGTCCACTGCAGTGGCGGCCGGCCGAGGCTTGGCGTGACGAGTCGGCGGTCGTGCAGACTGTGGCGCAGGGGCGTCCATGAAGGTGCTCGATCTGG
>NZ_JARJMT020000104.1 GCF_029335975.1 Tepidimonas sp.
GGGCGACAGGGGGGCGGCGGGCATGACGCGCTTGAACCTCGTCCTGCTGTTGGCCTTGCTGGCCAGCAGCTTCTATTTGGTGACGCTGCAGTACGAATCGCGGCGGCTGTATGCCGCCAACGAGCGCGCACGGGCGCAGGCCAGCCGACTGGCGGCGGAGCACGAGCGCTTGGTTGCCCAGCAGCGGGCGCTGGCTGCCCCGTCGCGGATTCAGCAAATCGCCCAGCGCCAGCTGCAAATGCGCCCAGCCCACCCTGGCATTACCGAATATGTGGCGCTGTCGTCGACCGAGATCGGACCGGGGGGGCGTCCATGAGTCGCCGGCCGGTCACCGCGGCGCTGTCCGCACGCAGCATCCCCTATGGCAGCAGCCCGTTGCTGACCAGTGCGGCACCGGTCTGGCGCAGCCGTTTCATCGTCGGGATGCTGGCGCTGGCCTTCGCCGGGCTGGCGGCGCGCGCGGCCTATGTGCAGGTGATTGGCAGCGATTTCTTCCAGCGCCAGGGTGAGGTCCGCTACGCGCGCACGCTGGAGCTGCCAGCCAGCCGCGGGCGTATTCTGGACCGCAACGGCATGATCCTGGCCACCAGCGTGGTGGCGCAAAGCGTCTGGGCCGACCCCGAGGACGTGGACCCGCACCACCCTGGGCTGCGCGACGCCGCGCGCCTGCTGAACATGTCCTTGGCCGAATTGCAGCGCCGGCTGGACGTGGGCGAGAAAAATTTCGTCTGGATCAAACGCCAGGTGGACGAGCCCGTGGCGCGCCAGGTGCAGGCGCTGGGCATCAAGGGCCTGTATCTGCGCAAGGAGTACAAGCGGCAGTATCCCCAGGGGGAGGCCGTCGCGCATGTGGTTGGCTTTACCAATGTCGAGGACCGGGGGCAGGAAGGGGTGGAGCTGGCGTTCGAGCGCGAGCTGCTCGGCCGCCCCGGGTCGCGTCGGGTCATCAAGGACCGGCTCGGCCGCATCGTCGAGGATGTGCGCGATATCGTGCCGCCGCTGGACGGCAAGGATTTGCAGCTTTCCATCGACGGCAAGATCCAATTTTTTGTCTACCAGCGCCTAAAAGAGGCGGTGCGGCAGCACAACGCCCGTGGCGGCAGCGTGGTGGTGCTGGATGCGATGAGCGGCGAGGTCCTGGCGCTGGCCAACTACCCGAGTTACAACCCCAACGACCGCCGCCAGCTGACTGGCGAGCAGTTGCGCAACCGAGCGCTGACCGACAGCTTCGAGCCGGGCTCGACCATGAAGCCCTTCATCGCCGCGCTGGCACTCGACAAAGGTCTGGTCACCCCCGACACGCCGATCCAGACCGCGCCAGGTCGGCTGCAGATGGGGGGCTTCACCATCACAGATGTGCATGCCTATGGCGTGCTGACCGTCAGCGAGGTGATCCAAAAATCCAGCAACATCGGCACCGTCAAGCTGGCCATGCAGATGCAGCCGCGCGACATGTGGGAGACCTACACGCGCGCAGGCTTCGGGCACAAGCCACAGGTACCCTTTCCGGGGGCCACCAGCGGCCGGCTGCGCGCCTACAAGACGTGGCGGCCGATCGAGCAGGCAACCATGAGCTACGGCTATGGCCTGTCGGCGTCGTTGCTGCAACTGGCCCAGGCATACACGGTGTTTGCCCGCAACGGCGAGCTGGTTCCGGTCACCCTGATGCGCACCGACCAGCCGGCGCACGGTGTGCGCGTCTTCAGCGAACGCAGCGCCCTGGCCGTGCGGCGCATGCTGCACATGGCCGCGGGCCCTGGCGGCACCGCTCAGCTGGCGCAGACCGTCGGCTACTCGGTCGGGGGCAAGACCGGTACCGCCCGCAAGCAGGAGGGCAAGGGTTACGCGGCACGCAAATACCGCAGCTTCTTCGTCGGGCTGGCGCCGGTCGAGCAGCCGCGGGTGGTCATTGCCGTGATGGTGGATGAACCGGGCAACGGCGTAATTTATGGCGGAGCCGTGGCCGCGCCCGTGTTTTCGGATGTGGCGCAGCAGACGCTGCGCCTGCTTGGCGTGCCGCCCGATATGCGGGTGCAGCCACAGATCGTCGCCGATGTGATCGAGGAGGAGCCGGTCTGATGGCGCCGTCCTTCGCTACCCTCGACGCCCTACTGGCGTGGTTGCGCGAGCGCGGCGCCACCGGGTTGTGTGCGGACAGCCGGCAGGTCCGCCCCGGCGATGCCTTCGTCGCCTGGCCCGGCGCTGCGGTCGATGCGCGCCGCTTCGTGCGCGCCGCGCTCGAGGCCGGTGCCGTCGCCGCCGTCGTGGAGGCCCAGGGTCTGGCCGACTGGTTGCGTGCGAACCCCGATGCGGCTTTCGATATCGCGCCCACCGACGCCCCCTCCAGCGCGGCGCGGGTGGCCGCCTATGCCGGTCTGCGCGCGGCGGCCGGGCCACTGGCCAGCGCATTCTGGCACACCCCCAGCCGCGCGCTCGACCTGATCGCCGTGACTGGAACCAACGGCAAGACGTCGACCGCATGGTGGACGGCACAAGGCTTGCAGGCGCTGGGCGTAGGCGCAGGCTTGATCGGCACACTCGGCATCGGCCAGCCGGGCTCGGCGCTGGTGCCGACCGGCTTGACCACCCCCGACCCTGTGACATTGCAACGCGCGCTGCGCGCCTTTGCCGACGATGGCTTGCAGGCCGCAGTGTTGGAGGCGTCATCCATCGGCATCGAGGAGGGCCGGCTGGACGGCACCCGCGTGCACACCGCCCTTTTTACCAACCTGACGCAGGACCACCTGGACTACCACGGCAGCATGGAGGCCTACTGGGCCGCCAAGCGGCGCTTGTTCGACTGGCCAGGCCTGCAGGTGGCGGTGCTCTGTGTGGACGACCCCTACGGGCGGGAGTCGGCGCAGGCGCTGGCCGCGCGTTGCGCTGATGGTGGGCTGGACCTTTGGACCTATGCCACCGACCCGGCGGCGACGGGCGCCCGGCTGCGCCTGCTGGCGCGCGAATGGCTGCCCCATGGAACCCGCTTTACCGTTGCCGAAGGTCGGGTCCAGACCACCTTCGAGCTGCCGGTGGTGGGAGACTACAACCTGGCTAACCTGCTGGCCGCCATGGCGGTGTGGCGCAGCCGAGGGGCGCCGTGGCCGGCCGTGGCCGATGCCAGCCGCGCGCTGAGCCCTGTGCCTGGCCGCATGCAGCCGGCGTGGGGGGCGGCTGACGGCCCAGCGGAGGATCTGCCGCTGGTGCTGGTCGATTACGCCCATACCCCGGATGCGGTCGAGAAGGCGCTGCAGGCCCTGCGCCCCCTGGCCGCGCGCCGGGGTGGCCAACTGTGGTGCGTGTTGGGCTGCGGGGGCGAGCGCGACCCCAGCAAGCGCCCGCGCATGGCCGCTGCGGCCGAGCAAGGTGCCGACCGCGTGCTGCTGACCAGCGACAACCCGCGCGGCGAAGACCCACTGCAAATCTTGGCCCAGATGCGGGCCGGTTTGGCGGTGCCAGCGCGTGCCTGGGTCGAGCCGGATCGAGCCGTCGCCATCGAGCGCGCTGTGCGCGAGGCTCAGGCGGCCGATGTGGTGCTGCTGGCGGGCAAAGGGCACGAGGATTACCAGGAGGTGGCTGGCGTGCGCCGGCCGTTTTCTGATCTCCAGCAGGCGCGCGCCGCGCTGCGCCGGCGACGGGGAGCGAGCGGATGACGGCTATCTGGACACCGCCAGACCGACTGCCAATGGACGGCCTGGGGGCACTGCTGGCCGCTTTGCCAGGTGCGCATGTCGTCGGTGACCTGCAGGCGCTCGCCCCGCAGCGGGTGCACACCGACACCCGCAGCCTGCAAGCGGGCGATCTGTTCGTTGCGCTGCGCGGCGAGCGTTTCGATGGACACGACTTTCTACCGCAGGCGGCTGCCGCCGGGGCCATCGGCGCGGTGGCCGAGCAGGGGCTGGCTGCCGCCGGACTGATTGGGGTGGAGGTGCCGGACAGCCGCCGTGCCCTGGGTCAGTTGGCCGCAGCCTGGCGCGCCCGCTGGCACGGTCCGCTCATGGCCGTGACCGGCAGCAATGGCAAAACCACCGTCACGCAAATGACGGTAGCGATTCTGCGCGCCGCGGTCGGCGAGACGGCCCTGGCCACCCAGGGCAATCTGAACAACGATATCGGCCTGCCGCTGACACTGCTGCGCCTGCGCCCCACGCACCAGATGGCAGTGGTCGAGCTGGGCATGAACCACCCGGGCGAAATTGCCCAGCTGGCCGCAATGGCCCAGCCCACGGTGGCCTTGGTCAACAACGCCCAGCGCGAACACCAGGAGTTCATGGCCAGCGTGGAAGCCGTGGCACGCGAAAATGGCGCCGTGCTGTGCGCCTTGCCGGCCCAGGGCACTGCGGTGTTCCCAGCCGACGACCCGTTTACGCCGCTGTGGCGCGCGCTGGCGGCAGGCCGCGCGACGCTGACCTTTGGTGCGGAGGGGGCCGACGTGTCCGCTCAGGCGGACTGGGTGGACGGCGCCTGGGCGCTGCGCGTGGCGACGCCGACCGGGGCCTTCGTCACCCGGCTGCGCATCGCCGGCCGTCACCATGTGCGCAACGCCTTGGCCGCCACGGCTTGCGCGCTGGCCGCAGGGGTGTCGCTGGACGCGATCGCGGCGGGGCTGGCCGCCTTCGAGCCTGTGCCTGGCCGCTGCCGCACCCAGTCGCTGCGGCTGTCGGGGGCCGCCTGGACCGTGGTGGACGACAGCTACAACGCCAATCCCGACTCGGTGCGCGCGGCCATCGATGTGCTGGCCGAGTTGCCCGGGCCGCGCTGGCTGCTGCTGGGAGACATGGGCGAGGTGGGCGACCAAGCGCTGGCCTTCCACGACGAGGTGCTGCGTTACGCGCTCGCGCGCGGTATCGAGCGCATCTGGCTGGTGGGCGACTGGATGGGGCGCGCGGCCGCTGCGCTGTCAGCCACGGGGTCTGCCGCGTCGGCGGCGTTGCAGCATTTCCCTTCCGTGGAGGCGCTGCTGGCGGCCTGGCCCGCAGCCGTGCCGCACGGCGGGGGCAGCCTGTTGGTCAAGGGATCGCGCTTCATGCGCATGGAGCGGGTGGTTGCTGCCTGCGAGGCGCTCGCGCGCGCCACGGATGGGGAGGGCATGACGCATGTTGCCTAGTCTGGCGCAGTGGCTGCAGGGCGTCTGGCCCGAGCTGGGTTTTCTGCGGGTTTTCCAGTACCTGACCTTTCGGGCGGTCATGGCCGCGATGACTGCTTTGCTGGTCGGTGTGGCGGCCGGGCCATGGTTCATCCAGCGTTTGAGCGCCCTCAAGATCGGTCAGCCGGTGCGCGCCTACGGCGTGCAGGCCCACCTCAGCAAGAGCGGCACCCCGACCATGGGCGGGGTGCTGATCCTGTTTGCCATCACGGTCTCGACGCTGCTGTGGTTCGAGTGGACGAACCGCTTCGTCTGGATCGTGTTGGCCGTCACCTGGGCCATGGGGGCGATCGGCTGGGTGGACGACTGGCGCAAGGTGGTGCGAAAGGATCCTGAAGGGATGCGCTCGCGCGAAAAATACATCTGGCAGTCCGTCATCGGGTTGGTGGCGGCGTTCTATCTCGTGTTCGCCATCTCGGAGGGGTCCAACCGCGGGGTGTGGGCGCTGTTCACCGACTGGATCGTCTCGGGCTTCACCATCGACTTGCCACAGCAGGCGGGCCTGATGGTGCCATTTTTCAAAGAAATCAGCTATCCCTTGGGCGTGACGGGTTTCGTCCTTCTGACCTATCTGGTCATCGTGGGCGCGAGCAACGCGGTCAATTTGACCGACGGCCTGGACGGTCTGGCCATCATGCCGGTGGTGATGGTGGGCTCGGCGCTCGGGGTGTTTGCCTATGTGACGGGCAATGCCGTCTTTGCGCGCTATCTGCTGCTGCCCTACATCCCGGGCACGGGCGAGGTGCTGGTGTTTTGCGCCGCCATGGCCGGGGCGGGCTTGGCATTTCTGTGGTTCAACGCCTATCCGGCCCAAGTCTTCATGGGTGACGTCGGGGCGCTGGCCTTGGGCGGGGCACTGGGCACCATCGCCGTCATCGTGCGGCAAGAGATCGTGCTGGCCATCATGGGCGGCATTTTCGTGGCCGAAGCGCTGTCCGTGATGCTGCAGGTGGGCTGGTTCAAGTACACCAAGCGCCGCTATGGCGAGGGCCGTCGTCTGCTGAAGATGGCGCCGCTGCACCACCACTTCGAGAAATCCGGCTGGCGCGAGACCCAGGTGGTCGTGCGCTTCTGGATCATCACCATGCTGTTGTGCCTGATTGGCCTGTCCACCCTCAAATTGCGCTGACCGCCATGCCCTGGACCCATGATCTGCTGCCCGGTGTGCGCGAGCGCGACGTGCTCGTGCTGGGGCTGGGCGTCACCGGATTGGCGGTGGCGCGCTGGCTGCACGCCGCTGGCGCCCGGGTCAGTGTGGCGGATACGCGCACGGCTGCGCCCCAGGCCGCGGCCCTGGCCGAGGCAGCGCCGGGCAGCCGACTGTGGACGGGGGTGGCGTTCGATGCCGATTTGTTTGCCCGTGCGCCGTGGGCCATGGTGGTGCGCAGCCCGGGCATCGCCCCTGCACCAATGGCAGCGCTGGCCGCGGCCGCCAGCGCCGTGGGCGTGCCGGTGCTGGGCGAACTGGGCCTGTTCGCCGGGGCGTTGCGGGCGCTGGCCGAGGTGCAGGCTTACCGGCCGGCCGTGCTGGCCGTCACGGGCACCAACGGCAAAACCACCACCACTGCCCTGACCGCCCACCTGCTGCGTGCCGCGGGCTGGGACGTGGCGCTGGCCGGCAACATCGGCCCGTCCCTGCTTGATACGCTGACCGAGCGGCTGACCGCGCAGGCGCTGCCGCGTGCCTGGGTGTTGGAGTTGTCCAGCTTTCAGCTCGATGGCGTGGAGGGCTTCGAGCCCACTGCGGCGACCGTGCTCAACGTGACGCAGGACCACCTCGACTGGCATGGCACGATGGCGGCCTATGCAGCCGCCAAGTCGCGCATCTTTGGCGCGCAGGGGCTGATGGTGCTCAACCGCGATGACCCCATCGTGGCCGCGTGGCAGCCGAGCGAGCCACCCGCTGCGGGGCCGCGCGCACGCCCCGCGCCGGGGCGGCGGGCCTGGACCAGCTTTGGCGCCGGCGTGCCCACGCGCCCCGGGGATTGGGGGCTGGAGACCGTCAACGGCATCGCCTGGCTGGTGCGGGCCTTACCGGATGGCGAGGCCGAGGCCGGATCGCGCCGTCCGCGTGCCGCCGATGCCGCACTGCACATCCAGCGCCTGATGCCGGCCGAGGCGCTGCGCATCCAGGGGCGCCACAACGCCACCAATGCCCTGGCCGCCCTGGCGCTGGCGACGGCGGCGGGCGCGCCGCTCGCGCCGCTGCTGCATGCGCTGCGTGATTACCGCGGCGAGCCGCACCGGGTGGAGTCGGTGGCCATCGTCGGCGATGTGGAATACATCGACGACAGCAAAGGCACCAATGTGGGCGCGACGCTGGCGGCGATCGAGGGCCTGGGGGCGCAGCGCCGCCTGCTGGTGATCCTTGGAGGGGACGGCAAGGGGCAAGACTTTCGCCCGCTTGCGGCGGCCGTTGCCCGTCATGCCCGCGCGGTGGCGCTGATCGGCCGCGACGCCGCGGCGATCGAGGCTGTGCTGGCCGACAGCGGGGTGCTACGGGCGCGCTTCGAGGATCTGCCGGCGGCGGTGCGCTGGTGCGCCGCGCAGGCACAGGCCGGGGATGCGGTGCTGCTGTCGCCCGCTTGCGCCAGTCTGGACATGTTCCGCGACTATGCGCACCGCGCCCAGGTGTTCGTCGAGACCGTGCGCGCGCTGCAGCACGAGGAGGGCACGCCCGCATGAACGCACGCGAGCGCTGGAACCGTTGGCTGGCCGCAGTGGTCGCGCGGCTGCCGCAAGGCCGCTCGGGCCCGCGGGCAGCCGGCGCTGCGGGTGGCGAGATCCCGGTGCAGCTGATGCGCCGCGACTGGACCCGCTCCCCCGCGCCGGCGGCCAACGTCAGCGGTATCGACCAGCCGCTGCTGTGGGTGGTGGTGGCGCTGCTGTCGTGGGGGCTGGTGATGGTGTACTCGGCCTCGATCGCATTGCCGGACAACCCCCGGTTTGCCAGTTACAGCCCGTACCACTTTGCGCTGCGTCATGCGCTGGCGATCGCCATCGGTGCGGTGGCCGGTTTGATCGCCTTCCAGGTCCCGACGAGCCGTTGGCAGACGCTGGCCAACCCGCTCTTTTTGGTGGCGATCGCGCTGCTCGTCATCGTGCTCGTGCCCTTCATTGGCAAGGGGGTCAACGGGGCGCGGCGCTGGATTGCCCTTGGCGTGATGAATTTCCAACCGTCCGAACTGGCCAAGTTTGCCGTTCTGCTTTATGCCGCCGGTTACATGGTGCGGCGCATGGAGGTCAAGGAGCGCTTCTTCCGCGCCGTCTGGCCGATGGCCGTGGCGGTCGGGCTGGTCGGCGTGCTGCTGCTGGCCGAGCCGGACATGGGGGCCTTCATGGTGATCGCCGTCATCGCCATGGGCATTCTGTTCCTGGGGGGCGTCAACGCCCGCATGTTCTTTTTGATCGCGCTGGTGGTGGTGGCGGCATTTGCGATGGTGGTGCTGACCAACGAGTGGCGGCGCGAGCGCATCTTCGCCTACCTCGACCCGTGGAGCGAGCAGCACGCCCTGGGCAAGGGCTACCAGCTCACGCATGCGCTCATCGCGCTGGGCCGCGGCGAGTGGTTCGGCGTCGGGCTGGGTGCCAGTGTCGAGAAGCTGCACTGGCTGCCAGAGGCACACACCGACTTTTTGCTCGCCGTCATCGGCGAGGAGTTCGGCTTCGTGGGCGTGCTGTCGCTCATTGTCCTCTTCATGTGGTTGACGCGCCGCATGATGCAGATCGGCCGTCAAGCCATCGCGCTGGACCAGGTGTTCGCCGGGCTGGCGGTGCAGGGTGTGGGGCTGTGGATCGGCTTTCAGGCCTTCATCAACATCGGCGTCAACCTGGGGGCACTGCCGACCAAGGGGCTGACGCTGCCGTTCATGAGCTACGGCGGATCGGCGATTCTGATGAATCTGATCGCAGTCGCGTTCGTGTTGCGCGTGGACTGGGAAAACAAGGCTTTGATGCACGGAGGTCGCGCATGACGCAGCCCTGCGCGCTCGTGATGGCTGGTGGCACCGGGGGGCACATCTTCCCTGGGCTGGCGCTGGCCGAGGCCCTGCGTGCCGAGGGCTGGCGCGTGCATTGGCTGGGGGCACCCGGTGGCATGGAGGCCCGGTGGGTGCCGCCGCGTGGTTTTGCGTTCGAGCCGGTGGCCTTTGGGGGCGTGCGCGGCAAAGGACTGCGGACGCTGGCCCTGTTGCCGCTGCGCCTGTTGCGCGCGTTTTGGCAGGCGTGGCGTGTGGTGCGCCGCGTGCGGCCAGACGTGGTGGTGGGCTTGGGCGGGTACATCACCTTCCCTGGCGGGCTGATGGGGGTGTTGGCCGGCCGGCCGCTCGTGCTGCACGAACAGAATTCCGTCGCAGGGCTGGCCAATCGCTTGCTGGCCCAGGTGGCCGACCGGGTGTTTTGCGCCTTCCCGGGGGTGCTGCCGCACGGCGAGTGGATCGGCAATCCCTTGCGCCCTGCCTTTTTGCAGCAGCCCGCGCCGGCGCAGCGCTTTGCCGGCCGCCACGGGCCGTTGCGCCTGCTGGTGGTGGGCGGCAGCCTGGGCGCACAAGCCCTCAACGAGACCGTGCCGCAGGCGCTGGCCCGCCTGCCGGCAGCGCTGCGGCCGCAGGTGCGGCACCAAAGCGGCGAGCGCCACCTGCAGGCGCTGCGCGCGGCCTATACCCAGGCTGGAGTCGAAGCCGAGTGCGTCGCCTTCATCGACGACACCGCCGCGGCTTTTGCCGAGGCGGATGTGATCATCGCCCGCGCCGGTGCCAGCACCGTCACCGAAATCGCCGCAGTCGGGGCGGCGGCGCTGTTTGTGCCGTTCCCGCACGCCGTGGACGATCACCAGACCACCAATGCGCGTTTTCTGGTCGACCAGGGCGCGGCGTGGCTGCGCCCGCAGGCCGAGCTGAGCCCCGAGTGGCTGGCCGACTGGCTGCGCAGCCTGACCCGCGCCGACCTGTGCCAGCGAGCCGAACGCGCCCATGCCCTGCGCAAGACCGAAGCGGTCGATGCCATGGTGCGCGCCTGCACCGCGCTGGCCTGCCCTAGCCCCCGCACCCCATCATGAAACACGCGATCCGTCATATCCACTTCGTCGGCATCGGCGGCGCCGGCATGAGCGGCATTGCCGAGGTGCTGCTCACCCTGGGCTACACCGTCTCCGGCTCCGATCTGGTCGACAGCGCCGCCACCGAGCGCCTGCGCCAGCTCGGCGCGCGCGTGCTGCTCGGCCACGACGCGGCGCATATCGCTGGGGCCGATTGCGTCGTCGTCTCGACGGCGGTCAAGCCCGACAACCCCGAAGTGTTGGCCGCCCAGGCGCGCCTGCTGCCGGTGGTGCCGCGCGCCGTCATGCTGGCCGAATTGATGCGCATGAAAAAAGGCATCGCCATCGCCGGCACCCACGGCAAGACCACCACCACCAGCTTGGTGGCCAGCGTGCTGGCTGCCGCGGGGCTGGATCCGACCTTCGTCATCGGGGGGCGGCTCAACAGCGTCGGCGCGCATGCGCAGCTGGGGCAGGGGGAATACATCGTGGTCGAGGCGGATGAATCCGACGCCTCCTTCCTGAATCTGCTGCCTGTGATGGCGGTCGTGACCAACATCGACGCCGACCACATGGACACCTACGGTCACGATTTTGGCCGGCTGCAGCAGGCCTTCGTGGACTTTTTGCACCGCATGCCCTTCTATGGCGCGGCTGTGGTCTGCATCGACGATGCGCATGTGCGCGCGCTGCTGCCGGCCATCCAGCGCCCGATCACCCCGTATGGCTTGAGCGAGGACGCCCAGGTGCGGGCGCTGGATGTGCGCGCCGTCGGTGGGCAGATGCATTTTCGGGTACAGCGACGCAACGGCGTGGCGCTGCCGGACCTGGAGGTCGTGCTCAATCTGCCGGGCGAGCACAATGTGCGCAATGCGTTGGCGGCAATCGCCGTGGCCGTCGAGCTGGGCATTCCCGATACGGCCGTGCGGCAGGCGTTGGCGGAGTTCAAAGGCGTCGGCCGACGCTTTCAGTCCTATGGCGAGGTGCCGCTGCCTGCCGGGGGCAGGGCCACGGTCATCGACGACTATGGTCACCATCCAGCCGAAATGGCGGCCACCATGGCTGCGGCGCGCGGGGCCTTCCCTGGACGCCGTCTGGTGCTGGCGTTTCAGCCGCATCGCTACAGCCGCACGCGCGACTGCTTTGAGGATTTCGTGCGCGTGCTCGGCCAAGCCGACGCAGTCTTGCTGACCGAGGTCTATGCTGCCGGCGAAGCGCCGATCGTGGCCGCCGATGGCCGCAGCCTGGCGCGGGCGGTGCGCGTGGCGGGGCGCGTGGAGCCCCTGTTCGTGGCCGATGTGGCCGATCTGCCGCGCGCCCTACTGGACAGCGCCCGCGACGGCGACGTCGTGCTGTGCATGGGCGCGGGCTCGATTGGCAGCGTGGCCGCCCGTGTGGTGGCGCTGGCGTGCGCGCCGGCGGCGTTGTCCACCGAAGAGGTCGGGGTATGACCGCCGCACCGATCCTGTCCCTGGAGGCCGTGGACCCGCGCGCGCTGGGCAAGGTGGCCGTGCTCATGGGCGGGCACTCGGCCGAACGCGAAGTCTCGCTGATGTCCGGCAGCGGCGTGCTGGCCGCGCTGCGCCGTGCGGGCGTCGATGCCCACCCCTTCGACCCCGCCGAGCGGTCGCTGTGGGCCTTGGCCAGCGAAGGATTCGCGCGTGCCTTCATCGCGCTGCACGGCCGCTTTGGCGAGGATGGCACCGTGCAAGGGGCGCTGGAGCTGATGGGCATTCCCTACACCGGATCCGGGGTGCTGGCCTCCAGCGTCGCCATGGACAAGGTCATGACCAAGCGCATCTGGCGCGCCGAAGGATTGCCCACGCCCGACTGGCGACAGGTCGGCAGCGTCGAGGAAACATGTGCCGCTTTCGACGCCCTGGGGGCGCCCATGATCGTCAAGCCGGCGCGCGAGGGCTCCACGATCGGGTTGACCAAGGTGACAGCGCGCCAGCAGTGCGCTGCGGCCTACCGGCTGGCCGCCCAGCACGACCCCGACGTGCTGTGCGAACAGTTCATCGCTGGCGACGAGGTGACCTGCCCGGTGTTGGGCAGCGGGGCCGCGGCACAGGCGCTGCCAGTCATTCGCATCGTCGCGCCGGGCGGCAATTACGACTATCAGAACAAATACTTCGGCGACGAGACCCGCTATATCGTGCCGTGCGACCTGCCAGCCGGCGAAGAGGCGGCCGTTCAGGCCCTGGTGCTGGCGGCATATCGGACGCTGGGTTGTCGCGGTTGGGCGCGCGCCGATGTGATGATCGATGCCGTCACGCGCCGCGCGTATCTGCTGGAGATCAACACCTCCCCCGGGATGACGGGTCACTCGCTCGTGCCGATGTCGGCCCGTGCAGCCGGCTTGGACTACGGCGCGCTGTGCCTGCGCCTGCTGGCGGACGCTGCGTTGGACAACCCGCTGCCCGCTGCCGCTGGCGCCAAAGAGGAATGCTGACATGGCCGCCCGCGCTGTTCCCACACCCATGCCGAGCGATGTGCGCATCATGAATGCCGTTGCCGCAGCGCTGTTTGCGCTCGCCGGCTTGGCCGCGGTCGCGGCAGGGGGACTCTGGGTCGCGCGGCATCCGATGTGGACCCTGCAGGGCATCGAGCTGCGCGGCGAAGTCGAGCACCAAAATGCGGTGGCCGTGCGAGCGCTG
>NZ_JARJMT020000171.1 GCF_029335975.1 Tepidimonas sp.
GGATCAGGCGACCGATGTCCTCGCCCAGGGCATCGGAAGCCTCCTGCAGCGTGGCACGCACCACCGGATGGTCGCCCCAGGCGTCGAGCATGCCCACCGACTGTGAACCCTGCCCCGGAAACACGAATGCAAACATGGTCATCGTACCAATGCTCCCATGTGAAATGTCGTCAGTAGCGCACCAGCGCCGAGCCCCAGGTGAAGCCGCCGCCCACCCCTTCCAGCAACAGCAGCTGGCCCGGGCGCACCTGGCCGGTGCGCACCGCATGGTCCAACGCCAGCGGAATCGACGCCGCCGAGGTGTTGCCGTGCTGATCGACGGTGACGGCGACCCGCTCCATGGGCAATTTGAGCTTGCGCGCCGTGCTCTGCATGATGCGGATGTTGGCCTGGTGTGGGATCAGCCAGTCGATGTCGGCCTCGGTCATGCCCGCCTTGCCCAGCACGGTGCGGGCCGTTTCCTCCAGCACCCCCACGGCCAGCTTGAACACCGCCTGCCCTTCCATGCGCAGCAACGGCTCACCCAGCACCTGACCGCCGGCCACCGTGCCGGGCACACACAAAATGCCAGCATGCCGACCATCCGCATGGATGTCGGTGGCGAGCACCCCGGGGCCTTCACCGTCGTGTTCGATGGCCTCCAGCACCACGGCGCCGGCGCCGTCGCCAAACAGCACGCAGGTGGTGCGGTCGTCGAAGTCCAGGATGCGCGAGAACACCTCCGCACCCACCACCAGCGCACGGCGCGCGCCGCCGGTGCGGATCAAGGCGTCGGCCACGGTCAGCGCATAGATGAAGCCGGTGCACACGGCTTGCACATCGAATGCAGCGGCCCCGATGGGCCCCTGCCCCCCCGCGGCCTGGGCGGCCTCGTGCAGCTTGCGCTGCAGGATCGTGGCGGTGGACGGAAACACCATGTCGGGCGTGGACGTCGCCACGACGATCACGTCCAGCTCATGCAGCTGACGGCCAGCGGCGCTCAGCGCCTTCAGGCTGGCCTGCAACGCCAGGTCGCTGGCCATTTCGCCCTCGGCAGCGAAGTGGCGCGCGCGGATCCCGGTGCGCTCGACGATCCAGTCGTCGCTGGTCTCGAGTCCACGCGCGGCGAGCAGGGCCACCATGTCGTGGTTGGTCAGTCGCTTGTCGGGCAGGTGGCTGCCCGTCCCAGTGATGCGGGCGTACAGACTCATCGGCGATCTCATTCCTGGCAATGGACGGCGGGGCGCCCGCTCAATCGGAGACGGTGGCCGGCAATTGACCCGAGGAGGTCGCCATCAGGGGCGAAGCTCGGGCGATGTGGCGCTGCACGCGCTCGAGCAATCGGGCCTCAGCCGCATCATACGCGCGCCGCAGCGCCTGCTCGAAGGCAAACGCATCGGCCGAGCCATGGCTCTTGAAGACCAGTCCACGCAGGCCCAGCAGCGCCGCTCCGTTGTAGCGCCGGTGGTCCACGCGGCGCTTGAAGCGCGCGAGCACTGGCCAGGCCACCAGCGCCGCCAGCCGCGAATGCCAGCCGCGGCCGAACTCCTCGCGCAAAAACGCCCCGATCATGCTGGCCAGACCCTCGCTCGCCTTGAGCGCGACATTGCCCACGAAGCCGTCACAGACGACGATGTCCGTGGTGCCCTTGAAGATGTCGTTGCCCTCGACATTGCCATAGAAATGCAGATCGCCGCGGGCGGCCGCCGCGCGCAACAACTGGCCAGCGCGCTTGATGACATCGTTGCCCTTGATGACCTCTTCACCAATGTTGAGCAGGCCCACACTCGGGTTGTCGCGGCCGTTGGCGGCGACCAAGGCCGAACCCATGATGGCAAACTGCAGCAGATGCTCTGCCGTGCAATCGACATTGGCCCCCAGGTCCAGCACGGTAGTGGCGCCACCGGCTGCATTGGGTATTTGCGTGGCGATGGCTGGCCGCTCGATACCGTCGAGTGTCTTGAGCACATAACGCGCAATGGCCATCAGCGCCCCGGTGTTGCCGGCCGACACCGCCACATCCGCCGCCCCCTCTTTGACCTGCGCGATGGCCACGCGCATGGACGAGTCTTTTTTGCGGCGCAAAGCGACCTCGACGGGGTCGTCCATCTCGACGACCTCCGCTGCGGACACGACGGTACAACGGCTGACATCCAGCTGCGGCGGCAGCCCAGACAAGGCGTCGGGGCGACCCACCAGCAACAGACGCGCCCGGGGATAGGCAGCCAGAAAGGCTGCGCACGCGGGCAGGGTCACGGAGGGGCCGTGATCCCCCCCCATGCAATCGACAGCGATGCGAATCACGGCAGCTTCAGGCGACCGCACGCAAGACGCCGCGCCGCCCATGTCCGCCGCGCAAATCAAGCCTCAGACTTGCTCTTGATGACCTGACGGCCGCGGTAAAAGCCGTTGGGGCTGATGTGGTGGCGCAGATGCGTCTCGCCCGTGGTGGGCTCAACGGCAATGCCCGGCACGGACAGCGCGTTGTGCGAGCGGTGCATGCCGCGCTTGGACGGCGATTTTTTGATTTGTTGGACGGCCATGATCGGCTCCTGAAATGCGGATGCAGTAGATGGAATAAACCCATCATTATAGTCCGTCCGCAAACGGCGGCTCCAGCTGCGCTCCGGAGCAGTTCGACACCGCCCCCGCGCAGCGGTTACTTCACCAGCGGCCTCACATGGGTGAAGACGCCGTCCACCGGCAGCACTTGTCCGGTGATGCTGCTGGCGGCTTCCTACAGAAGCCAAGCAATCTCCTGCGCCACCAGCTCGGCGGTGTGCACCCCGCCGAGCGGGTACTGGCGGCCCGCGCCCTCGCGCATGGCCGGCAGCTTAAGCAGCCCGGCCGTCATGGGCGTGTCGGTCATGCCCGGTGCCACGGCGTTGATGCGCA
>NZ_JARJMT020000186.1 GCF_029335975.1 Tepidimonas sp.
GCGGTGCTGATAGGCTGCCACGGGTTCGAGCTGAAAGACCTGCGGGCCGACCGGTTGCTTGAGGTCGATGACCAGCCGGACCGTATCCGGCGAGAACAGGCCCACCCGCACCCGGGCCACGAAGGGATCGTCCGGCTGCACCCGCTGCACCAGCTCCTGTAGGCTGGGCAGCAGATCGGCCCCACGGATGTCCACAGCCAGCCGTGGCGGTTCGGCTACGTATACGGGGGTGACCTGCAGTGCGGTGTCCGACTCGATGGTGACGCGCGTGTAGTCGCGCGCGGGCCAGACACGCACGCCCACGACCCGTGCTGCCCAGACTGGCCATGCCACTGCACCGCCCGTCAGCAGCATCAGGGCGCGCAGGCAGCGCAGCGCGGCGCGGCGGTGGGGGTTCGGCCCCGTCATCATGACAGGGCCGCCAACAAGGCCGAGCCGCGCGGGCTGTGCGCGGTGAGGGCGATGCGGCGGGTGTCGTCCCCCTCGTGGTGGAACAGCAGATCGAGGTCGGGCATGGGTAGCAACGATCCAGCCTTTTCGGGCCATTCGACGAGCTTGAGCCCGGGGGTGGCGAACAGTTCCCGCAGGCCGGCGTCTTCCCACTCTCGGGGGTCGTCCAAGCGATACAGATCCGCATGCCAGGCGGGTGGCAGCGCAGGGCCGCTTGCTGGGGCGGGCAGGCTGTAGGGCTCTACCAGCGCATAGCTTGGGCTTTTGATGCGCCCGGTCACGCCCAAGGCCTGCAGCAGGTGTCGCGCGAAGGTGGTTTTTCCCGCACCCAAATCGCCGCGCAGGGTCAGCAAGGCGTTGGCCAGTGTGGGGTCCTCGCGCATGGCGCAGGCCAGCGCCTGGGCCAGGCGGGCGGTGTCGTCTTCGTTGGCGGCGACCCTAACGGATGTCCAGGCGGGCGTCGGGGGCGCTGTGGGTGAGCAGGGCATGGACTTTCTACAATCGAGCAGCATGCAGCCACGATTCGTGCCACCCGCTTGGGGTCCGCAGACCGATCCGCCGTCCGGTGCCACGAGGGCCTCGGGCGAGGGGCTGGTCGAGCGCATTCGGGGGTGGGCGCATGATTTGGGATTTTCCCAGATCGGCATCAGCGGCGTGGACCTCTCGAGTGCGGAGCCCGGCCTGCTGGCCTGGCTGGCGGCGGGCTTTCATGGGGGCATGGCCTACATGGCCCGGCATGGTCTGCGGCGCGCCCGGCCAGCCGAGCTGGTGCCTGGTACGCTCAGCGTCATCACCGCACGCATGGACTATTTGCCCCGGGGGGCACCGCCCGATTGGCGCGACCGCGAGTGGACGCGGCTGGCCGATCCGGAGGCGGCGATGGTTTCGCTCTACGCCCGCGGGCGCGATTACCACAAAGTGCTGCGCCGTCGCTTGCAGCAGCTCGCGCAGCGCATCGAGGCGGAGTTGGCTGGCCCCGCTGGCAGCGACAAACCCGTGGCGCTGCGTGCTTTTACCGACTCCGCCCCCGTCCTCGAGGTGGAACTGGCCTCGCGCAGCGGGCTGGGCTGGCGCGGCAAACACACGCTGGTGCTGCACCGCGACGCGGGCTCGATGTTTTTTCTGGGCGAGATCTTCATCGACCGCGCGCTGCCGCCCACGCCACCCGTATCCGGGCACTGTGGGCGTTGCCGTGCCTGCCTGGACATCTGTCCGACCGGGGCGATCGTTGCACCGTATCGACTGGATGCGCGGCGGTGTATCTCTTACCTCACCATCGAGCATGATGGGCCCATCCCGGTGCCCTTGCGTCGCGCGCTGGGCAATCGCATCTATGGCTGCGACGATTGCCAACTCGTGTGCCCTTGGAATAAGTATGCCCGCCGCAGCACGCTGCCCGACTTCGATGTGCGCGAGGCGCTGGCCGCGCCGCGCTTGCTGGACTTGTGGGCGTGGGGCGAAGCGGATTTTTTGCGTCACACCGAAGGCAGCGCCATTCGACGCATCGGTTATATGCGCTGGCGGCGCAACCTCGCCGTGGCCCTGGGCAATGCCCGGGCGGCGGCGCGTGCCCGCGGTGACGTGGCGGCGCAGGCGGCGCTGGCCGCGGCACTGGCCACGGCGCACGACGACCCGGCCACGCCGCCCATGGTGCGCGAGCACATCCACTGGGCGCTGCTGGACTAATATGCGGTCATGGCTGCGCCACCCCCGCCCCCACCCGAGCGCTCGCGTGTCGTGCGCGGGTCCAGGCCTGTCTGGGTCCGGGCTTGGGGGCAGGCCTGGGGGCACTGGGGAGCGTTGTTGAGGCTGACAGGCCGGGTGTTGGCATGGGCCTGCATGCGCTCCAGCTACCGAGGCGCACGCTGGACGGCGCTGGCCGAGCAGCTCGTGGCTGCTGCCGTCCCGACCGTCTGGTGGTATGCGGTGCTCTCAGCCCTGTTCGGGCAGGTGCTGATTCGCATCGTCGTGGTCACCGCCATCAGCTATGGCCTGACCCAGTATGCGGTCGAGATGGTGGTGCGTGTGCTGGTGCTGGAGCTGATCCCGCTGAGCGCCGCCTTGTTCGTGCTGTTGCGGGTCACCCTGGGTCATGGTTTGGCCCTGCAGCGGCTGCGCGAGCAAGGCGCTTTTGACGCCTTACGCCGCTCAGGCGGCGACCCCATGCGCGAATTGGCCTTGCCCCGTGTGTTGGCAGGGGTATTTGCCACGCTGCTGTTGGTGGCGCTCAGCAGCGCGTTGGCGCTGGTTCTCGCCTATCTCAATCTGTATGGGTTTACCCCCTGGGCCTTGGAGAGCTACACACGGGCAGTGGGCCAGATATTCGACCCGGCGGTGACCTTGATATTCGCACTCAAGACCCTGGGGTGCGCTCTGGCGGTCTCCCTGGTACCGATGGCTGCGGCCTTCGAATCCGTGCCACAGGGCGAGGTTCGCGCCCTGGTGCGCACGGCGGCGGTGCTGCTGTTCGTGGAACTCGCGTCCCTGATCGGTAACTACTATTGAGGCATGCGCAACGCGTCCGATTTCCCCTCCGAAGCTGCCGAAACCCGTGCGTCCGCAGTGGAGCGCCGGGCCCGCTGGTTGTTGGTGCTGCTGGCCGGGCTGCTGGTTGCTTCGGCCGCCTATCTGCTGTATGCACGTGGGGTGTTCGAGCCCACGCAAACCCTGGTGCTGGTTGCCGACGACGCCGAGGGCGTCAGCGTCGGCATGGACCTGACGTTTTCCGGTTTTCCCATCGGGCGAGTGCGGCGTATCGAGCTGGGCGGGGACGGCTACGCCCGCATCCTGGTGGATGTGGCGCGGCGCGATGCCCACTGGCTGCGCGAAAGCAGCGTCTTTACCATGGAGCGGGGCTTGGTCGGCGGCACCCGCTTGCGCGCCTACACCGGCGTGCTGGACGGGCCGCTGTTGCCCGACGGCGCCCAGCGCCAAGTGCTGCGCGGCGACGCGCTGGCAGATCTGCCACGCATGGTAAACGCCGCGCGCGAGTTGTTGGAGCTAATCAAGGCCATGACCGAGCCCGACGCCCCGCTCAACGCCGGCCTGCGCGAGGTGCGTCAGCTTCTGCACAAGGCGAACGGGCGCGACGGCGTGCTGGGTGTGCTCATGGGCAATGAGGCCGACCGGACACGGGTGACGGCCGCGCTGGACGATGTGCGCCGTTTGTTGCAGCGCCTGCAGGCCGTGGCTGACCGTGCCGAGGCGCTGGTGCAGCGCGCCGACCAGCGCATGTTTGGCGCGCAAGGGCTGGCCGACGATGTGCAGGCTGGCGCGCGCGAGGCCCGCGACCTGCTGGTCGGCCTGCGTTCGACCCTGCAGCGGGTGGACGGCGTCCTGGCAGAAGTGCATGGCATTGCGGCCAACACCCGGGTCGCGACGCAGGACCTCGACGCCCTGCGCGTCGAGGTCGAAGCGACGCTGCGCCGTGTCGACGGCATGATCTTGGACATTCAGCGCCGTTGGCCTTTTGGCCGCGAAGCCGAGGTGAAATTGCCATGAGACCGCGCTGTGTATCCCCTTGGGGGAGTCGGAGCGAGCGGCCCTGCCCCGTGTCCAGGGTGCTCTCGGTGCTGGCTGGGGTGGCAGCCTTGGCTGGATGCGCTGCCCCGACCGTGCCGGCATGGCGTATCGAGGCCAGCCATGCCGTCGAGCAAGCCGTGGCCTCCACGCTCGCCGGCCGCACCCGCGCGGCTCAACAGCAATGGCGCTCGGCGCAAGCGGCCGCGGCCAGCGCTGGCCGGGCCGACGCGCTGGCGCGTGTCGCGCTGGCGCGCTGTGCCGTGGAACAGGCCGCCTTGGCGCGCGATGCTTCCTGCGCTGCGGCGCAGCCATACCTGGCCGATGCCGGCCCTGCGGAACGGGCGTACGCCGCCTACCTGGCACTGGCGCAGGCGGGCGAAACGGCCAGCGCGCCCGCCGAGACTGTGATCAACGACTTGCCCAGCCCGCACCAAGCGATCGCCCGTGCGCTGCACGACGGTGCCGCACCGGCGGAGCTGGCGCGGCTGCTCGCGGCCATGGACGATCCTTTGGCGCGGCTGGTTGCCGGTGGGCTGCTCTGGCATGCACAGCGTCTGGATGCCGCTGGGGTATCGCTGATGGTCGAGACCGCCTCGCAGCAGGGGTGGAGGCGCCCGCTTGCGGTCTGGTTGGGCGTTCAGGTGCGATTGGCCGAAGCAGCCGGTGACCCCGAAGGCGCCGCCCGAGCCCAACGGCGGCTGGACTGGGTATTGGGAGCGGATGCCACCGGTGCGCGATGAGCGCCTGAACGCCTGCGGGTATTGCGGCACAATGCACCCTGTGGGTATTTAGTCCTGCCACACCCCAAACGGGCTTTAGTTCCGCCCTGGCCGCCCCGGCCTTTTAGCCAAAGTATCCTTGCTTATGAAAACGAAATTTCACCTCAACAAACGTTCCCCTGGCCGCCATGGCACTGCGGGCACACAGCCCCAGCCCGGGGGCGGCTTTGTCGTCGCGCTGGTCGACGAGCGTTATTTGGCGTGGTTGGCCTCGCAGGTCAGCGGCAAGCCACGCGCGGCCATCCAGCGCGCCCCGCTGCCAGCCGTATTGGCGCATCTGGCCCGATTGTCCGGGGCCGAATCTGCTCTGCTGCGCACGGTGCTCTACACCGATGCGGCGCCGACCGAGCTGTACGACGATGTGGTGCTGCGCCTGGTGCCAGCGCATGCCACCGATGGGGGCTTGGCTCTGGTCCGGAGCATGGGCCAGGAGATGACCCAACTGGCCCGCCACGGGGCCGCCTGGCTGCTCGTGGCCAGCGACGATGAGCGCCTCATCCCTTATATCGACGAAGCCCAAGCCCACGGGGCGCGCGTGGTGTTGGTCGCAGACGATGCGGTGCACGACTTTGGCCGACTGGCCGCCGATGATCCGAGCTGGGCCCGTCTGCTGATGCAGGCCGACCGGCGTGTGGCCGTGCCGGTGGGGGCGTGGGATGCACTCACGACGCCGGGCGCTGGCTACTACGCCCAGCGCACCAGCCAGCCCGAGGACGCAGAGTCCGATGGCAGCGGCAGCGGTGTCCCCCATAGCCATGCACAAGCCGAACCCGACGAGCAATGGCGTGCACAGGTCAGCCGCATCATCCAGGACTGGTGGGCCGACGAGCCGCAAGACGAGCGCCTGGACCTGGCCGACGCCATGCGCAGCCAGCACGGTGTGCCGCCAGAGACCGACCGGCGCATCCTGATGCAGATCCGGCGCGAGCTGGGCCGCAACCTGAGCTTCCCGGAAAAGCGCCTGATGCGCGAGATGGTGCGCACCATCGTGCTGGGTGAGCCGGCCGAGCCCGCATCGCCCGCGCCGGCCGACGCCGTCCTGACCGCCTGACGCCGTGGACCCCCTGGGCGCGCTCGATCCCACGTCCGAGCCGGCACGCCTGGGGCGGGAGCTGGCGGCCTGGTTCTGCACGGCACCGGGGCGCTATCTGTTGGCGTGGGAGGCACAGCGCTTCGCCGACGCAGTGGCCGACGCATTCGGCTACCATGCGCTGCAGCTCGGCCTGCCAGAGTTGGACACGCTGGCGGCCAACCGCATGCCGCACCGCTGGCTGGCCGCCCCCGAAGAGCAGGCGCCCAACCTGGACACTGCCGACGCGTGGCCGCGTGCGATGGATCTCGTGGCACACGCGGCGGCGCTGCCGTTTCCCTCCGCCAGCCTCGATCTGGTCACGTTGCCGCACACGCTGGAGCTCAGCGCCGATCCGCACGCCGTGCTGCGCGAAGTCGAGCGGGTGCTCGTGCCCAACGGACGCGTCGTCATCAGCGGACTGAACCCGCTGAGCTTGTGGGGTTTGCGCCAGGGGCGCGCGCACCTGGCCGCACGCATGGGCCTGACTGGCACCCGCTGGGCGCGTCTGTACCTGCCGGAAGCGGGTGCCTTCATTGGACTGTGGCGGCTGCAGGACTGGCTGCGGCTGCTCAGTTTGGAGGTCGAGCAGCAGGCCCACGGCTGCTACCGCCCTGCCGTGCGCAGCGAGCGCTGGCTGCAGCGCTGGGCGTGGATGGACCGCTGGGGCCCGTGGGCCTGGGCGCCTTTGGGCGCCGTGTACTTCGTCGTCGCCGTCAAGCGTGTGCGCGGCATGCACCTGCTGGGGCCGGCTTGGCGGCCGACGCGTGCCGCCACCGCACCAGCCGTCGTGGCACGCCGCGATGGCGATCCCTCTGCACCATGACCGACGTCACCATCTACACCGACGGGGCCTGCAAGGGCAATCCCGGGCCTGGCGGCTGGGGCGCGCTGCTGCGCGCCGGCCAGGCCGAAAAAGAACTGTGGGGCGGCGAGCCGCAAACCACCAACAATCGCATGGAGCTGACCGCAGTCATCCAGGCGCTGGCGGCGCTCAAACGCCCGTGCCGCGTGCACCTGTATCTGGATAGCGAGTATGTGCGCAAGGGCATCACCGAATGGCTGCCCGGTTGGAAGGCGCGCGGCTGGAAGACCGCCGAGCGCAAGCCCGTCAAGAACGACGATCTGTGGCGCGAGCTGGACGAACTGGTGCACGGACGTGGCCACGAGATCCACTGGCACTGGGTGCGTGGACACAGCGGCGACCCCGGCAACGAGCGCGCCGACGCGCTGGCCAACCGAGGCGTGTCCGGGGGCTGAGCCTCGGCCGGATCATCGCCCGCGTCGATACCGTGTAAATGCGGCTGCGCTACAGTGCTGGTATATCGACGACCACGGTAGGGACACAGCATGGCTTTAGGCAACAGACCGGTGGCATGGCTGGCGGGGGCCGCATTGATCGCGTTGGCCGCGGGCGCCTGGTGGTGGCAGCGGCCGGCGCCGGCAGGTGCTGGTCCCGGGCCTGCATCTGCCACGGCCACCACCGGTGCGCCGGCCGGTCCAGGGGCGGCCCTGGGGGGTGGGGCGCCTGGCGGGCGTGCGGCAGGCCCCGGCCGCAGCGGCCCGCCGGCGGTGGAGGTCGCGCCGGTCCAGATCGCACCGATGATCGAAGAGGCGCAAGCGGTCGGCACGCTGGCGGCGCGCCGGCGCGTGGTCGTACGGCCAGAGGTGGCCGGGCGCATCGTCGCCATCGGCTTTACCGATGGTGCCCCGGTGCGCCAGGGGCAACTGCTGGTGCAGCTGGATGACGCCCTACCGCGTGCCGAGCTGGCACAGGCGCAGGCGCAGTTGGCGGTACAACAGGCCAACCTGCGCCGCAACGAGGAGCTGGTGGCGCAGGGCTTTGTGGCGCAGCGCGTGCTCGACGAGAGCCGCGCCGCCGTGCAGGTGGCGCAGGCGCAGGTCGATCTGGCGCAGGCGCGGCTGGCGCGCACGCGCCTCGTGGCGCCGTTCGATGGCGTGGTCGGTATCCGCACTGTGCACGTCGGCGAATATGTCAAGGACGGCGCCGAGCTGGTGCACCTGGAGGACCTGTCGCAACTGGTGGTGGATTTCCGCCTGCCCGAGCGGCTGCAGCCGCGCGTGCGCATCGGCCAGTCGCTGCAGCTGCAAGTCGATGCACGCCCAGGGCAGGCGGTGCCGGCGCGCATCGCCGCCATCGATCCGGCGTTGGATGTCGACGGGCGGGCGCTGGTGGTACGGGCAGCGCTGGATGGCGGCCGCCACGGGCTGCAGCCCGGCATGTTCGTGCGCATCACGCTCGAGCTGGGGCGCGACGAGGCTGCGCTGCTGGTGCCCGAAGAAGCCATCGTGCCGCAAGGGCAGCAGTTCTTTGTCTGGCGGCTGCGCCCCGCCGCGGGCGATGCTTTGCCAGAGGTCGAGCGCGTCGCGGTGCGCCTCGGGCTGCGCCGCGACGGCCAAGTGCAGGTCACGCGGGGCCTGCAGGCCGGTGACACCGTCGTCATTGCCGGCCAGCAGCGGCTGCAACGCGACGGCATGCCGGTGCGGGTTGTCGATCCGAAGCGGCCGGGTGCCTGACGCGGCGTGAGGAGCAGCCCATGCAGTTGCCTGAAATTGCCATCCGCCGCCCGGTGTTCGCCACTGTGCTGTCGCTGCTCATCGTGCTGGTGGGCTGGGTTTCGTTTCAGCAGCTCGCCGTGCGCGAGTACCCGAAGATCGACGAGCCGGTCGTCACCGTCACCACCCGGCTGGCCGGCGCCTCCAGCGAGGTCATCGAATCTACCGTCACCCAGCCATTGGAGGATTCGCTGGCCGGCATCGAGGGGGTGGACGTCATCAGCTCGATTAGTCGACCGGAGCAAAGCCAGATCACGGTGCGCTTTCGGTTGGAGCGCGACCCGGACGCCGCCGCAGCCGAGGTGCGCGACAAGGTGGCGCGCGTGCGCGGTCGATTGCCGCAGGCAGCGGACGAGCCCGTGGTGGCCAAGGTGGAGGCAGACGCTTTTCCGGTCATCTGGATCGCGCTGTCGTCCGATCGCTACAGCCCGCTGGAGCTGACCGATCTGGCCAACCGCATCGCCAAGCCGGTGCTGCAGACCGCCAGCGGTGTGGCAGAGGTGCGCATCTTCGGCGAGCGGCGCTTTTCGATGCGGGTGTGGCCGGATCCGGATCGCTTGGTGGCTCACGGCCTGACCGTGCAAGACTTGGAGGATGCCCTGCGCCGCGCCAATCTGGAGGTGCCGGCTGGCCGTGTCGAGGGCCGCCAGCGCGAGTTCAACGTCACCGCTGCCACCGACCTGCGCACGCCCGAGCAGTTCCGTGCCGTGGTCATCCGACAGGCGGGCGGGCTGCCGATCCGCGTCGGCGATGTGGCGCGCGTGGAGCAGGGCGCGGCGGACGAGCGCACTTCCGTGCGCCTGAACGGCCGCGATACGGTGTCGCTTGGCGTCATTCGCCAGGCCACGGCCAATCCGCTGGAAATGTCGGCTGCCGTGCGCGCGCTTCTGGACAAGGTGCGCGCCGACCTGCCCCCCGGCATCGATGTGCAGGTCGCCAACGACAACTCGGTGTTCATCGACCGCTCGATCCAGGCCGTCTACGCGACGATCCTGGAGGCGGTGGTGCTGGTGACGCTGGTCATCGTCGTATTTCTGCGCAGCGCGCGCGCCTCCATCATCCCGCTGGTGACGATTCCGGTGAGCCTCGTGGGTGCCTTTGCGCTGATGGCGCTGTTCGGCTTCACCATCAACACGCTGACGCTGCTGGCGTTGGTGCTGGCCATCGGACTGGTGGTGGACGATGCCATCGTCGTACTGGAAAACATCCACCGCCACATCGAGGAGGGCATGACGCCGCTGGCCGCGGCGATCAAGGGCGCGCGCGAGATCGCGTTCGCGGTGGTGGCGATGACGCTGACGCTGGCGGCGGTGTACGCGCCGCTGGCCTTCACGCCGGGGCGCACCGGGCGGCTGTTCGCGGAATTCGCGCTGGCGCTGGCCGGGGCGGTGCTGGTGTCGGGGTTTGTGGCGCTGACGCTCTCCCCGATGATGTGTGCCAGGCTGCTGCGCCACCAGCCGCGGCCGGGCTGGTTCGACCGCACGATGGAGCGCTCGCTGCAGGGCCTGACGCGCGGCTACGGTGCGGCCCTGGCGGTGGCGCTGCGCTGGCGCTGGGCCGTAGTGTTGCTGATGCTGGCCAGCGCGGCGGCAAGCGCCTGGCTGCTGCGCACCACCAAGCAGGAACTGTCGCCGCTGGAAGACCGTGGCGTGATCCTCAACATCGTCAACGCGCCGGATGGGGCTACCGCCGCCTACACCTCGCGTTACGCCGCTGCCATCGAGCGCATCGGCGCGCAGTACGAGGAGTTCGACCGCATCTTCGCGCTGGTGGGCAATCCAACGGTGTCGCAGGCCACCGTGTTCTTTCGCGCCAAACCGTGGGAAGAGCGTCAGCGCTCGACTCTGGAGCTGGCGCGCGAGATTGCGCCAAAATTTGCTGGCCTGCCGGGCGTGACGGCCTTTCCCATCACGCCGCCGTCGCTGGGGCAAGGCTTTCGCGAGCGGCCTGTCAACTATGTCATCACCACCAACGACAGCTACGCCAACCTGGCGCGCGTGGTCGGCGAGTTCCAGCGCCGCATGGCGCAGTATCCGGGCTTTCTGCAGGTGGACACCGATTTGCGCATGAACAAGCCCGAGCTGCGGCTGGAGGTGGACCGCGAGCGCGCCGCGGCACTGGGCGTCAACATCGACACCGTGGCGCGCACCGTGGAGACCATGCTGGGTGGCCGCGTGGTGGGCCGCTACAAGCGCGAGGGCGAGCAGTACGATGTCATCGTGCAGACCTCGGCAGACGACCGCAGCGTGCCGCAGGACATCGACCGGCTCTACGTGCGCGGGCGCAACAATGCGATGGTGCCGCTGTCGGCCCTGATCCAAGTACAGGAGGTGGTGGCCCCGCGCGAGCTCAACCACTTTGCACAGCGGCGCAGCGCCTCCATCACCGCCAACCTGGCGCCGGACTTCGCGCTCGGCCAGGCACTGGCCACCATGGATCAGATCGCGCGCGAGGTATTGCCGGAGGGCTATATCACCGATTTGAACGGCCAGAGTCGGGAGTTTCGCGCCGCCTCAGGGGCGTTGGCGCTGGTGTTTGTTCTGGCGCTGCTGTTCATCTACTTGGTGCTGGCTGCGCAATTCGAGAGTTTTCTCGACCCCTTCATTATCTTGCTGTCGGTGCCGCTGTCGATGTTGGGGGCGCTGGCCGCACTGAAGTGGAGCGGTGGCACCCTTAACGTCTTCAGCCAGATCGGTCTGGTCACGTTGGTGGGCCTGATCACCAAGCACGGCATCCTGATTGTGGAATTTGCCAACCAACTGCGCCAGCAGGGGATGGAGACGCTGGCTGCCGTGCGCCGCGCCGCCGAGTTGCGCCTGCGCCCGATCCTGATGACCACTGCGGCGATGGTGCTGGGAGCGATTCCGCTGGCGCTGGCCAGCGGTGCCGGCGCGGAAAGCCGCCAACAAATCGGCTGGGTCATCGTTGGCGGCATGAGCGTCGGCACGCTGCTGACCGTCTTCGTTGTGCCGACGATGTACTTGTTACTGGCCCGCCGTCGCGTGCCCGGACCAGATCGCACCGTGGCGGAAGTTGGCGCCCGAGCGTGAACCGATGAGGTACTGAGCGGCCGCGTCACCCGCTGCTCACAACACCTCACTGGCAAAATCCGCCAGCCGCGAGCGCTCTCCGCGTGCCAGCGTGACATGGCCGCCGTGCGGCCAGCCCTTGAAGCGGTCGACCACATAAGTCAAGCCTGAGGATCCCTCGGTCAGGTAAGGGGTGTCGATCTGCGCCAGGTTGCCCATACAGACCAGCTTGGTGCCGGGCCCGGCGCGGGTGATGAGGGTCTTCATCTGCTTGGGCGTGAGGTTTTGCGCTTCGTCGATGATGACGTATTTGTTGAGGAAGGTGCGGCCGCGCATGAAGTTCATGCTCTTGATCTTGACGCGGCTGCGAATCAGATCGTTGGTTGCGGCGCGGCCCCATTCGCCGGCGCCGTTGCGCGCGCCCTGGGCCAAAAACTCCAGGTTGTCGTCGAGCGCGCCCATCCACGGCCCCATCTTTTCTTCCTCGGTGCCGGGCAGAAAGCCGATGTCCTCGCCAACGCTGACGGTGGCGCGCGTCATGATGATCTCGCTGTAGCGCCGCTCGTCCAACACCTGTGTCAACCCCGCAGCCAGCGCCATCAGCGTCTTGCCGGTGCCGGCGGTGCCGGCCAGTGTGACGAAGTCGATGTCCGGATCCATCAGCAGGTTGAGCGCGAAATTTTGCTCGCGGTTGCGCGCCGCCACGCCCCAGACGGCGTTCTTCAGGTGCGTGTAATCCTTCAGCGTGCGCAGCACCGCGGTCTTGCCGCGCAGCTCGACGACGCGGGCGTACAGCGCCGGCTCGCCCGGCGCCTCGTAGTAAACGAATTGATTGAGCAGCAACTGCTCGACGATGGCGCCGCCGATGCGGTAGAAGGTGTGACCGGCTTGTTGCCAACTCTCCACGGTTTTGTTCTGGCGTGTCCAGAAATCCGCTGGCAGCGCCAGTGCCCCGGTGTAGAGCATGTCGGCGTCGTCGAGCGTCTTGTCGTTTTCGTAGTCCTCGGCGGTCAAGCCCAGCGCACGTGCCTTGATGCGCATGTTGATGTCTTTGGACACCAGTACGACGTCGCGGTCGGGGTGGCGGGCCTTTAGAACCTGCACCACCGACAGGATTTGGTTGTCGGCCTTGCCCTGCGGTAACTCGTCGGGCAGCGCATGCGGCAGCAGTTCCGTCTGGAAAAACAGTGTGCCGGTGGCTTCGCCGTTGCCCAGAGTGGCAAGGGCCAGTCCGTGGCGGATGTCTCCGTTGGCGCTGGCGGCCAGCGCGTCGAGCGTGCGGCTGGCCTGGCGCGCGTTGCGCGCGACCTCGCTCATGCCTTTTTTGTTGTTGTCCAGCTCTTCCAGCACGATCATCGGCAGGAAGATGTCGTGTTCCTCGAAGCGGAACAGGCAACTCGGATCGTGCATCAGCACGTTGGTGTCGAGCACGAACAGGCGCTTTTGGCCTGTATGGCGGGAGCGGCGCCGCGCAGTGGGGGCCGCTGCCGCGGTAATGGGGGCGGGCGCGGTGGCGAGGGACGGCGCCGAGCGGGCAGATGCCTCACTCATGGAGGATGCCCCCTTGCGTTGACCCGTGCGTCGGGGGCGCGCTGGGGGAGCGGCAGCGGGCAGGGGGATGCTGGCGGCTGCTGCAGAGGGTGCAGGAGGCGGTGTGGCAACGGTGTCGGCTGCCGACTTGGGCGGTCGAGTTGCTGCGGCGCGGGAGGCTGTTTTGAGATCGACGCGATCGGCCTTGCGGCTGGGAGGCGGAGGCAATGGCATGCGGTGATCATGCCAGAAAAAGCGCAGCCGCCCATGGGGCGGCTGGTCGTTGGGGTCGGTGGGCGATCAGTCTGTCAGCTTCAAGCCACTTTCTTGAGCATCTTGACGGCTTTGAGGACCTCGTCCACATGACCAGGGACCTTGATGCCGCGCCACTCTTGCAGCAAGATGCCCTCGGGGCTGATCAAAAAAGTGCTGCGCTCGATGCCCTTGACCTTTTTGCCGTACATGATCTTGTTCTTGACGACGCCGAACATGTGGCACATTTTCTCTTCCGTGTCGGCGATCAGGTCGAACGGCAGTTCCAGCTTCGCCTTGAAGTCTTCGTGCGATTTAAGGTTATCGCGTGAAACACCGAGCACCTGTGCCCCTGCCGCGATAAACTCCTGGTACTGATCGCGAAACTGCAGCGCCTCGGTCGTGCAGCCGGGGGTGTGGTCTTTGGGATAGAAGTACAGGACCAGCGTCTGGCCAAGGTGGGATTGGTGGGTGACTTTGATGCCGCCGGTCGCTTGGGCTTCGAACTCTGGAATCGGTTTATTGACGACGACGGCCATGAAGTAATTCCCCTGCGTGTTTGGATGATCGAGTGGGTCCGCGAGGAACCGCCGAACCCCCCGGTATTTTAGCGCATTGCGGTGGGCTCTCAGACCAACTCGGAGACGTCAATCAACAAGGCGGCGACCACCCGTCGGCCCTCACCCGCCAGAATGTTGTAGGTGCGGGCCGCGGCCATGGTATCCATGGTCTCTACGCCGATGCCGCGCTCGATCAGGCCCCGCAACAGGGGCGGAGGCACGAAACGCAGCCGCTGCCCGCTGCCAAAGAGGACGACTTCGGGTGCGTCGGCGGCCAGCTGGTCGAAGTGCTGGGCCGTGAGTTCCGCGTGGCGGCGGCAGTCCCATGCCCGCAGTCGGCCGCTGGCGCTGACGACGATGCTGCTGTCGTACCGCTGGCCACCCACCACCACCCAACCGGGGCCGTGGGCCTGTATGGATAAGGTGTCGATGCGGTCGGGCTGAAACTTCATGGCGGGCACAGTCGCCAGGAATGACCGGCAAACTGTGGTGAAATTATAGGCCCGCCCCCTTTGTGGCGGCATTCGCGCCGCCCCGATCCCGATTCAAGCGCCATGTCTTCCACCGTGATCCACAAGTCTGCCAAACTGGCCAACGTCTGCTACGACATCCGTGGGCCCGTGCTCGAGAAGGCCCGCCAGATGGAGGAGGATGGGCACAAGATCATCAAGCTCAACATTGGCAATCTGGCCGTGTTTGGGCTGGAGCCACCCGACGAGATCGTGCAGGACATGATCCGCAACCTGCCGCAGGCAGCGGGCTACACCGACAGTAAGGGGCTGTTCGCGCCGCGCAAGGCGATCGTGCACTACACGCAGGAAAAGCGCATCGCCGGCGTGACGGTGGACGATGTCTACCTTGGCAACGGGGCCAGCGAGCTCATCACGATGAGCATGAACGCGCTGCTCAACGCCGGCGACGAAATTCTGGTGCCAGCGCCGGACTATCCGCTGTGGACGGCGTCGGTGTCGCTGTCGGGCGGCACGCCGGTGCACTATCGGTGCGACGAGGCCAACGGCTGGATCCCAGACTTGGACGACATGGCGCGCAAGATCACGCCGCGCACCAAGGGTATCGTGGTCATCAACCCGAACAACCCGACTGGCGCGCTGTATTCGGTGGACGTGCTGCAAGCCATTGTGGATCTGGCGCGTCGGCACGGGCTCATCATTTTTGCCGACGAGATCTACGACAAGGTGCTCTACGACGGCAACGCCCACACCTCGATCGCGTCGCTGGCCGATGATCTTTTGTTCGTGACCTTCAACGGCCTGAGCAAGAACTACCGCTCGTGCGGCTACCGCGCCGGCTGGATGATCGTCTCGGGCGACAAGCGCCGCGCCAAGGACTACATCGAGGGCCTCAACATGCTGGCCTCGATGCGACTGTGCGCCAACACGCCGGGGCAGTTGGCGATCCAGACCGCGCTGGGCGGCTACCAGAGCATCAACGACCTGGTGGCGCCAGGCGGGCGGCTGTGCCGCCAGCGTGATCTGGCGCACCGGCTGTTGACCGAGATCCCGGGCGTGAGTTGCGTCAAGCCCAAAGCGGCGCTGTACATGTTCCCGCGCCTGGATCCGCAGATCTACCCGATCGAGGACGACCAACAGTTGGCTTACGACCTGCTGGCCGAGGAGAAGGTGCTGATCGTGCAGGGCAGCGGCTTCAACTACCCGACGCCGGACCACTTCCGGCTGGTGTTTTTGCCGCATGAGGATGACCTGGCCGAGGCAATCGGACGCATCGCGCGATTTTTGGGCCATCTGCGGCGCCGCTATGGCTCCGAATGAGGGTCGACAACTCTCGGTTTTTTTTGACCTTGGCAACCGTGACCATGAGCAATCTACCCCCCATCCAAGTCGGCCTGCTGGGCATCGGCACCGTCGGCAGCGGCGTTTTTCGCGTGCTGCAGCGCAATCAAGAAGAAATCCGCCGCCGCGCCGGCCGTGGCATCGCGATCACGATGGTGGCCGACCTGGACACCGAGCGCGCGCACTCGATCGTGGGCGATGCGGCGCAGGTCGTGGCCGATGCGCGCGCGGTCATTGCTAACCCTGCCATCGACATCGTCGTGGAGCTCATCGGTGGCTACGGCATCGCACGCCAGCTGGTGATGGAGGCAATCGAGGCGGGCAAGCATGTGGTCACTGCCAACAAGGCGTTGTTGGCGGTGCACGGCAGTGAGATTTTTGCCGCCGCGCAAACCAAGGGCGTGATGGTGGCCTTCGAGGCGGCGGTGGCCGGCGGCATCCCGATCATCAAGGCGCTGCGCGAGGGTCTGACCGCCAATCGCATCGAATGGGTGGCCGGCATCATCAATGGCACCACCAATTTCATTCTGACCGAGATGCGCGACAAAGGGCTGGATTTCGATGTCGCGCTAAAAGAGGCGCAGCGGCTGGGCTATGCCGAGGCCGACCCGACCTTTGATATCGAGGGAATCGATGCCGCGCACAAGGCGACCCTGATGAGTGCGCTGGCTTTCGGCATTCCGGTGCAGTTCGACAAGGCCTATGTCGAGGGCATCACGAAGCTGCAGGCCGCCGACATCCGCTACGCCGAGCAGCTCGGCTACCGCATCAAGCTGTTGGGCATCACCAAGCGGGTGGTCGGCGGCGTGGAGCTGCGTGTGCATCCGACGCTGGTGCCGGCCAAACGGCTCATTGCCCATGTCGAGGCAGCGATGAATGCCGTCGTCGTGCAGGGCGATGCGGTGGGCACCACGCTGTACTATGGCAAGGGTGCGGGCAGCGAGCCGACCGCCAGCGCCGTCATCGCCGATCTGGTGGATGTGACGCGCCTACACACCGCCGATCCACAGCACCGTGTGCCCCATCTGGCATTCCAGCCGCATGCGATGAGCGACCTGGCCGTGGTGCCGATGGCGCAGGTGGTCACCGGATCCTACCTGCGTTTGCGGGTAGCGGACCAGCCAGGCGTGCTGGCCGAGGTCACTGGCATTTTGGCGCGCGCCGGCATCAGTATCGACGCCGTGCTGCAGCGCGAGGCCGACGAAGTGGGCGGCGAGGGCAGCACCCAGACTGACCTGATCATTTTGACGCACGACACCACCGAAGGTGCGATGGATGCGGCACTGGCAGTGATGCAGGCGCTGCCGACGGTGCTGGCGCCCATCGTGCGCATCCGCAAGGAGGAGCTCGCCTGATGCGGTACCTGTCCACGCGCGGCCACCCCGAACGCCGCCATTTCAGCGACATTTTGTTGGAAGGGTTGGCCCCGGATGGGGGGTTGTATCTGCCCGAGCACTACCCGCGGCTGGATGCGCAGGACCTAGCGCGTCTGCGTCGCGCCTATCATGAGCAGGGCTACGCCGAGTTGGCGTTCGAGATTCTGCGTCTGTACATTGACGATATCCCCGCCGACGATTTGCGTGCCCTGCTGCGGCGCACCTACACCGCCGAAGTGTTCGGCACAGGCGAGATCGTGCCGCTGCGCCACCTGGAAAACGGCCTGTGGTTGGAGGCGCTGTCCAACGGGCCGACGCTGGCGTTCAAGGACATGGCGATGCAGCTGCTCGGCCAGCTGTTCGAGTATGAGCTGGCGCGTCGCGGCGAGACCCTCAACATCCTGGGGGCCACCAGTGGCGATACCGGCAGCGCCGCCGAGTACGCGATGCGCGGCAAGCGCGGCATCCGGGTTTTCATGCTCAGTCCCTACGGACGCATGAGTCCGTTTCAGCAGGCCCAGATGTACAGCCTTCAGGATCCGAATATCCACAATTTCGCGATCGAGGGCGTGTTCGACGACTGTCAGGACATCGTCAAGGCAGTCAGCGCCGATCTGGACTTCAAGCGCCGCTGGCGCATCGGCACCGTCAACTCGATCAACTGGGCGCGGCTGCTGGCGCAGGTGGTGTACTACGTGGCGGGTTGGATTCAGGCGACCGAGCATGACGACCAGCGCGTCAGTTTCACGGTGCCGAGCGGCAATTTCGGTAACGTCTGCGCCGGGCACATCGCGCGCATGATGGGGCTGCCGATCGAGCGACTGGTCGTGGCCACCAATGAGAATGACGTGCTCGATGAGTTCTTTCGCACCGGAATTTACCGCGTGCGTGACAGTGCGCATACCTACGAGACCTCCAGCCCGTCGATGGATATCAGTAAGGCGAGCAACTTTGAGCGCTTCGTCTTCGACTTGCTGGGGCGTGATGCCGAGCAGACACGCCGGCTGTTCGCCGAGGAGCTGGCGCGCCACGGGCGCTTCGACCTGTCGGCGCACCCAGCTTTTGCGCAGGTGCGCGAGGTATTTGGCTTTGCGAGCGGGCGCAGCGTCCACGCCAACCGGCTACAGACGATCCGCGACGTGTGGCAACGACACGCGATGCTGATCGATCCGCACACCGCCGATGGCGTCAAGGTGGCACGCGAGCAGCTGCGGCCGGGTGTGCCGATGATCGTGTTGGAGACGGCGCTGCCCATCAAGTTCGCCGCTACCATCGTCGAAGCGGTCGGGCGCGAACCGGAGCGTCCGGCAAAATTTGCTGGAATCGAGTCGTTGCCCAAGCGGGTGCAGGTGTTGCCGGCGGACGTCGAGCGGGTCAAGGACTGCATCGTTGCCGCCTGCGCGGATGGAGGAGCGTGTGAATGAATGGGAAAGCCACAACACCTGCCGCAGGGCCTGCCCGCCCGGGCCTGATGAGGGTTGAAGACGCGCTGGAACGTCTGCTGGCTGCCATCGATCCGGTCACGGAGACCGAGACGGTCCCCACAGCTGGGGCGGCTGGTCGAATCTTATCCGAAGATGTGGTTTCGCCCCTGGATGTGCCGGGTTTTGACAACAGCCAGATGGACGGCTATGCCGTGCGGCGCGAGGACGTCGCCCGCGCCCTGGCCAGTGGACGACCTTTGCCGGTGGTGCAGCGCATTGCGGCCGGGCAGTTGGGCTGCGCGCTGGCCCCGGGCACGGTCGCCCGCCTATTCACCGGCGCGCCCATGCCGGCGGGTGCCGACGCCGTCGTCATGCAAGAGGACGCGTCGCCCGCCGACCCCCCGGAAGATGCGGACACGGTCAGGGCCGATTACGGTTGGGTGCGCTTGGGTGCCGTCCCTGCCGAGGGACAATGGGTGCGTCATCGTGGGGAGGATGTGCGCGCGGGGGCGATCGTGCTGCCAGCGGGCACACGCCTGTCGGTTGCCGATTTGGGTCTAGCCGCCTCCATCGGCAGCGCGACTTTGCGGGTGCGTCGCCGCCTGCGAATAGCGTTGGCATCTACCGGGGACGAGTTGATCCAGCCGGGCGAACGGCCAGCCGATCGCCTGCCGCCTGGGGCGATTTACAACTCCAACCGGTATTTTCTGGAGCCGATGCTGCGGCGGCTGGGATGCGAGGTGACCGTTCTGGACCGCATCCCAGACGACCGTGCTGCGACCCAAGCCGCTTTGACCGAAGCGGCCCGCGACCACGATGTCATCCTCACCACTGGCGGGGTTTCGGTGGGCGAAGAAGACCATGTCAAGCCGGTGGTGCAGGCTTTGGGGGCACTGGAGCTGTGGCAGATCGCCATGAAGCCCGGCAAGCCGTTTGCCCATGGTTGGATCGACCGGGTGCACGTCGCAGGGCACGGGCGGTGCCATGTTCTGGGGCTACCGGGCAATCCAGTGTCCAGTTTCGTGACCTTTGTTCTGTTGGCTCGGCCATTTTTACTGCGTTTGGGCGGAGCGACGGCGACGCCGACGCTCCCGCCCGCGCTGCCGATGGTGGCGCATTTCGACTGGCCGCGCGCCGACAAGCGCCGAGAATTTTTGCGGGTGCGGCGCAACAGCGCGGGCGGATTGGATCTGTTCCCCAATCAGAACTCGTCGGTCCTGACCTCGGTGGCCTGGGCGGACGGTTTGGTGGACAACCCGGCTGGCGGTGTGATTGCGCACGGCGACACGGTGCGTTATCTGCCTCTGACTGGGTTGCTCGATTAGCACAGGTGTTCCCGCGGCTGCGCCATGACGTTGCCGAGTTCAGCCAACCAATCGGCCGCAGCGGCGCGCGCTCTGCCCTTTCGAAGGTTTTTGGGCCGACGACTGATCAGCGGTGCGCTGGGGTTGATCGCCGTCATGTCCGTCATGGTCGCGGCGGGTATCGTCTGGCCCATGGCCGAGCAGGCGGCCAGCAACGCGTTCGATTCGTTTGCCAAAGAGGCCGATGCGCGCTTACAGGCGGAATTGGGTTCGGCTCCTGCGGCCTTGCAGATATTCGGGCACGCTTTGCAGCTGCAGCCCGTGTCGGTCGATGAGCCCCGTCCGTTCATCGAGCGGGCCCGCCGGGCCATGCAAGCCATGCCCTTGGTGACCTCGATCGTGGTGGGCAACGATGCCGGTCAGGGCTGGCTCATGTTGTGGCGGTCCGAACAGCGAGAGTGGTTGGTGCGCCTGACGGATCGAGGCCGCTGGGGCGACGAGCATCAATTTTTCGCCCTGGACGAGCAGGGGCGAGTGCTGCGCGGGTGGCGTGAGCGCCTGGCCTACGATCCACGTGAGCGGCCCTGGTATCGCTTGGCGCTGGACGCGCCGGGTTCCGTGCGCTGGACCGATCCGTACGTACTCTTTACCACTCGCGAGCCGGGGATCACGGCTGCCGTGGCCTGGCAAGATGCAGGCGGTGCGTTTTGGGCCGTGGGCTTTGACCTGCGGGCCAATGAAATCGATGCGCTCACCAAGGCCCTGCCCATTGGTCCGCGCAGCGTGGCCCTCGTGATCGATGAGCAGGGGCGGGTATTGGGACAGTCCCATGCGGCCCTGGCTTTACAGCCGACATCTGAAGGGGGCTGGCGATTGCCTCGCGTCGACGACGTGGCGCATCCCATCCTGAGCCAAGTGCTGTCATCCGCTGGTCTGAGTTCGGGGACCACTGAGCCCACCCAGCGGACGCGAGCAGTCGGGCCGCTGGATAATCGCTGGCTGGTGGCGCCGCGCGCAGTGACCTTAGGGGATCACGCGTTCGTGTTGTGGCTGGCTGCTCCTTGGAGAGATTTCGTCCCCGATCTGGTGCGCTGGCTGGCGATGCTGGGCGTGTTCGGCGCGGCGGCTGCGCTCGGGGCAGCGTGGCTGGCCAGACGCAGCGCACGGCGGCTGGTCGAGCCCGTAGAGTATCTCGCTGCTGCCGCACGCGAAGTCGGACAATCGTCTGCCATCCAGCTCGTGCGCACAGACTGGACCATCGCCGAGCTGAATGTCTTGGCGCGCTCGTTGAACGACTCCCGGCGCCGACTGCGTATCTTTCATCGCCAACTCAAGCGCCGCGAAGCGCAACTGCAGCGCGAAGTCCAAGCGCTCGGCGCGGCAGAGCAAAAGCTCGTGCATGTCGGGCTGCACGATCCGCTGACCGATTTGCCCAATCGTCGCCTCCTGCTCGAGCGTATCCCCCGCGCGCTGGCTCGATCGGTTGGGCGCGGCGCCTCTATGGCGGTGTGTTACTTGAACTTGGACCGCTTTCAGGAAATCAACGAAGGCTGGGGACACGAGTGCGGGGATACGCTTTTGGTGCAAGTGGCCCAGCGTTTGTCCAGACAGCTTCGCGGCGGAGACACGCTGGCGCGGCTCGGCGCAGACGAGTTCGTTCTCGTTCTGGAAGAAGTCACCTCTGACAGTGCCCTGCAGAGTGCGCGCGCCGTGCTGGCGACTCTGGAGCCGCCGTTCGACATCGACGGGCACCGCTTCCATATTTCGGCCAGCATCGGTATCAGCCTGGCACCGCGTGATGGCCAGGACGCACTGGCCCTGCTGCGCTGCGCCAGCGTGGCCATGCATCGTGCCAAATCAACGGGCCGTGCGCGCATCGAAATGTATCAGGCCGGCTTTGCCCAGCGCACCAACGAGGCGCGCGAGATGCGTGAAGCGCTGGCGCATGCGATCGAGGAGCGCAAGATCGAGCTGTGGTGGCAGCCCCAAGTCGATCTGCGAGACGGGCGGATCGTCGCGGCGGAGGGGTTGATGCGCTGGAACCATCCCCGTTGGGGCTGGGTGCCACCATCGACATTCATCCCCTTGGCTGAAGACGGTGGCCTGATCGAGCGGTTGGGCTTGCTCGTGCTCGATTTGGCCATAGAACATGGACAGCAACTCGACACCGCCGGCTGGACGCTGGATCGGCTGGCCATCAATGTTTCGGCACTGCAGCTTCAGCGAGACGATTTCGACGCCCAGGTACTGCGGCGGCTCGACAGGAGTGGCTGGCCTGCTCGCCGATTGGAGCTGGAAATCACCGAAAGCGTTTTGCTGGATAGCGATGAAGCGCGAGAACGCCTGAAACGCCTGGAAACCCATGGCGTGCGCCTGGCGGTGGACGATTTTGGTACGGGTTACGCGTCCTTGGCGTACCTGCGGTCTTTGCCGTTAGACGTCCTCAAAATCGACGCGAGTTTCGTGCGCGACATCGGTACTTCGCCGCAAGCCGACGCCTTGATCGAATCCCTCATTCAACTCGGCCATGCGGTGGGCTTGGAGTTGCTGGCCGAAGGCGTGGAAACCGAGGCGCAGCGCGCTTTTTTGGCTGCCCGCGCCGTGCCACGGGCTCAGGGCTATCTGTGGTCCCCCGCTCGGCCCTTGAACGACTGGCTG
>NZ_JARJMT020000110.1 GCF_029335975.1 Tepidimonas sp.
CTGCCGGTGCCGGTGATTGCGCGTGTGCAGGGGCTGGCCACCGCGGCCGGCTGTCAGCTGGTGGCGCAGTGCGACCTGGCGGTGGCGGCGCAGGAGGCGCGCTTTGGCGTCAACGGCATCGACGTCGGGCTCTTCTGCGCCACGCCCAGCGTGCCGCTGGTGCGCAATGTGCCGGCCAAGGTGGCGATGGAGATGCTGCTGACCGGCGAGTTCATCAGCGCCGAAGAGGCGCACCGGCGTGGGCTGGTCAACCGCGTCGTGCCGCTGGATACGCTGGACACCGAGGTGGAGCGGTTGGTGGTCGCGATCCTGTCCAAGCCACGCGAGGCGATTGCGATGGGCAAGGCGGTGTTTTATCAGCACCGCGAGACCGGTATCGAAGCCGCCTACCAGCTTGCGGGCCAGACCATGGCCTGCAATATGATGCACGAGGTGGCGCAAGAGGGGGTACAGGCCTTCATCGACAAACGCGCGCCGACCTGGCGCAGTGGAGGCTGACGCGTATGGCCCGCCCCGCTGCACCCGCCCCGATCGACGACCTCGGCTCCTGGCTGCAGACCTTCGCGCAGCCCGGCGCGCTGCTGGAGCTGGCGGCGCTGGCGCTGTGCGTCGGCGTGGCCTGGCTCGTGGTGCGGGCGCTGCAGCCCGCTTTCAACCCGGACGCAGATCGCTCGATATGGTTTGGTCACCGCGGCATCGACGGCGTGCTGTTTCCGCTGCTGCTGCTGGTGCTGGCCTATGGCGCACGTGCGCTGACGCTGCTGTGGGCGCCGCGCGCGGTGTGGCATGTGGTGATCCCGGCCCTCATCGCGCTGGTGGTCATTCGCATTGGCGTCAAGGTGCTGGAGGTGGCGTTCAAGGGCGCGGCGTGGCTCAGGCCCGTCGAGCGCACCGTCTCGTGGCTGGCGTGGCTGGCGGCGGTGGCGTGGATCACTGGGCTGCTGCCTGTGGTGCTGGTCGAGCTGGATCAGATCACCTGGAAATTCGGCGGCACGACGCTGTCGGTGCGCACGCTGATCGAGGGGCTGTTGTCGGCCGGCGCGGTGCTCATCGTGGCCCTGTGGGTCTCGTCGGCCATCGAGGCGCGGCTGCTGCGCGATGCCACGGGCGAGTCGCTGTCGCTGCGCAAAGCCGCCAGCAACGCGACTCGCGCGCTGCTGCTGTTCGTCGGGTTGATGCTGGCGTTGTCGGCAGTGGGCATCGACCTGACGGCGCTGTCGGTGCTGGGCGGCGCCATTGGCGTGGGCATCGGCTTTGGCTTGCAAAAGCTGGCGGCCAACTATGTCAGTGGCTTCGTGATCCTGACCGAGCGCAGCATGCGCATCGGCGACATGGTGCGGCTGGATACCTTCGAGGGTGTGGTAGCCGACATCAAGGCGCGCTACACCGTGATCCGCGCCATCAGCGGGCGCGAATCCATCGTGCCGAACGAAATCCTGATCACGCAGCGGGTGGAAAACCTCTCGCTGTCCGACCCCAAGGTGTGGCAGTCCACTGCGGTTGGCGTGGCCTACGACAGCGACGTGGCGCTGGTGCGCCGGCTGCTGGAGCAGGCGGCACTGGAGCAGCCGCGCGTGCTGCGAGACCCAGCCCCGCTGGTAGCACTGTCGACTTTCGGTGCCGATGGATTGGAGTTTACGCTGGGGTACTGGATCGCCGACCCGGAAAACGGCCAGCTCGGCCTGCGCTCGGCGATCAACCTGCGCATCCTGGAGCTGTTTCGCGAGCACGGGGTGGAGATCCCGTACCCGCAGCGCGTGCTGCATGTGCGGGGCTTGTGAGGCGGTGCGCGACCGCCTATAATCTGAAAAACGAACGGTCGTTCGTTTTTTGTAGAACTCCCGCTTTTTTCACAATGCGCTCAGTTGACGTTGACGTAAACGTAAAGTCGGCGTCACTGTCCCACCACCCACAGGAGCAAGCATGAAGATCCTCGTCCCCGTCAAGCGCGTGGTCGATTACAACGTCAAGGTCCGGGTCAAGGCCGACGGCACCGGCGTCGATATCGCCAATGTCAAAATGAGTATGAACCCCTTCGACGAGATCGCCGTCGAAGAGGCCGTGCGCCTGAAGGAAAAGGGCGTTGCCACCGAGGTGGTGGCGGTGTCGTGCGGCGTGGCCCAGTGCCAGGAGACGTTGCGCACGGCCATGGCCATCGGCGCCGACCGCGCCATCCTGGTCGAGTCGGACGAGGAGCTGCAACCCCTGGCCGTGGCCAAGATCCTCAAAGCGCTGGTGGACAGGGAGGCCCCGGGCTTGGTGATCCTGGGCAAGCAGGCCATCGACGACGACGCCAACCAGACCGGTCAAATGCTGGCCGCGTTGGCCGATCTGCCGCAGGCGACCTTTGCCTCCAAGGTCGAGGTGCAGGGCGATACGGTCGAGGTCACGCGCGAGGTAGACGGTGGGCTGGAGATCCTCAAGCTCTCGCTGCCCGCCATTGTGACCGCCGACCTGCGCCTCAACGAGCCACGCTACGTCACGCTGCCAAACATCATGAAGGCGAAGAAAAAGCCGCTCGAGACCCTCAAGCCCGCCGATCTGGGGGTGGATGTGGCGCCGCGCCTGAAGACGCTGAAAGTCGCCGAGCCGCCCAAGCGCAGCGCCGGTATCAAGGTGCCCGACGTCGCCACGCTGGTCGACAAGCTCAAGAACGAAGCCAAGGTCATCTGAGGAAAGGACACGCCGCCATGACCATTCTCGTCATCGCCGAACACGACAACGCCTCCCTCAAGGGAGCCACACTCAATACGGTGGGCGCCGCGCTCGAGCTGCAGGCCGCCGGCGCCGGGGACATCCATGTGCTGGTGGCGGGCCATCAGGCCGCTGGCGCTGCCCAGGCCGCTGCCCAGATCGCGGGTGTGGCCAAGGTGCTGCACGCCGACGGGCCCGCGCTGGCGCACGGCCTGGCCGAAAACGTCGCTGCACAGGTGTTGGCTCTGGCGGCTGGCTACAGCCACATCCTCTTTCCAGCCACCGCGGGCGGGCGCAATGTGGCGCCGCGGGTCGCGGCCAAGCTCGATGTCGCGCAGCTCAGCGACATCACCGCAGTGGTCGATGTACACACCTTCGAGCGGCCCATCTACGCCGGCAACGCCATCGCCACCGTGCACAGCAGCGACGCCCAGCATGTGATCACGGTGCGCTCCACGGCCTTCGATCCAGCGGGCACGGGTGGCGCGGCCACGGTCGAATCGGTGGCGGCGGTGGCCGATGCCGGCAAGAGCACCTTCGTCAAGAGCGAACTGGCTCAGAGCGACCGCCCCGAACTGACCGCCGCCAAGGTCATCGTTTCGGGCGGTCGAGCGCTGGGCAGCGCCGAGAAATTCAACGAACTCATCACCCCGCTGGCCGACAAGCTCGGGGCGGCGATTGGTGCCAGCCGCGCGGCGGTCGATGCGGGCTACGCACCCAACGACTGGCAGGTCGGCCAGACCGGCAAGATCGTCGCGCCCCAGCTCTATGTCGCCGTGGGCATCAGCGGCGCTATTCAGCATCTGGCGGGCATGAAGGATTCCAAGGTCATCGTCGCGATCAACAAAGATCCAGAGGCGCCGATCTTCAGCGTGGCCGATTACGGCCTCGAGGCGGATCTGTTCCAAGCCGTCCCCGAGTTGGTGCAGGCCCTCTGATTCGGCCACCGACAAACGGGCATCCCAGGGATGCCCTTTTTTGCCCTAGGAGACCCCCATGACCTTCAAGGCCCCCGTCAAGGACATGCTCTTTGCCATGGAGCACCTGGCGCAGTTGGACCAGATCGCACAGTTGCCCGGTTTCGAGGAGGCCAACCTGGAGACCGCCCAGGCCGTGCTGGAGGAGTGCGCGCGCCTGAACGAGGAAGTCATCGCCCCCCTGAACTGGGAGGGCGACAAGCACCCGTCCTGGTGGCAGGACGGCCAGGTGTTCACCACCCCAGGTTTTGCCGATGCCTTTCGCCAATACGCCGAAGGTGGGTGGCAGGGGCTGCAGCACCCCACCGAATTTGGGGGGCAAGGCCTGCCCAAAACCATCGGGGCGGCTTGCGGCGAGATCCTCAATGCCGCCAACTTGAGCTTTGCCCTGTGCCCGCTGCTGACCGACGGAGCCATCGAGGCGCTGCTGACCGCCGGCAGCGAGGCGCAGAAGGCCACCTACATCCCACCGATGATCGAGGGGCGCTGGACCGGCACCATGAACCTGACCGAGCCGCAGGCCGGCAGCGACCTGTCGTTGGTGCGCACGCGCGCCGAGCCGCAGCCCGACGGCACTTACAAGATCTTTGGCACCAAAATCTACATCACTTACGGCGAGCACGATATGGCCGAGAACATCGTGCACCTGGTGTTGGCTCGTGTGCAAGGAGCGCCCGAAGGCGTCAAGGGCATCAGCCTATTCATCGTGCCGAAGTTCCTCGTCAACCCGGATGGCTCGCTCGGTGCGCGCAACGATGTGCACTGCGTCAGCATCGAACACAAACTGGGCATCAAGGCCAGCCCCACCTGCGTGCTGCAGTACGGCGACCACGGGGGCGCGGTGGGCTATCTGGTCGGCGAGGAAAACCGCGGGCTGGAGTACATGTTCATTATGATGAACGCGGCCCGCTATGCCGTGGGGGTGCAGGGCATTGCCGTGTCCGAGCGCGCCTATCAGAAGGCGGTGCAGTATGCGCGTGATCGCATCCAGAGCCGCCCGGTCGATGGCAGTGTAGCCGGCGCCGCGCCGATCATCCACCATCCGGATGTGCGCCGCATGCTGATGACGATGCGCGCCCTGACCGAAGGCTGCCGTGCGATGGCCGCGGTGGCCGCTGCCGCCTACGATGCCGCGCACCATCATCCGGATGAGTCCACACGGCGCCAGAACCAGGTCTTCTACGAATTCATGGTTCCGCTGGTCAAGGGCTACAGCACCGAGATCAGCCACGAGGTCACCAGCCTTGGTGTGCAGGTGCACGGTGGTATGGGCTTCGTCGAAGAAACCGGCGCCGCCCAGTACTATCGGGATGCCAAGATCCTCACCATCTACGAAGGCACCACGGCCATCCAAGCCAACGACCTGGTCGGGCGCAAGACTGCGCGCGATGGCGGAGCGACGGCACTGGCCATCGCCGCGCAGGTCCAGGCCACCGAGGCCGAACTGGCCGCCAGCGATACCGAGGCAGCGCGCGCCGTGCAGGCGCGCCTGCAGGCCGCCCGGCTGGCGTATGAGGAGGTGGTGCGCTTCATCGTCGCGCAGGCCAAGGCCGATCCGGTGGCCGCCTACGCCGGCAGCGTCCCCTACCTGATGCTGGCCGGCAACCTGATGGCGGGCTGGCAGATGGCGCGCGCACTGCTCGCCGCGCAGCGGGAGCTGGCCGCCGGTCGCGACGAGGCGTTCATGCGCGCCAAGATCGCCACCGCGCGTTTCTACGCCGACCACATCCTGACCCGCTGCAGCGGCTGGCGCGACAGCATCGTAGGCGGCCACGCTTCCATCGCCGAGATGGCGCTCGACGCATTTTGAGGTAGCGACCTATGTCACGACTGCCTGCCGTGCTGCAACGCGTGCCATTCCCTGTGATTGGCTCGCCGCTGTTCATCATCAGCAACCCCAAGCTCGTCATTGAGCAGTGCAAGGCCGGTATCGCCGGAGCGATGCCGGCGCTCAATGCGCGGCCTGCGTCGCAGCTCGATGAGTGGCTCTCCGAGATTACCGAAGCGCTTTCCGCCCACAACGCCGCGCATCCCGATCGGCCGGCAGCGCCCTTTGCGATCAATCAGATCGTGCACAAGAGCAACGACCGGCTCGAACACGACATGGCGCTGTGCGAAAAGTACAAGGTGCCCATCGTCATCACCAGCCTGGGCGCGCGCGAGGATGTCAACCAGGCCGTGCACGGCTGGGGCGGCGTGGTGCTGCACGACATCATCAACAACACCTTTGCGCACAAGGCCATCGACAAAGGGGCCGATGGCCTGATCGCCGTGGCAGCCGGGGCGGGCGGCCACGCCGGCACCAAGAGCCCGTTCGCCCTGGTTCAGGAAATCCGCCAGTGGTTCGACGGGCCGCTGGCGCTGTCGGGCTCCATGGCCACGGGGTCGGCGGTGCTGGCCGCGCAGGCGATGGGGGCGGACTTCGCCTACATCGGCTCGCTGTTCATCGCCACCGACGAGGCGCGCGCCAGCGACGCCTACAAACAGTGCATCGTCGAGTGCAATTCGGACGACATCGTCTACAGCAACCTGTTTACCGGCGTGCACGGCAACTACCTCAAGCCGTCCATCCGCGCCGCTGGCCTCGATCCAGATCACCTGCCCGAGAGCGATCCGAGCCAAATGAACTTTGGCGACGGTGCCAAGAAGGCGTGGAAAGACATCTGGGGCTGCGGCCAGGGCATCGGTGTCGTGGATGCGGTGCGACCGGCGGCCGAAGTGGTCGCGCGTCTCAAGCGCGAGTATGCGCAGGCCCGCGCACGTCTGTGCGCCAACAGCTGAGCGCGCTGCCCTCATCCCCCCAGGCCGAGCGAACCTTCGCCAGCACGGCGGGTACGGGGTCGTCCAGGGTGTCGATGGGGATCACTTCGCGCTGAGGGATGGATCGCAGCCAGGTGAGCTGGCGCTTGGCCAACTGCCGGGTGGCCGCGCAGCCGCGCTCCCACAGCGCTCGTTGCGCTGCTGCGTCCAGCGCCTCGTCGCCCTGCGCTGCAGCGGCGTCCAGGGCTTCCCATGTCTGGCGGTAGCCCACGCAGCGCATCGAGGGCAGTTCGAGGCCGAGGTCGCCCCGCGCGCGCAGGCGCCGGACTTCGTCCACCAGGCCCTCGGCCAGCATGGCGGCAAAGCGCATGTCGATGCGCCGGTGCAGCCAGGCCCGCTCCTCAGGCTCCAGCGACAGCAGCCGTCCGGGTAAACCATCGATGTGCAGCGGGGCGGCGGCTGCAGTTGGCAGGGTCCAGCGGCGCTGCAACGCCGACAGCGGCTGTCCCGTGGCACGCCACACCTCCAGTGCGCGGCCGATGCGCTGGGTGTCGGTCGGCGGCAGGCGCGCCGCGGTCACCGGGTCCACGCGGGCCAGCTCGGCATGCAGCGCGGGCCAGCCGCGCTGCTGCGCGTCGGCTTCGATGGCGGCGCGCAGCGCCGGATGCGCGGGTGGCAATTCGTCCAAGCCATCGAACAGCGCCTTGAAATACAGCATCGTGCCGCCGACCAGCAGCGGCCAACGCCCGCGCGCCCGGATCTCGGCCACCAAGCGGCGCGCATCGCGCACGAACTCGGCCGCGCTGTAGGCTTCTCGCGGGTCGCGGATGTCGATCAGGTGGTGCGGCACGGCGGCCCGCTCGGCCGCGGTGGGCTTGGCGGTGCCGATGTCCATACCGCGGTAGACCAGGGCCGAATCGACGCTGATGATCTCCACCGGCCAGCGCGCGGCGATCGCCAGCGCCAGGGCGGTCTTGCCGCTGGCGGTGGGACCCGCCAGCGCCAACCAGCCGCATGCCGAGGGGCTGTGATGGGGCTGCATGGGGCGCGATTATCGCGTTGGCCCCGGCGCCGGTACGGGGGCACGGCGCGCCTCGCCGTGGCGCTGCACCAGGGTCCACGCCACGGCGGCAATGATCACGGCCCAAAACCACAGGCCGTTGGTCAACGGATAGACCCCTGTGTCCGCCCCGGTGGACATGTTCGCTCCCAGCCAGGTGCCCATGCCGAATGCGGTCAGCATCATGACGAAGCCGGCCAGCGCCGACGCCGCCCCCGCTGTTTGCGGAAAGGGCGAGACCGCGCCGCTTTGCCCGCACGGCTGGTGCACCCCGTGTGCCAGGACGAACAGATAAAACGGCCCCATGATGGCCCAGGTGGTGTGCAGCCCCAGCAGCGCCAGCACGCCGCACAACGTGCCCCCGGTGAGGGTGAAGCCGGCTGCCACCGCCACCGTGCGGCGCACCCCGAAACGGGGGATGAGGCGCCGGCACACCACGGTCCCGATGATGTACACCATCGACATCGACAGCATCAGCAGGCCATAGTGCGTCTTGCTCAAGCCCAGCACGGTGATGAAGACGAAGGACGACGTCGCCAAAAAGGTAAACAGCCCGCCGTAGGAGGTCGCAGCCAGCAGCGCCCAGGCCCAAAAGGTCGGGTGGCGCGCGATGCGGCCCCAGACGCGCAGCATCTCGCGTGGTTGCAGGGCCAGCGGGTTGGGCGCGGGCAGCGTCTCGCGAAAGCGCAGCAGCACCAGGGCCAGGGACACGGCTGAAAACACCGCCAGCGCCGCGAGCGTGACGCGCCAGCCATAGTGCTCGGTCAGCCAGCCGCCCAGCGGGCCGCTGATGCAAGCGAACAGCCCCAGCCCGGTGAGCCCCTTGGACATCATGCGCGCGCCGTCGGCAGGCGCATACAGGTCGCGCACGATGGCGCGCGCGCCCATCACCGATGCGCCCATGGCCGCCCCCTGCACGATGCGCCAGAGGATGAGCTGCTCGATGTTGGCCGCCAGCGCATTGCCGATCGCAGCCAGCACAAACGCCCCAAGGCCCGCCAGCAGCACCGGGCGCCGCCCGAAACGATCCGACACCGGCCCCCAGACGAGTTGCGCAGCCCCAAAGGACAGCAGAAGCGCGGTCAGCGTGGCCTGCACCTGCGACATCGGCGCGGCAAAGGCCGCCGTCATCGCAGGCAGGGCGGGCAGATACAGGTCAGTCGCCAGCGGCTGAATGCCCAGCAGCAGGGACAGAAACACGACGACCCATCCAGGGGTCATTTCGGCGCGGGCAGGGGAGGTCTGCATGGTGAGGGGGAATCAGAACGGGCCGCTCGTCACCGCCCACGCAGAAACAGCGCATCCAGCTCCCGCAGACTGAGCTGCTGCCAAGTCGGACGGCCATGGTTGCACTGATCGCTGCGCTCCGTGGCTTCCATTTGGCGCAGCAGGGCGTTCATTTCGTCCAGGGTCAGGCGGCGGTTGGCGCGCACCGCACCGTGGCAGGCCAGGGTGGCCAGCAGCGCGTTGCGGGCGCGCTCGAGGACCCGGCTGCCACCGTGCTGATCCAAATCCGCCAGCACCGCGCGGGCCAGCGCCACGGCGTCGGCCTGGGCCAGCAGCGCCGGCACGGCCCGCACCGCCAGCGTCTGGGGCGAAAACGGCACCACCTCCAGGCCCAGGCGTTGCAGCACCTCGGCGCAACGCTCGGCCGTTGCCACCTCCAGCGGGGTAGCGGCAAAGGTGGCCGGAATCAGCAGCGGCTGGCTGGGCATGGCTGCCTCGTCCAGGCGATCGAATTGTGCCTTGAGCCGCTCGTACACGATGCGCTCGTGGGCGGCGTGCATGTCCACCAGCACCAACCCGTTGGCATTTTCGGCGAGGATGTAGATGCCGTGCAGCTGGGCCAGCGCGGTGCTGGCGGATTTGGATCAGCACGGTGGCAGCCGGGTCCTCGAGCGCGCCCGCAACGCGCTGCTGGCCACC